>JANXAQ010000057.1 GCA_025062105.1 Thermoguttaceae bacterium
TCTGAAAAGGAGGTACCCAGTCTTCCTTTTCCAACGGCCGGTGAAGGTTCTGGGTAGCCAAGGTGCTCAAATCCTGGGCTGTAGCGCCTCCTGGTGGGGGAAACAACGTGGCAGCCAAGGGTGCCAAAATCTCTTTTCAGAAAGGCTCTAACACAACATATAGGGGCGCTAAGATTGCTGGCACCCAATAGATAGTAGATACCCAGGTAGGACAACGGAATGACTAAAGAATCAAAAGTTCATAAAGTTCACTGGATGTTCAGGATTCTGCAGAGGTGCCAGTCGATATTGCAAATCAATCGCCAGGTGGCAGAGCTGAGCTTGTTTCGGCTGCTGCCGATTGAAGGTTCGAAGAGGCGGCAGCAGTGGTGAAGTCTCTAGACATTTCCAGCCCAGAGCGAACGAACTGGAACATACTGTCGGCCAGAGTCTGATCTTTAGGTGGCTGCTTGGGCAGAATCCAGGGAAGCCGAACAGTAAAGATGCTCCCTTTGCCCAATTGGCTTTGCACCGACACTTCTCCGCCCATCAGACGGCATAATTCCTTAACGATCGACAGCCCTAACCCAGTGCCAGAGTATTCCCTAGCCATCGAATCGCTTCGCAGCACGGTGCTGCCTTGGCGGAATTTTTCGAAGATAATTTGTTGGTCTTCTTCGGCAATTCCGATGCCGGTATCGGCCACCCGCATCAAAAGCCAATCCTCTTGCCGTTCGATGGAGACGGTAATTTGGCCCCCTTCAGGGGTAAACTTAATCGCGTTGGATAGCAAATTATTCAAAATTTGTTGGACCCGGGCTTGATCTTGAAACATCGGAGGTAAATCTGCTGGGATCTGAACCCGCAGATCCAGATGCTTCTTTTCGGCTAGCGGACGAGCCAAATCGCACTGGGCCTGCACCACCTGAACAATGCTAAAATCTGTAGGCCGAAGCTCCATCCGGCCTGCCTCGATCTTGGCAAGATCCAAAATATCGTTGATCATCTCCAACAAATGTCGGCCCGACTTCTGGATGTTTTGTACATACCGCCGATGTTTCTCCTCCAAGATGGGCAGTTCACTCAAAAGCTCACTAAAGCCTAAGATGCTATTGAGCGGGGTGCGCAGTTCGTGGCTCATCGTAGCCAAGAAGTCGCTTTTCACACGGTTGAGTTCGTACAGTTGCATGTTCGCCCGGGCCAGGGCGTCCACTTTGGCGTCCAGGTCGGCATTGACCCGGCGTAGCTCCTCCTGGGTAGAAACCAAGTGACGCAACATCCGGTTGAATGCCACCGCTAGAGCTTCAAACTCATCCCCGGTCCGAATTTCGGCCCGCATTGTAATATTACCTCGGCTGATGGCATCACTGACATCTCGAAGGTGCTTCAGAGGTTTTACGATCACATATCGGATGATCGCATACGAAGCTAGCATTGCAAAAAACATGGTTACCAGTGCCGTGGTAACCAAGATGGCTCGATTCCAATGCATGGCCGCCAGAGTTTCTTCGTTGGGGATCCCGATCTTAATGACCGCCATCAAGTCCCCTTTGCGCTGGGCTGTGGATTTGCCCAACGCTGTGAGCCGGGATCTGTCAGAAGCCACCCCTGCATCGATGTCTAAAAGCAACGGCTGGTGACAAGCTGTTACACAACTAGAATCAGCATAAATCGGTTGATAATAAAAGTATGTTCTTTTATCTTCGCTAAATCGTTCTGCATAAAGCTGGTCGCGGGAAGGCCGGGGAAGACCTTCTTTTTCCTTTTTTTCCTTTGGCCCCTCTTCCGGACCTTCAAATTGTAAATAATATCTCAGCAATTCCTGTTCAAACTCGTTTTCAGGTTTAAGCTCCGCATCAGTCTCTCGAAGATTTCCTCGCCGTTCTGGCAAAATAAATTTGAACTCCCGACATTTTACCTTTCCCAACTGTTGAGTTAACCAAGGTAAATATACATCTCGAAACTTTTGATCCGTCTCCAATTTGGACCAGTGAATTTGGAGCATGATCGTATTGACTAAATTTCGCCCCGTCGCCTGGTTTGTCGCATGGACTAGTTTCTCCGTTTGACTACCGTACCACCAAAAACTGGCCGTCAACAAAAGAAACAAACACACCCCAAACAGCACACGACATTTCCGTTCCAAGTTCGTTTCGCCCAAGACCCGTTTTAACGATCGATACGACATGGCTTAGGCCAGTTTCCTGCGGAGACACATAACCCCCGGACCTCTCCCATCTGCTATCTATGTCGGGCATCTGGGAGAAATTACGCCCTTACTTCCTCCAGTTGGTTTTTCTTCCATTGTATCAGAGCCAACCACTCTGTACTACCGGAAATAACCCCTCTGTTGCTCAAATGGCAAAACAGAAAGCACCCCCTAGCTGTAGCAGCGTCTGTTAGCTTACGCTTTCCCAATTTCCAACATGGAGCCGCCTTGGGATGTTCTTAAGGGCTTGAAAATATTGGACTTAGGAAATTTACCAAACAAACAGTCCTTAAAGCCCACCTCCTTGAAATAAAAGAAGTTATAAAAATAGCAAAACTCCAGGTTAGAGGCTATCTAGAAAATGGATTTTAAATGGATTTTCCAGGAAAAAATCAGCTCTATAGGTGAATTACCTAGAGTCCCGAAAGTGCCTATTTTCCCTGCTTTTTGCTGGGGGAGTCAGTTAACCCAAACCCTATCGGGAAACGTCCAAGTCTCGAGCTCCAGACAGCTTCTTAGCTCGAGTTTTGCCATTTTTTCATAACTGCTTTTGTTTCTAGCAGTGGCGACGAAGCCCCCTTTGTCCACATAATTTCTTAACTCCAATTACTTACAGGGAGTTAGAGCATTGTAGTTCCGGGGCCAGGTCCAAAATGGGAAAAGGCGAGCTTAGCCACCGACCAATCCCTTCTTACCGACTCCATCCGGAGCTGCCAAAAAAGTCCATTTCCCAAAGGCCTCTATCGGGATTAGGCTACTTTCTGGATTAGGCCTTGTTTTGGATATAGGCCTCGTTCTGGAGAAAGGTTACCGGTGTGCTAGTGCGGCATGTCCAGGTAGGGATCCAGACCAAGGCGGCGGAGCATCTGGGCTTGTCGCCGGTGCTGCCAAAGCAGGAGGCGGCGCATCCGGGAATGGTGGCGTTGGAGGAGGCGCTGGGCCTTTTGAAATAGTTGTAAACTCATCTCTGTCAGGCCTGGATGTTGTCGGCCCCACTCAGCCCAGTAGCGTGCCTTTTGCTTTCCTAACCCCAGCTCCAATAGTTCGTCGTCCAGGGCCACAAATTGCCGGAAGGAACCTGGATCTCCTTGTCGTCCTGCGCGGCCTACCAGTTGGCGGTCGATTCGGGCTGCCTCATGCATTTCGGTAGCAATAACATGTAGGCCGCCCCGCTGGGCCACTCCAGGACCCAAACGGATATCGGTTCCTCGGCCTGCCATGTTGGTAGCTACGGTAACCCGGCCTTCCTGCCCGGCCTGGGCCACAATCTGAGCCTCCTCGGCCTCGTGCAAGGCATGAAGCACTTGATGCGGAATGCCTGCCGCCGTCAAAAGCCGCGAAAGATGCTCCGATTTGTCGATTGAGCGGGTACCGATCAGGACCGGTCGGCCCTGCTGCCAAAGTTGTTTGACCTCTTCGACCACAGCGGCCCATTTGGCCTGTGATGTGCCGAAGACCTTTGCCGGCCAGGTCTGCCGGAGGATTGGCCGGTTGGGTGGAATGACCACTACCGGGCAGCCGTAAATCCGACGGAATTCCCAAGCTGCTTCCCGGGCAGTGCCAGTCATACCAGCCAAATGCGGGTACCGAAGAAAAAAATCCTGGACTGTAATTTGAGCTGCCTGTCCGGTCTCCGGCCGGATCGGCAACCCCTCCTTGGCCTCCACCGCCTGATGCAGGCCCTTTTGCCAGCGGCGTCCATCCGCGAAACGACCTGTAAATTCATCTACTATCACCACCTCCCCATCTCGAACCACAAAATCTTCTTCCCGCTGCAGATATTGCTGGACATAAATAGCCCGTTCTACAAATTGATACATCTTCGGCAAGCTTAGAGTGCTCAGCACAGACGGTTTATCCAATCGGCGCAGTTTGGCCCGGCCGGCTTCGGTAAGCCGAATCCGGCGGCTGTCCGGCTCCTCATAATAGTCGATTTCCGGCTGGAACTGGCTAGCCACTTGGGCGCTCCACTGAAAGCAGGTCAATTCAGCAGTCTCTAGGGAAGCAGAAGGAGTAGCCAGAATCAACGGCATACGGGCTTCGTCAATCAGCACAGAATCCGCTTCATCCACCAGAGCAAAAAACGGCGCCCGTTGCATCGGCTGCCAACCACCGGAACCCTCTCCCAGCTCTGTTTGCCAGCTTCCAAGCTCTTCGAATTCCGAACCGATCCACCTGCCGGAGTCGATTCGTTCGTTGTACATCCGACCATAAAGCCGATCTCGCAAAAAGTCAAACCCAAATTCCCGCGCTGTGCCGTAGGTAATGTCGCATTGGTAGGCCCGGCGCCTTTCCTCAGCTGACATCCCGGCCTGAATCACCCCTACCGACAGCCCCAACATCTGATAAATCGGCCCCATCCACTCAGCGTCCCGACGGGCCAGATACTCGTTCAGTGTGGCCAAATGACATCCCCTACCTAATAGCCCATATAAATATAGCGGCAGAGTGGCTACCAACGTTTTGCCCTCGCCGGTTTGCATTTCGATAATCGTGCGATGGCATAAAGCAATACCGCCCAGAATTTGTACATCATAATGGCGCATGCCTAAGCTGCGTCGAGCCGCCTCTCGGACCAAAGCAAATGCCTCAGGCAATAGCCGATGCAGCGGCTGGCCACTGCGAGCCCGATACCGAAGCGCAAGGCTGACTTTGCGCAGCTCAGCGTCCGTCAGCCGTCGGAATTGCTCTTCCCAAGCACCGATAGGCCCAAGGAGCCGACCCCACCACCTCAGCCGCACCCACCCCGGCACCAGCCCCCACCGGGCCCCTTTTTCCAAAACTGCATCCAACCACTCGGGATAGAAAAAATATTCTTTTCCCATAGCCACAAATGGAAAGAATCCCAGCACCACTTCTGCCGGTAAAGATAATGCCCAGGATCCACCTATGGGGAACAAAAAAGGTATCCTAGGAATACCAAACTACTTAAATCTAGGAAAATTAGAACATTTTCAACGTCCCTTTTGCCATTCTTTTTTCCCCAACTTAAAAGCTGTCTGGAAATGCACTTTGCCGCGGGAAAGCAGCTCAGAAGCGCCATACCTAGAATCCCGAAAGTGCCCATTTGCCCCCTCTTTTATTGGAGGAACCGGTTAATCCAAACCCTATGGGGAAACGCTACTGTCTTGATTTCCGGACAGCTTCTTAGCTCGACTTTTGCTATTTTTCCCAACTCCTTTTGCAACCAGAAATTACGTAACAAACCTCATTTGTACATAGGATTTCCTAACTCTAATCCCTAAAAGAGTTAGAACGTTGCAACTCCGGCCCAGGCTTAAAAATGGCAAAAGTCGAGCTTAGAGCTTCTAAGGCTCTGTTTGAAACCCTTTCCGGTCGGAGGCCTAAACCCACCAAAAACTGAAGCAAAACCCACCTGTACGAGTAAACCCTCCCCAGACTGCGGACAACCTTTCAACAGAGACGGCTTCTAACCAATGAAAGTCTCCGAAAGAAAAGGAGCCGTTTACCACTCATAAAGATATAAAAAACCTCAGCAACCTCTCCATAATTCAAAGGAGCTATTTTATACTATTCTGCTCTCAGTCCCGCTAACTCAATAAGAGTTGTTAACATTGCTAGCACTCGATTTAGGCAAGAGGGGCGAACCGCTCCAGAATCAAAAGTTCATAGAGTTTCCTAGATGTTCAGGATTTTGACGCGGTCCGGCATTTTGTTAGAGGCTGTTAGTTTGGCTCCAGGAGTTCCTGCGAACGATTCTTTTGTACATGCAATTTCCTGGCACTACTACCTGCAAGGACTTAGAGGCTCTTCTGAAATTGGGATTTGGACAGTTTCCGATAGGTTTTGGCTGACGGCTACTACCTCCACACTCCTTACAAACAGGGATTTTGGGGATTCTGGGGGGATTTAAGAAGGAAACACGCTTTCATCATAGAAAATGCTTTTTAGGACAGCCTCTTAGCTCGACTTTTGCCATTTTTGGTCTCGCCCTGGATGGGCCAAGCTCTAACTCCTTGTAATTATTAGAGTTAGGAAATTGGGTGAACAAAAGGGTTCCTCGTTGTAACTCCTGGAAACAAAAGCAGTTAGGGAAAATGGCAAAAGTCGAGCTTAGATTTTTCTCCTTTCGATAGGAGGCCTAAAATGGCAACATTCGTGCGAAGGGGCTAAAAAACTGGCCAGGCCTCTGACGGAAGAGGCCTGGCCTAACAAAAAAGGAGGGCTGTTGGCCAACCCTATTCATACACCCGAGTACTTTCTTCTTTGGACACCGGGCGTTCCATTTCGTCGGCCAACAGTTGGACTCGCATCCGGAGGTCCCCTGGCTGGAGACACTGGACACGGATGCGGAAAGTGGCTTCCGCTTTTGGGGCTAGCTGCGCCAAAGGCTCAAATCGCACCCGGTTTTCTTCTAACACATGTCGGGCTGGGCCGTCGGCGGCTACCACACGCATTTGCGGCGTGAGCATCCCCTCCAACTGCACATTGCGGGCGGCCTTTGACCCCTGATTAAACACCCGTATCTCATACGTAGTCTCCCCCCCTTTTTCTACCGGATCCACCGTGTCGGCCACCTGAAAGTTCAGCGCCACGATGCCTTCCACTTCCACCGGATGCTCCTTCTCCACCGTTGCCAACCGCTCCGCACTGCAACTAATGCGCAGGACCTTCTGCCCAACCTCTTCTGGTAGAAGCACTAGTTTCACTGTACCGGTCGTCTGCACGGGCAATTCTGCTAGCCGCCAAGATACAGTCCGGCTGCTCTGCTCATAGTAGCCATAGTTATCCGCCGACACAAACTTCATCCCTGCAGGCAGTTCCGCCAAAAGGACTATGCCTCGAGCCGGTGCAGAACCGAGATTCTTGATCGAGATGGAATAGACTGCCTCCCGTTCCAAATATCGCCGTTGGGCACCGGCAACAGTAAGTTCCAATTGGGGAGCCAGGATTTGAAATCGTTGCCGAGTTTCAGTTCGCAGATTGCCCTCCGCCCGACCAATAATCACATGATCATATACCCCTGGTCGAGCTGCCGTCAGGATCAACTCCAACTGCCGGCTTTCCCGAGGCCGAAGAGTGCCTACCTCATATTCTAACTCCCGTCCAGCCGGATGCTGAAAACCCTCCGGCACATGGGCCTCCAAGACAACCCCCTCCGCCACACCAGTACCTGGATTGGAGACCGTAATGGTCAGGGTCGCCGAATCGCCAATGACCACCTGCTGGGGATGGGAGACTTTAATATCCAGCAGAGGCCGAGTAACTAAGGTTCGAGCTGAAGCTTCTGCCGCATACCGTACCGTAGCCACACTGCCAATTTCTCCTTCCGTAGTAGGCACAATCTCCATTTCGACCGTCATTTCCTGTCCTGGAGCCATCCTGCCCAACTTCCAAACAAGCTCACCGCCCACGCCTTGCTGTGCAGCAGGCTGGCTTCGCAACAGCCGTGCACCCCGAGGAATCTGGTCCCGCAGTTCTACATCCACCGCTGCTACCGAGCCGGTATTGACCACTTTGATCAGGATTTTGGCAGGCCGCCCCATCTGCACCTCCTGAGGAGCGAGTTTCTGAATAGTTACTTGGGCAGTTTGCGGACCTTCCAGCTGTTTGTCGCCTGGCTGCCCCTTTCCTTCTTCTGCGGCGCCTGGTTCTGAGGAGGAATCGGGTCCAGCCAACCCCGCATCCAGAGAGCCGCTTGGTGGTGCTACTGAGGGCAATGGCCGAGCTGACGGAGCCAGCAATACCCCAGGTGCTTCCTTGGCAGAAGATAAGGCCCCCTCACTTCTAGCACCCGTTCCACTTGCCGAGAAAGGTTCTTCCGGGATTCTGGCAATGCCCGGTCCGGTGGTTTCAGCGGTCAGGGGGGAAGGCTTTGCCATACCAGAGGAGCCTCCGGGAGGAATTGGCAACCTACTAGGGGGAACAGCAGAGGGATTGTCAGTTATTCGGATACCCCCATGAGCTGGGAAAAGCCTACTATCTGGAGTGGATCCCGCCCCTGCTCCGCTTCCCATTTGTGGACCAGAGGCGATTGGAGCTCCACCGGCTCGGTCGCCAAACGGATCGAACATCGGGGGAACCGCTCCCCTGGGCAAGCTTCCTGCTGCTCCGGCTCCGGAAAACTCCCCCGAAGGAGCTGATCTTGCTGCCCCACTGCTAGAACTCCCCCCTGAAGTTCCACCTGACCTTTTGGGAACCTCCCCCCCTATCTGATCAGTACCTCCCGGTCGGACGGGATTGACTGCCTCTTGGAGGCCAGAACCAGAAACACCAGAAGACTCAGACTGTTGTCCCCCCGATGCTGCAAACACCGCTGGCCGAAGAGGATTAGGCCTGGGAAAAAATGGATCTGAATAATTGCTGGCAGGTGGTAAAATGGCCTCTGATTTGGAACCGGCAGTAGATTTGATAGGCTGGGAAGATGCTGCGGGCACAAAAATGTTTGGCGCTGCTGCCGGACTGGAAGTAGAGTTTCCTCTGCCAACTTCCGAAGGGGACTCCCCCTTCGAGGAGCCTTTTGTTGAAACCTCTCTCGAATTCTCCGTTGTCTTCTCGGTGTCAGTCCGGTGCGCTTGAGCAATGCCGATCACCCCCACCAATCCCAAACACCCGACAGCCAAAACCCACACCACCCGTTTCATTTCCTGAAATCCTCTTTAGGCAGCGAATCTTTTCTGATTACCAGGCAGTCTTCCCAATTCCTGCTGCGAGAACCGATTTGGCCGGATGTCCTCTTTTCTCAAATGCTCTTCCTGACAGTGGGCCCGTGGTAGTTTGCGATCCGTTTTGAGTTTACCCAATCCGGTGCATCTAAACAAAGAAAAAGGAGTTTAACTAATGCCGAGGGAATTTGGTTCGGGCCAGAAAATCTTTTTAACACGTCTAGCTCTGTTGAAAACTTCTAGGGAACTATGGAAATTTTGCCCATATTGCTTGCTTTTCTCGAGTCTTGGTGAGTTTGGGCTTTCCAATCGGAAAGGTTCAACACAGCTAAGACGTCTTTTAAATTCGACCTTTTTGCCCTTTTCTCTAACCATGTGTTTTTCTCTGGGAGTTACGACAAACCGTGCTTTTATACACGGGATTTTCTAAGCCCAATAATTCTAAGGACTTAGAGTTTTTCGCTTTTGGTAGGTAATCAAAAATAGCAAAAGTCGGATTTAAAAAGGAGGTTTTTTGCTCGACTTTTGCTATTTTCCCTAACTCCTCTTGTTTCCAGTAGTTACGATGAGAGTCCCTTTTGTTCACACAATTTCCTAACTCCAATAGCTACAAGGACTTAGAGTTTTCCTCTGCAGGGAGAAGGTCTAAAATGGCAAAAGTCGAGTTTTTGAGCAAGATTGGAAACAGTCAAGGGAAAAACGGCCACAATAAATCGCCGTAAGCCCCCTAACTACCAAAACTAAGACAATAGGGAAAGAGCATTTCCGCAAAAGAAGAGAGCCCAAGGAACGCAGCTGTAAAAATGAGTAATATAAAGGAAATGGCAAAAATAGATAATGCAGAGAAAATCAGACAACAAGAAAAAATAGAAAGGTATTGAAAGTTATTTCTTTGCCAGTTAAGAGGTCCTGCTAGTGCATTTATGCGGGCATCTCTATGCGGACCAAAAGCCCCCTGGGCTAAGGGGCCGAATTCCCCCTGCCGCTGGGAAAAGCTCCTCCTAGCCCGGCTCGCAGTAACACCGGCCAACGGATTTGAGTAGTAGAAACAGAGGAAGACAGAGAAGACTTTCCAAAAATCGCTATGTTTCCCAGATTGTTAGACTTTCTTTTCTTAAGCTCGACTTTTGACATTTTTCTTACCTGCTTTTGCCTCCAGAAGTTACGAGGAAAACTCTTTTGTCAACCTAATTTTTGTTCACCTAATTTCCTAGCTCCAATATTTACAAGCAGTTAGGACATTGATCTTCCAGCAGAAGGCCAAAAATGGAAAAAGTCGCGTTAAAGAAACCTCCACATAATTTGAGGGAGATATTTTTATACCATTTTGATCCCCATATCTGAGACAATATATTGGGTTGCTAGCACTATATCGCCCTACATGTAGTAGGTGTTTGGATGGGCAGCCAAAGCCCACCAAAGCAAAAATTCATAAAGTTCACTATATGTTCAGGATTATGCAGAGGTTCCCAATAGGAGCGTTCCTGAGCTGAACGCACTGAGATGTTGTGTTCAAGTGAAGTTTAGCCCTCCCCATGGGGAGCTGGCTGTTATACACCTCTTTGGAAGGTATGTACCATCACCACGGGAGCAGGTAAGCGTGCCAAATAGAGGGAAAACGAACCTTTCCAAAGTAGCTAATTGCTACTGGAGAAATTTCATACTTTAGAAAAGATCCGTTGGAAGCTCTGGAGGTACATGGTTTCAGAAACTGTTTTGGCATGAGCTCTTTTATCTATTCTGTGTTTGTCAAAAAGCTTTCGGGATTGGCCTAAACTGGATAATCCAAGTACTTCACGCCAACTTGTGTATAACAGCGAGCCAGGGGGTCAGGGGGCCAATTGGAAGATACGGAAGTTGTCGAAACGGATCCAATGCTCGGCATGAGGGGGGCCTTGGTAGCATTGGATGCTGACCATGTCTTCGGCGCTTCGAGGGATTTTACCTTCAGCGGCGGTTTGGAACTGGCCTTGGCCAGCAGGTCGATATTGAGCAAGGTACTTTTCACCGTCTAAGACCAGCCGGAGATCGACGGCCAGGGTGTCCGTCGGTTTTCGGCCGGGAATGATATAGGTTTTTCCGTCGATATTCTCATGGACTAGTTTAAAAACGGGTTTATCCTGATGATACCAGGTAATGCCGGCCTGTTCGTATTGGTTGGTGGGTTTGGTGAGAAAGGTAACTGTTACTTCGATAGCTACTTTGCCAAGGCCTGGTTCCGGAGCCTTCCGGCGCAGAGCGTTTTTTACGGTGGCGGCAACGCCCGGTTCGACCCGGATTTCCAAAGCTCCGTCTCGTATCCGCCAAGTAGTGGGATCTTCGCGGAGCCAGGACCAACCCTCCGCTAATTTCCCTTCAAATGTCTCTTCAAACAGGAGTTTTGGTGTCTCTGGATTGGCTTCCGGCGACTTCAGTTCAGCACCCAGCAGAAGCGACACTACCAGACCTAAAACCATCAGTGGAAGTAAAAAGATTCTCATAGCGCTGCTCCCCGATGCCGCTGGGTTGGAAAAAGAAAAACCGATGTAGGTCGGACTTTCCTAAACATCCCCCTAGCTGGCGTTTTGCTATTTTTCCTACCCCTTGTTTGTAGCCAGGCTGTTACAACGAACTCTTCCATTGTCCGTGCAATTTCCTAACTTCAACAATTCCATGGAGTCAGAGTTTTCCTTTTTAGGCTTTCGGCAGGAGTCCAAAAATGGAAAAACTTAGACTTAGAGGGCTATCCTAAAAAGGCATTTCCATCACAAAACTGCTTTCCTTCCTAAATTCTTTAAAATTCCCAAAATCCCTATCTTTCAAGCCCCTCGATGAGAGTTCGGTTGACGAAAACTCATCGGGTAAAACTCACAATCCCAATTATAGGACATCCTCTTAGCTCGACTCTTGTCATTTTTAGCCTCGCCGAGGAAGTGGAAGGCTCTAATTGCCAGCAACTATTGGAGTTAGGAAATTAGGTGCACAAAGCAGGGTTCGTCGTAACAGCCAGAGATAAAGTAACTCGACTTTTGCCATTTTTGGCTTTCGGCCCGGAAGACTGATGCTCTAACTGCTTGGAATTATTGGAGTTAGGAAATTCGGGGAACGAAGGCCGCATTCGTCCTAACTCCTGGAAACAAAAGCAGTTAGGAAAATTGGCAAAAGTCGAACTGAAAAATCATCACTATTTAGTAAACTTTTAGTAAACTATATGAACTTTTGATTCTATGGCCATTTGGTTTTTACCCGAACAAATACTAGATACAGGGCACTGGCTATGCTAACACCCTATATATTGTGTTAGAGGGACTAGAACCCAAAATGGTATAAAAATATCTCCGTTGAATTACACTGATGTTCCTAAGTCGGGGAAAATGGCAAATGTCGAGCTTAGAAAGTTCAAAAACTTCAAAAAAAAGGAGATGATTGCTCTGAACTTCTGCCGTTTTCCTACCTTCTTTTGTTTGCAATAGTTGCAACGAAAACTCTCTTCACTTTGTTCAGATAAATAGTTACAAGGAATCAGAACCTGCCTTTGTCGAGGCAAAACCCAATATGGCAAAAGCCAAGCGAATTCAAAAGGACCGTTTCCTCTCGACTTTTGCCATTTTTGGCCCCTGTTGAAAGAGCAAGGCTCTAATTCCTTGAATTATTGGAGTTAGGAAATCCGGTGAACAAAAGGAGTGGTCGCCGTAACTTTTGGAGACAAAACACGCTAGGGAAAATGGCAAAAGGCGAATATCCTAACAGTGAAGCTTAATGTGTGCTAGTAGGGTTTTTAATTTCCATCATCGGTAGTTGGTGCGGCAGAGACTATTTGGCCGACACGTCATAGGCAAACAGGGTATCGTCATGACGTAGATAGAGCCGACCGCCGCAAACGACCGGATGCGCCCACGAAGGGCCTTCCCCTCCAGAAGGAAGAACAAACTCGCTAACCAGTTGCAGTTTTTCTGGATTAGGGCGGACCAAGGCCACTTGCCGCTGTTCACTCAGGCAGTAGAGCATCCCATCGGCATAAGTGAGGGAGCCTTTGCGCACGGCCCGATCTTTCCAACGTACTTTGCCGGTTTTCCAATCCAAGCACACAAAGGGGCCGCCGTAGGCAGAACCGTACAAAAATCCATCAACCAGGACCACGCCGCCATGATGGTTATCCAGCTCTTTGGACTCCCAGACTTTCTCGACCCGAAGTTGTTTACCTTCAGCGATAACTTTCAAAAGGACCGCGCCAGCACCGTACCCGGTGCTGAAGAAAATGTGTCCTTCATGATAGAAAGGGGTAAAGGCATTAACATCCCAAGCGGTTTTATGGGGGTAGTCGAAAAGTATCTTACCCGTGTCGGCATCGACGGCCAGCAGGCCTTCTTCGTTCATGGTTAGAATCATACGAATACCCTGATGCACAGCTAGGGAAGGCGAGGCGTAACTGGCCGGGCCAGCACTAGGCGAAGCCCAAACGAGTTGTCCGGTATTTTTATTCAGTGCTACGACAGCCGCTTTCCGGCCGCCTGGGCAACAAATAAGCCGATCCCCATCAATCAGCACCGACTCGGCTAAAGCCCATCGAATATTTTCCCCATCAAAGTCTTTCAAGATATTGCGGCGCCAAATGGGTTTTCCGGTAGCAGCTTGGAGGCAGACCAATTCACCTAAGGGGCTTTCATGATACAGCCTGCCATTGTCATAAGTAGGGGTACCCCGCGTTCCCGGATAATCGCCGGTCCAGGCAGGACCATTATCCTGCTGCCAACGGATATTTCCCTCTAAGTCTAGAGCGGTAACCACGGTTTGACCTTTGATATTTCCAGCCGTAAAGATCAGACCTTCTGCCAGGCTGACACTGGCATACCCTCGGCCAATGCCTTTGGCCGACCAAACCAATTTCGGCCCTCCTTCGGGCCACTGCCGCAGCAGCCCAGTCTCCGAAGAACGGTTATGACCGTCGTTACCATGAAACCTGGGCCAATAAGGACCTTTAGCCGGAGCCGTGGACTTGGGCGCGTGTGCGCTTAGTGTTTCTCCCAGCGGATCTTGGGAAAGAAGATCGGCTTTTGCTTGATGGGTTTCCATTTGCTGAACAGACGGCGGAGAATTCTGCAACTGCAGCGCGGGCTTGCCTTCCTTCCCACAGGCCCCGCAGAGCAAAAACATCAGGCAGCTACCATAGAAAAAAAGTGGTTTCATCAAAACACTCCTTGCTAAGCAGACAGAAAGCTGTTTCTTTCGCAGACCAAGATAACACACTATAAGAACCTCTGCATAATGCAGCAGTGATATTTTTATACTATTTTGCGTTCCAGTACCTTTCATCCAATATATAGGGTACTAACGTAGCTGGCACCCTATAGGAGTGGTTGGGGTAAGAAAACCAAACGTCTGTAGAATCAAAAGTTCATATGGTTCATAATATGTTCAAGATTTTTCCCAGCTTACCCTTTTAATTTCTATCACCTCTGATCTAATAATAGGGTAGATGGAAATTCCAAATACCTATTATCCAAAGTAGAATGTTCACTATATCTTCAGGATTTTGCAGATATTTCTATAGTATGTTTTGGTTTAGGGGATGACGATTGTCAACAGTGGCCAATCACTCTATGGACTGAGCGGGTAGGAGCTTATGGCCGTTCTGACAGGCCGAATCGACCACAGATGGCTCCGAGGGGCCGCTAGAGGCAAAGCCGCTCAGCACGAAGCTAACCCTTGGTTCCAAGGAACTGAACAGGTAATAGGCGGTTAGGGACGCTAGGATAACCGGTATGGTCGAAGGCAGTTGGAGCCAATCGGGCAGATACCCCTGTGCCCAAGGTTGGAAGAATACCTGCCAATCCATCGCATAATGGACAAGCCACAGGACGCTGCCTAGAAGCATAGCGACGGTGGCGGCGATGGGTCCACCGCGTCGGCTCCATAACCCTAGACATAGAGGGATAAATAACCCTACGAAAGTAATTTCATACGCATCTTCCAGCAGTTGATACATTGTTTCCCCTGCCAAGGCCGTGGCCAACGAAGCCGCACCCACCAGTAGTACAGTACAATGGTTAACCCACAGTCCCGACCACCGGGGCCGAACTCGAAGCACAATATTCTCAGCCAAAACAGTAGCAGGAGACAAAATGGCACTATCAATCGTGGAAAGCACGGCCGACAGTAGAGCTACCACAAAGATTACCGCAAAAACAGGATGAAGGAAAAGATGCGCCAAAGCAGGCAATACCGCTCGCTTAAAATCTTCCGGAAACACGAGCTTGGCCACCAACCCCAATAGGATCGGCAACATCCCTAAGATCAGATACAGCAGGCCTGCCAGAATGCATGCCTGTTGGGCGACTCGTTCCGATTTGGAGGAAAAAATTCGCTGCATTAAATCTTGTCCAGGTATATTGCCCAAAGCACCGATGAAAAAGGCATTAAGCCACAGATAAAAGGCATGCAAGGAACTGATGTCAATCGGCAGGCGGGCCTCTACGGGCAACTGATCCCAAAGATGGAACATGCCTGCCGACCAACTCCCCTGACCCAACTGGCAAAGAGCCTGGCCGGTCAAAATCAACAGTCCCCCAATTACCAAGGCAATTTGTAAGGCGTCCGTAATGGTTACCGACCACATCCCACCTAGCAGAGTATAGCCCGTTCCTACGGCAGCCGTTAGACAGATGCCCCAAACCATTGGCAGGCCGAAGAATAAATGGAGCATACCCGCCACTCCGACAAATTGAGCGGCTATCCAACCGAAATAACTAGGTGTCATGATTAAGGCCGAAACTATTTCCGGTACTCGTCCGAAGCGGCGGGCGAAAAAATCCGAGACGGTCAACAGCTTCATTCGCCACAAGGGACGGGCGAAAAAAAACCCTGCCAACAACAGGCAAACACTAGCCCCAAACGGATCCATAGCCGCCCGATGCAGCCCCTCCTTGGCTACCTCGTCGGTTACGGTCAACATGGTACAGGCTCCAAACCAGGTCGCCAAAATCGTGGCCCATGCCAACGACAGCGGCAACCGGCGCCCCGCTACCACATAGTCTTCCGCCGTGCGGATCCGCCCCCGGACCCAAATACTCATCCCATAAATAACTATCACATACAAAACTATCGTCCCGCCTAAAAGCCATTTCAATTCCCACGAGACCGCTGTGCTGTCCATCTACCGATTCCCTGTTCGGAAAAAAGCCGCAAAAGATACTCTTCCCTTTCAAAAAAGTCAACGAATCTGCCAAAGGTATACCACGTCCCCTGAATGGGCGAACCCGCCGCTCTCGACGGAGGCAGAGTCCCGCTTGGCCTTTGGACAAGCCCCCTGAAGAGACCAAAGGCCGGTTGCCCCCTATCTTTTCCCCCTCACCCTAACCCCGTCTTCTGCCAAAGGCACAAAGGAGGAAAAAAGCCTGCGCTACTACGCTGTCGATTTTTACCATGTTGCCTCTCCTGCCAAAAGGTGAAAGCGTTAACTGCTTGGCAAATATGGAAATATTGGGCTGAGGAAATGGGGTGAGCAAAAGCAAAGTTCGTCGTAAGTCCTGAAAACAAAATAAGTTATGAAAAATGGCAAAAGTCGAATTAAAATGGACCGGCCTAATACCTCCTGAATCAAAGCTCATAAAGTTCACTATATGTTCCGTTTTCGCAGAGGTTCCGATGATAATTTAGAGAAAATAGGCTTCCGTCTCCACCAACCCAGCTTTACCCAACACCTAGCTCCTAGAAAAACCTTCTGGTCCTATATTTAGGCATTCAAACTCCTCCGACCCACTCTTTGGCTCCCGAAGTAGAGAGCCTTTTGCCCCGGGTAGAAACTGCCTGCTGGGAGAGCAGGTCGCTGGGCCTTGGACCTGCCTCTCTTCTCAATCTCCATATAACGGACCACAAAAAATCAGCCCTACCCGTCGTTTAGGTAGCCGTATTGGCTTTATTCATAGGTGAAATATAATGAGAATATAGGAAATCGGCCCAAGCAGCGTGTCCTCCCCTAAGGCCGGATTCCCCTTCGATTTTTGCTATTATCATAATCATTTTCCTCTGAGAGGCTACTATCGTTTGCTGGCCAAAATACTACTGCCGTTTGGTTCCGAAAAGGATGCATGGCACATGGACTCTTTTTGGTCCAAAACAAGTCAAAGGGCACTTTTGTTTCTCGGGGTGATTACCTGGCTGATTATCCAAAACTGGAGCTGGGCACAAAGCCCGGCCCCAGGCGAAGACGGCTCCGGGGGAAGAAATCTGTATCTAGCCTCCTATTTCATTGTGCTTTTAGGAATTTTCTTGGGGTTGGTGGTCGTCTGTAATCCGTCCCGGCGGCGTGATCGGCCAAAACCGGAAGCCTACGGCGATTAAACCCTGTGGGAGGCTTGCAAAACCCTGCCTAAGGCGGCTTGAGCCGTAGGGTGCTTTTCTCCAAAGTCTTCCGCTGACGAAGGCAGGCAAAGCCTTTTCCCTTTTGGCACAAGCAGGTTGGCCGCTTGTTTAGACTACCTATTAGGCCTTCGCCAGCAATCTGCCTTAAAAGTTCCATACATGGAAATATAGTGTCCTTTCTAAAGGTGGTACTCCCTAAATTATAAATGGAAAGGTAACCTTTCAACCCAATATAGTTGGTTTTTTTCTCCCTTTCTTCTGATCCCAGAAAGGCATGGGAGGGACCACAAGTCGGTGCGCTTTTGCTCCTGCACCTGGGATTGTCCAAAACAATGCCGGGCTTTTTGGTAAGGGGGAGTAATAGTTTCCTTGACTTGGGTGATATACTACCTCGACTTTTGCCATTTTTTTCCTAACTGCTTTTGTTTCCAGGAGTTAGGACGCAACCTCCTTTTGTTCATACCATTGCCTAACTCTAGTAATTCCAAGCAGTTAGGGCTTTCTTCTTTCGACAAAAGGCCAAAAATGGCAAAAGTCAAGCTCAGAGCGTGTTTGAAAAGGTGGTTTTCTC
>JANXAQ010000119.1 GCA_025062105.1 Thermoguttaceae bacterium
GGAATTCTAGGATTGCTCGCTTATTTTGCCTATATTGTCCATTTTACCAAATTCCCCAAGATATCAGCCGTCCCCTTCCCCCGGGCTTGTTATGCTACACATTACACATTAGGAGTTAGCGGCTCGAACCTAATTTAAGGAAACCCACAAAAGTTTGCTGAAGGAAATTGAGGATAAAACAGGCCATATAGGCAAAATAGTTTCTCCTCCCAAACACTTCCTGATCTTCCCAATGCTCTTTCCCTATGGTGTCATTTCTCCGAAGTAACGGTTGGCTTCTTTTGAGAGGTTTACTATCCCCCTAGGTGGGGCAATCCATTTTCTGCGATTGGGATGGGAAATCCATCCCAAAAGATGTGTGTATAACAGCCATCCCCCCGGCTGGGCTCATTTTGTGGTCCTCTTAGGAGGGATGCGGGAAGATAGGTACTTATTCCGGATCGGAACTGCTTCTTACTGGGATCTTTAGGAAACAAGTGGAGTGTCTTCCCGCTTGCAGCTCGCTGTTATACACAAGTTAGAGTTCAGACGATCGGGCATCACTTTAGGCAAAGCAGGAGAAATCGTTGAACTACATAGAATGGGCCAAATAGAAAATATAGACAAACCATTTTCTGAAACCAAAGACCTCCTGATCTTCTAAATGTTTTTTCTAAATTGTGCAATTTATCCAAAGTAACCTTTGGCTTGTTTTGAAAGGTTGATTTATCCCCCGGATTGGGGCACTCGTTTGCTGCTGCTGTGAAGAGTAAATCCATCCCAAAGAGGTGTATAACTGCGAGCCGCTTCCAGGGGGTAGGAATTTTCTGGAAGGAGTTTTGGGTCTCGGAGGAGTTTAGGGTTTTATTTAAAACGGCTGGGTGCTGGGCAAAGCTGGAATACCAATGGGCAGTCTTAGTTTTGCCTATATTGCTTTTTTGCCATCATTCTGCCACTGAATTTCCACCCGCACCACTTCCTGTCCTAGGGGCTTGCTTTGGTAGGAGATTAGGATTATATTTTATTTTTTAGGGAATTAATGGTCCCGCCGAACTTATTGGTGTTTGTTTTCGTAAAATAAAAAAAAGAGGCATTCCATAGTGTAACCCCCCGTACCAAGATTCTTATCGGATCTCTGAAGCCCATAGGATGCCATTGCCACCTAGGTAGGTGGTTCTTGGTACCTAGATCTCTGTAAGAAGCTAGGGCCTACAAGGAGGCCCGCAGCAGCTCGAAATACTCAGCACTTCAGTAGGCCCCGGGAGAGGGTATCTGTGGGGGGATGGTTTCTCCCTCTAACACCCAGATGGGGCTGGAAGTTTCAGCCCATGTTGAGAAAAATTAACTCCTAGGAGTAGTAAATTACCCCCCAAAATATCTACAACAATTCAAGGATTTAGAAAAACAGCGTTAAAAATCCGGGAACCACTGGGGAATAGAGAAGGATCTATAAAATTAGCCTTCTTTGAAAAACCAATTAAAAAACTCTTTGGCGGATAAAATCGCACCCAAAGACGTTTCCTACCCAGGCAGTATCCCGGCAGCAGCGGGACGGAGTGGCCTTGGTTTTGTGGGAATAACAAAAAAGGGATGTGGAAGATAATCCCTAAGGGTTTCAAATGCTTGCTCCATTCAGTCGCACGGAGGAAATGAGTTGATTGTCCCCCTTGCTGGCGGAAACTTTCCACCGGGTGAAGAAACCCGCCGTTGTCACGGAGCTGAAATACTCCGGAATGGGAATATTGAGAGTCTTTGGGGTTTAATAGTTTAAGAGCTTCTAACAAAATGAGCTTTTATGAGGGAAGATGCCCCACCGAAGGGTTTGCAGTCTCATTTTGTTAGAGGCACTTTCCTTGACTTTTGCCTGTGGTCCTAATTTGATTTGCTGTTAGTAGTTTAGGACCAAACTCCTAAGTGTATTTCTTTAAGTCAACAAAAGGCTCTGTTGAAACCTTTTCCGGTCGGAGGTCTAAACCTCCCAAAACTAAGGCAAAACCAAGTCAGCATGGGCAAAACCCCTCAGACTGCCGAGATCCTTCAACAGAGCCTCAACAAAAGAGTTAAAACATTTTCATAGCGAGGCTAAAATGGCAAAAGTCGAGCCTCAGGGAAAATGAAAAAAACTTTTTCACACTTCACTTTTGCCATTTTTGGTCTCTTGTAAAACAGCAAGGTTCTAACTCCCTGGAATTATTGGACTTAGCTGATTGTGTGAGCAAAAGAAGAGTTGCCGTAACTGTGGGAAGCAAAACAACGTTATGGAAGAATATCAAAAGTCGAGTTCTCCCCAGGGCTATCGAAAACTGTACTTTCTAGGGGTGGTACAAAGAAGGGTATATCTGGAGACTTTCCCTCCAACAGCTGAGGACGAAAGATTTCTAAACTGAGCAGTCTAACCGGTGGCAGCCACTGAGGGTTGATCGGCTCTTTTGGTTGGTTGCTTGGCATATCGGACAGTTGCTTGCCTCGAGATTTCGGGTAAAAGATGGGGTCAATACATCGCCCATCTGCGGAGCCAAACATCCTCCTATCCCCTAGGAAAATGAGGAAAGCCCAATCAAAAATTAAATGGCGGCAATAAAAACCTCACCAACTCCAGATTCATATTGGGATGTAGAAATAGGAAATACGAAAGCATGAGGGGCATGAAGAATACTATTTTGGAGGGGCAGAAGTTATGACTATGAACACGCTTTGGCTGCTAAAACCCACTCCTTCCCAGGAAGAGCTGCCTGTGGCAGTCTCTGCGGTGGGGGTCTGCGCTCCACAGAACCCTGATGCGCAGAATCCCTCGGCCGAAGCTCAGAAGGTCTGGGAAGAAAAAGCTCCGGATCGAGCCGATGGCTTAGAAAAGTCGTTGGCTGGGGAAAGTCTATCGGAGCAGAATTCTGTCCGGTCTCGGACTGCTGCGGAGTCGGAAGCAGATCCGTGGATTACGTTGGAGGATTTGAGCCGACAGCTGAACGTCTCCACCAAGACGTTGTGCCGATGGCGGCGGTATGGACTGATTGGCAGTCGGGTGGTATTGGAGGGTCGGCCGCGAATGGCCTATCGCCGGAGCATGGTGGAGCGATTTATCGAGCAGAATCGGGAACGTGTGCAACGGGCTTCCCAATTTAGCCAACTCAGCTCGGAAGAAAAAGAATCTATCATTGCCCGAGCGCGGCAAATGGCTCAACAGGGGCAGTCTTTAGGGGAAATCGTTCGTCAATTGGCCGCCGCCACTGGGCGAAGCCCAGAAACCATTCGTCTTTTGATGAAGCGATCGGCCGACCGGTATCCGGAGTTTCGGACCTTTTATGGTGGTGCGGAGCCGGTAGGCAAATCCGTAAAACGGGAAATCTTCGAGCGGTATTGTCGGGGCGAATCCGTCGAAGCGTTGGCCAAGGCCTACGGATGCTCTCGAACCACGGTGTACCGAGCCATCACCCAGATGCGCCTAGAACGGATTATGGAGCTTCCCTTAGAGTATGTGGGTGGCCAAGAGTTTGAGCGAATCCGTACCGAGGCCCAGGAGCAGGAAATCCTTGGTCCTACGCCGCCAGCGGAATCGACGGTTCGTAAAATGCGTTGTCCGCCTGACATTCCCCCGTATTTGGCCAGTCTGTATGAAACTCCGCTTTTGACTCGGCAGCAAGAACGTCATCTATTTCGCAAGATGAATTATCTGAAATATAAAGCCGCCAAATTACGGGAACAGCTCGACCCGCGGCATCCGGATCCTGCTTTGATGGACCAGATCGAACAATATTATGAGCAGGCGGTGGCGGTCAAAAACGAAATCATCCGAGCCAATTTGCGGCTGGTGGTTTCGATTGCCAAGCGGCGATTGCGCGGGGCAGGCGATTTCTTTGATTTGGTCAGTGACGGGAATATGTCCCTAATTCGGGCGGTGGAGAAGTTTGATTATACGCGTGGCTATAAGTTTAGCACTTATGCCACCTGGGCGATTGTCAAAAACTTTGCCCGCAGCATTCCCAACGAGCTTCGGCATCAGGAACGGTTCCGGACTTCGGCTGAGGAGGTCTTTCTGACCACCCCTGATCAGCGTTCCAATCCTTATGAACAGCAGTCGCTGCGGGATTTGTGCCAATCGCAGATTGCTCGTATCTTTGACCGCCTGGATGAGCGTGAGCAGCAGGTCATTCGGGCTCGGTTCGGCCTAGGTCCGGATCAACAGCCGCGTACTCTGCGCGAAGTAGGCCAATTACTCGGTGTAACCAAAGAACGGGTTCGACAACTAGAGACGCGGGCCATCCATAAACTCCGCCAGGCCGCTAAAGAAGAACGACTGGAGTTCTTCGGGATCAACTAGTCGGTTGTCTCCGGCGGGGCATGGCGACAGGAGCCTTGCTCTTGCAAGCGAAGCTCTTCGGTCCTCCGGCCTGCAATGCCGTCTCTGTCGCAGGAGCCAGTGTTTGCTAGAAGAGAAAACATGGCTTCTTTTGGCGACCACGGGCTATCCCACACTATTGACCTGGGATATTTTTTTCTGGCCTTATCCTCGACTTTTGCCATTTTTGACCATGTAGCGAATGGGCCACACTCTAACTCTTTGTTGGCATTAGGGTTAGGAAATTGCATGTACAAATGAAGCACGCTCCGTAACTTTCGATGTCAAAAGGAGTTAGGGAAAATGGCAAAAGTCGAGCTTAGGAGCAGCAATGCTAATACAACTATACGTTGTGTTAGAGGGGGACCGGTCGAAATGGTATAAAAATGTCTCCTTTGAATGATGCAGAGGTCCCTTTGTAACTTCTTTTATTTCAGGAAGTTAGGTTTTGAGAATTCTTTGTTCAGCAAATTTTCTAACTCCAATATTATCAAAGGGTTAGGATATCCAAAAGGTACTGCACCCTGGAAATTGGCAAACGTCAAGCGAAGTGAGGATTAGGCTGTGTTGAAACGGTGTCCGGAATTGGGGGAGGTTTTGCCCATACTGGTCGGTTGTGCTTCAGTTTTGGTGGGTTTAGGCCTCCGACCGGAAACGATTTTAACAGAGCCTTAGGATTACTTTTTCCGGATAGTAAATTCGATAGAGGCTTGGCAAACCTCAGCCCGATACAGATCTTCCAGAGAGAGTTTAAGAGTGTATCGGCCGGGGGGCAAATCCTCAGGCAGTCGCACCGGATAGGCAATGAAAAAATCTCGGCGGATATGTCGGCAGTATTCTTCGGTAATAGGGAATTCCTGTTCATAGACCGGCTGGCCATCCGCATTGAGAATCTGGAAGCGGCTTCGCAATTTGGTATGATAGCCTTTTGGAGTCGGCTGGCTTTGAAAGTTTTCTACCTCCGCATACAGCAGCACCTCCTGAGCAGGCTGAAACTCGTACTTCTCAAAACCCGCGTAACATCCGAAGCTTTGTACCTCGGTGGCAAAGGCAAGACCTTTGACCACCAAAGGAGTGGCCATGGCCAGCTTGTTGGTAGCCTCCTGAAACAGCCGTTTGGCCTCCGCGGCTCGCTGACGCCGATCCGGAATCTGATGCCCATCCAATAACACATGGATCCCATACAGCTGATTGGCCCAGAAATCTTGCATGGCCGGAGGCACCCCTGGGATCGGCTCCAAAGCCTCTTCGGTACGGCCTGCTGCTAAACATAAAAGTCGATAATACACATGTCCAGCGATCTCCTCATCCGTCTGCGGCGAGGCCGGAAGTCGGGTCTGCATCTGTCGCAGCAACCCACCAAGCTGCTCCCGCCAGTTGGCTCGTAAGCTAGCGGAGGATTGCTCCGGGGAAGTCGCTCTTCTGGCCGGTGCAACAGGAGTACTAGAAATGGCCGTCTGCTGGAGGGTACTAGTTCCTGAACTGGTGCTTCCACCGCCAGGTCCCGGAAGAGTGGTTAAAAATTCCATAGGGCCACCAGTGCCGGCGCCCGACAACGTGGGAGGCGGCAAACTAGCCATGGGCTGACTGGGCATCCTTGAAGCCTCGGTTGAATCTCTAGTCTTCTCCGCCGAGGCCGAGTCGTCTTGGACCGAACTCAGATAGGCAGTGGCCGCTAACTTCGAAGAGGATGCCTTGTCTTGATGTCCCCCCGGAACCGATTGGCCTTGGGCTGAACCGGCTCCATCGGCAGAGGTTTCCTTTCTGGTGTCTGCGCCAAGGTTATCCGCCGAACTGCTAGAGCGATTACTCCCGGCTATAGTTTCGCTTTTCTGCCCTTCGGTAGCTGCTCCGGCCGCCGAAGCTCGCCCAGCTCTATTATGGACAGAGGTGTCTTCCTCACTATTTTCTTGATTTTCTTGCGAAGCAGAACCCATCCGAAGGCCTGCCACTCTCTTAGAGGATGAAGATTGCTCTAGGCGGCGGTGGTATTCTAACGCTGCCCGAAACCGTTCCATCAGGGGTTTCCAAAGGGCTGGATGGGTCTTGGCTAAATCCTCCATCAGCAGTTTCTGAGCTTCAGGGTCTAAGGCAGCTACCTGTTGTAACTGTTCCATAAGGGCCTGGAGTTCTTCGGGGCTGGGCCCTGTAGAAGTCTGGGCGGAGGAGAAGGGCTGAGTTGACTTTGCACGGTTCTCCCCTGGAGAGCCATCTTCCTCTCTGGATGTTGCCTCCGCTTGTTTTCGATCCCTAGGTTTGGGGTTCTTCTTAGCTGAGGGGTTGGCTACCGAAGCGGTCGAAGCAGAGGGAGGTTTATCTTGGGATTGTTCCTCTTCGGATGCCTGGCATGCTCCGATGAGATTTTTTTGGCCAGCCGATGGATCCTCTGACCTTGCGCCCGGCCAAGACAAAGTGGCACAGCCTCCGGCTAGGAGACACATTCCCGCTATAAGAAGACAGGCTGGAAAGGGCCCCCTCATATCCGCATTTGCCTTGCTTCTGTGGAATATTAACCCGCAGAACAGGGGGGAATCTTAGCGAAAATCTTTCTTTCAGACAAGGGATTGTTAGACTAATAGAATAAGAAGAATAAGAAAATGTAATGAAATAGCAAATTGTCGCTTATGAGAGAAAATAGGCAATATACATAAAAATAATTCACCTAATTGGACCGCTTGCCCCTATAGATTTAGGTTGAGCAGTAGTTTTTGCATCCACAGCCCTGTAAAAATAGAGCGTTGGGCGTTTCTAGAGAATCCAGGAAGGTAACCTGTTTTTCGGGAATACCTTCTAGGGATAGCCTCTAAGCTCGACTTCTGCCTTTTTTGCTGTTCTGCCGAAATGGGAAAATTCTAACTCCCCGGAATTATTGGACTTACAAAATTGGAGAAACAAAAGGCGGTTTTGTCATAACCTCTGGAGATAAAACAAGTTAGGAAAACCGGCAAAAGTCGAGCTAAGTTCGCCTTTTGCCAGTTTGGGCCTCGCACTAGAAGAAATATGGGTAAACTGCTTTGTTTAAATGAGAAACTGGAACGAATTAAAAGTGCATTCGTCCGTCACTTTCGGAACCAAAAGCAGTTAGGGCATATGGCAAAAGTAAGGTTAAGAACCACTGATTGGGAGAAAAATTGGTGATGTATTTATGAGAAAGAATCTGCGCAATCTAGAAAACCTGCAAAAAAACTCATAGAACCTCTGCATAATTCGACGGAGATATCTTTATACCATTTTGGTTTCCTCCAAGACTGGCCCAATATAGGGTGCTAGCAATGCTAGCATGCTACTTATAGTAGCTATTTAAATTCGACTTTTGCCAATTTTGGTCTTTTGCCGAAATGGGAAAGTTAACTCCTTAAAATTAAGGGACTTAGGAAATTATGTGAACCAAAGGAAGCTTCGGGGCAATCTCTGGTGACAAAACAACTTAGGAAAAATAGCAGAACGCGAGTTTAAATAGGAGGCAGCTGAAACCTCCGGAATCAAAAGTTCCTACAGTTCACTCTATGTTCAGGATTATGCAAGAGGTTTCTCCGGAAAATTTCGTTAGAGGAAATTGTAAAACCTAATGTGATGCGGATTTTTTCCGAGGCTAAAAATGCGATAATGGAGTGTAACGCACTCCAGCTCTGAATATCCGAGAGCGATTTTCTCCATTGGGGCGGTTGCCGAGCATGATCGAACTGAAAGAATTTACCAAGCGCTATGGGCGTCATGTAGCGGTAGACAGCCTCAGCCTCCAGATTCCTGCAGGGGAGCTATTCGGCTTTATCGGGCCCAATGGAGCAGGCAAAAGTACCACCATTCGGTTTTTAGCTACTCTGCTGAAGGCCACGGCCGGAGATGGGTTTGTCAATGGCTATAGTGTCCGCCACCAGCCGTTGGAAGTCCGCCGTTGCATCGGTTATATGCCAGACAACTTTGGCGTTTATGAGGGGATGCGGGTTTGGGATTTTATGGAGTTTTTTGCCTCGGCGTATCAGATTCCTTGGACGCGTCGGCGGCGGGCTATCGAAGAGGTCTTAGAGTTGCTCAATCTCGGGGAGAAGCGTCAAGAATATGTCAACAACCTTTCCCGTGGGATGAAGCAGCGGCTCAGCCTGGCCAAAGCCCTGGTGCATGATCCTCCGGTACTGATCTTGGATGAACCCACCAGCGGCTTGGATCCTCGAGCACGGATCGAACTGAAAAGCCTCTTCCGGCAACTGCGCCGTCAAGGCAAGACCATTCTGCTTTCTAGCCATGTGCTGACAGAATTGGCCGACTGCTGCACTTCCCTAGGCATTATCGAGCGAGGCCGATTGCTAATGGCCGGTCCGGTCCAAGAGATTGCCCGTCGCATTAGCCCCCATCGGATCGTTCACATCCAGATGTTACAACCGGCCGAAATGGCTCTTCCGATCCTCCAGCAATGGCCACAAATGGTACAGTTTCGTGCGGAAGATCACAGCCTCTGGGTGGAACTGGACGGCAATGAGGCAACTGCCGCTCAGCTCCTCCAGAAGCTGGTGCAGGCCGGCTTGCAGATCTACGAGTTCGCCCAACAAGAGGCCAATATCGAAGAAATCTTCCTCCGAGTAACCCAAGGCATGGTAGGCTAACTAGGAGCAGGAAGTTTTTGCTAAGGCTCCCCCCTACTCTCTTTTGACGCTTAATGCAAAGGAGAAGACCGATGCTTTCAGCATGGTGGATGCTAATGCTTGGGCTATGGGCAGGCCAACCAGAGCCCAAGCTTCAGCCGCCGGATCTGCTACCTCCGGTTCCAGCAGGCCAAAAATGGCGGCTCATTTGGCATGATGAGTTTGAAGGCAGACAACTGGATCGAACCAAATGGGACATCCCGGAAGGGCCCCGCCGGGACGCTTTTTGGACCGCTCGAGCTGTCCAGCTGAACGGCAAAGGCCATCTGGTCATTCGAGTCTTTGAGGAAGCTGGCAAATATTATGACGCCTGTGTGCGCACAAGGGGAAAATTTGAACATACATTCGGCTTTTACGTAGCCCGCATTCAACTCCAGCGCCAGCCAGGCCATTGGTCCGCCTTCTGGCTTTATACCGACAGTGTCAACAAAATTGGCAACGAAGGCCGAGACGGCACCGAAATCGACATCATGGAAAAACCCTGGCTGGACGAACGCGTCAATCACGCCTTGCATTGGGACGGCTACGGCAAGCATCATCGCTCAGCGGTCCGGGTTTCTAAGGTGCCCGACATCATGGAGGGATTCCATACATTTGCCCTAGACTGGCGCCCAGAGGAATATGTGTTCTACATCGATGGGAAAGAGGTTTGGCGGACCCGCGCTGGCGGCATCTGCCAAGTGCCCCTTTATATCAAACTTAGCGATGAAGTCGCTTTCGGCGGCTGGGCCGGGGATATCCGTAAAGCACGTCTGCCCGACCAGTTCCTGGTAGATTATGTCCGAGTCTATGAACTGGTGGACGCCCAGACCGGCCAGCCAGTCTACAAACCCCAGCCGTTGTCGCCATAACCGGTTAGCTCGACTTTTGCCAATCTTGGGCTTCTGCCGAAATGGGAAAGTTCTAACTCCTTGAAACTATCGGACTTAGGAAATTGTGTGAACAAAAGAAAGATGCGCCGCAACCCCTGGTGGCAAAACAACTTAGGAAAAATGGCAAAAGTCAAGCTTAGTGCCACTTTTGTCATTTTTGGTCTTCTGCCAAAATGGGAAAGTTCTAACTCCTGAGAATTCTTGGACTTAGAAAATTGTATGAACAAAAGGAAGTGTCGTCATAATCCCTGGAAATAAAACAACTTAGGAAAACTGGCAAAAGTCAAGCTTAAAGAGGCGTAAAATAGTGCAAAAATCCTCCACTAGAATTTGCCCATGCTCCGAAAACGGACCGGTCCATAGGAAAATATTCAGGTCTGGAAAGTCGTCTTTCTTTTTTACAAGGAGAAATGCCATGTGTGTGCAGCACAATTGTTCCGGATGTGTCAGTCGGCGGGAATGTTTGAAGCTGATGGGGCTATCGGCCGTAGGCGCTGCGGCTTGGACCACCAGTGCTGCTGCCGCTGAGTCGGAAGGACCAGGGCCCACCGATTTTGTCGATCCGGCCAAACTGCGCCCAAAACCAGAAGTTCGGATCATGGCCAGCTTTTTGGAGATGCCACGCCCGTATTGGCTCGGTTGGCCTGGCACTGCCTATGATCTGGACGCTCGACAAAAGGAGTATAGGGAGCTTTTGGCCCAATCGGCCCAACGGCTTGGCATCCAGGTGGACCTCCGTCCGCAGCCAATCAACAACGAAGCCGATCTTACCGCCTGGATCAACCAGATCAAACAGCAACAACCTCACGCCACCTTGGTTATTCTGCAGCATTTCGCCTGCTGGGGGTGGGCTTCCATGGTGGCCAAGCAAAGCGGCCTTCCTTTAATCATCTTTTCACCCATCGGCATGGCCTTTACCGGCCATGTAGCAGGGCCTGCCCGCACACCAGGTATCTACGTGGTCTCCTCACTGGATTGGCATGCTGTGGAAGACGGCCTGCGCATGGTCCGAGCCAAACGTATGTTCGAAGAAACCCGCGTGCTCTGGATCCGGGGCAACCAGCGGAATGAAACCGTGCTAGAACGTCTGGGCACCAAGGTGCGAGCCATTCCCAGGGACACCTTCAACCAAGAGTTCGACAAACAGCCGGTTACCGAAGAGGTCAAGGAACTAGCCGCCCAACTGCGCAAACAAGCCGCCAAGATCGTCGAACCCAATGAGCAGGATACCTTGAATTCGATGCGGGCCTATGTAACGGCCAAACGTCTGCTGGCCCGTGAAAACGCCAATGCTTTGTCGATGGATTGTCTGGGCATGGTGGAGGCCAAGTTAGTGCCCACCCCGCCTTGTGGCGCTTGGACCCTGTTGCAAGATCAGGGCTTAACGGCAGGCTGCGAAGCCGACCTATGGGGCGCCATGTCCATGATGCTGACCAGTTACTTGCTAGATCGGCCCGGCTACATGAACGATCCAGTCCCCGAAACGGTGCATAATACGCTGATTGCCGCCCATTGCACTAGCGGCACCCGCATCGATGGCTTCGACAAGCCGCCAGCCCCCTATATTTTGCGGAACCATTCCGAGTCGGCCCTCGGCGTAGCCATGCAGGTGCTTTGGCCCGAAGGCCAGCCGGTTACTTTGGTGCGGTTTACCGGACCCAACGATCTGATTGTCGATACGGGCAAGGTGGTGGGCAATGTCCAGACGCCGCCAGCCGGCGGATGCCGAACTTCCGTCGAAATTGCCATGGATGCCGTGGAAGATTGCCGAGACGTCCAAGGGTTCCACCAGGTGGTTACGCTAGGCAATCATTTCCGGGTGCTTCGCGGTTTTTGCGAACTGTACGGCATCAAGCTAGTCCGTTCGCCCCGATTTTCCACCTTCATTTAAGGAGGCTCTAAACATGAATCGATGGCTCTATGGTTCTGGGGGGTGGACCGGTTTGCTGGGGCTGGTAGTCGGGGTGGGAAGCTTCGGCTGGAGCCTGGCCGCCGAACCGGTGGAGTTTTCTTCTCCCGGTTTTCCGCCCAGCCGAATGGACTCCGAAGGCCGACTGGTAGAAGATTGGGGCTTGGTGGCAGTTCGGCTTCAGGGCCAAGGCCTAACCGAAGGATCCGTGAAAGTCGAAGCGGTGCAGTTGGACGGCTGTATTCCAGCCGCTCAGGCTACTGCCGACCGGGGACCGGTACGGATGATCCTAACCGCCTACCGGTCGCCGATCTTTCCGGCTGGGGTGGATGTGCTTACTGTCCGGCTAGAAGAAAAGGCCCACCAGCCTATTCACGTAACACTGGCTTTGGACCTACCCCCGCAGGTAAAAGTGGACTTGACCACCGCCCGGATCGAAAACCGTATTGTGCTGAGCGTGCCGTTAGAAACGCTGGCTCTTCAGGCAGTGCGGGATTGGGGCTATTGCAACGAGACAACAGCCATGCCCGGCTGGGCCAAACCAGAAGGCCCGGCCGATCCGGCCTTCGCCAACATCCGAGCCGGTATGGGCGGCATCCCCATCCTCTACCGATTCAAAGTGGAACCGAACGCCCAGGCACTGGTCGTCCTGGGCCTTTGCGAAAGTCATTATGATCGGCGGGGCATTCGGCCTATTCTTTGCGAAGTGGAAGGCGCCCGACCACAGTGGGTTGATCCCATCGCCCAATGGGGCCGTCATAAGCCCGGGGCTCTGCTCTTTCATGCCCGGGATCTCGACGCCGACGGCCAGATTGAAATCGCTGTCCGGCCAGTACCCGGAGCACCAGACCGAAACCCGATCCTCAATGTCATCTGGGTCTTCCCGCCAGGAAAACCTCCTGACCTGAAAAAGTTAATTGCTGGCCAGTTGAGCAGCTCGGCCAAATACTATATCGACGTCGGCGGCCAGAACGACCAGTGCTTCTACCAGGTAGGCAAACTGCAATATCCCATCCGCCTTTCGGCCGATGAAGTTAAGGAATTAACCTTCTGGGTAGCCTGTCCGGGCGCTTCCGCCCCTGTGCCGGAGACTACCACTTGGACACCTGCTAGCCTCCGGCAGGCCGCCCGCCAGGTCTGCCAAGCCTGGCAGAAAAAATAGTTCTTCTTTCAACCGAACCGCACACGCCCGGCTTTCTGGAGGAGAAGGCTTCTTTTTCTATAGAAGAGTTCCAAACGGGGCATCCACTTTTTTCAATGGAACAATTCCAACCCTGTGATTCCCCGCGCAAGCGGTAATCCATAAAAAACGCCTCTCCCCACCGCGGGCTCGCTGTGATACACATCTTTGGGATGGATTCACCCTCACAGCAGCAGTAAACGATTGCCCCAATCAGGGGATAAATCAACCTTTCAAAACAAGCCAAAAGTTACTTTGGATACATTGCACAATTTGGGAAAAATCATTTAGAAAATCAGCAGATCTTTAGTTTCAGAAAAAGATTTATGGAACCTCTGCCTAATTCAAGGGGGATATTTTGATACCATTTTGGCTATTCTCCCTTTAACACAACATATAGAGCTGCTAGCATTGCAAGCACCCAATAGATAGTAGCTGGCCAGGGAGGGTAATTGAACGGCTAGAGAATTAAATGTTCACGAAGTTCACTACATGTTCAGGATTTTGCAGAGGTTCCTTATCTATATTTTCTATTTGATCCATTCTGTGTTGTTCAACGAGTTTCCCTGCTTTGCCTAAAGTGATGGCCGAGCGTCTGAACTTTAACTTGTGTATAACAGCGAGCCACCGCGGGAGAGCCCGGCCTGGCGTTAGCCTGGCCGGGTGAGGAGGAAAATCCCGCGCCCAGGGCAGGTCTGCGCCAGCAAGCCGGCTGAGGAGGCCTCCTTTGTCATCCCTGCGCAAGGAGGGATCCAGGCCTCCTTGTATTACTCCTTTGTTCTTCCATCTGTCCTATGCCCTCTGCCCTTCGGTCTTTAAGCCCTCTCCCCCGCTCTTTTATCCGCCTTTTCCCTCCGTGGCGCTTGTTGTAATCCTCATCTTTCGGAATGGATTTGACATCCCAATGGAGGAAAGATTGCCCCATCTAGGGGGGTAACCGAACTTTTCCAAAAACCAGCTGTTACTTTGGACAAATTGAACAATTTGGGAAAGATTATTTGAGATAGCAGGGTGTGTTTAGCTTTGATTATTTTTTACCTATATTGTCTATTTTATCTATTCTCTCTCCTTCCCTACCTCTCGGAATTGGCCTAAAGTCAGTTCTGAGCCTCTGAACTCTAATTGGTGTATAACAGCGAGCCTCCGCGGCAGAGGTGGTTTCTTCACTCGGCCGTAATGTTACAAAATGCCGAAATCTTACAAAAATTTTGTGAATTGGAGGGATACTTTGTGTTTTAGTAAATAGTGGGGGACGAGAAAGAGCATGGACCTTCCCAGGTTATCGATGATGCCTATGTTTTGGGACTACGGGAAGCGTTTCGAAAGTTTAGGTAATGAATATAGGAGCACTTCGGCCGAAAGAACAAATTCTCCTGCCTTTTCCTAGGAAACGCCGGCATTTCCGCGAAAGTGGGAATCTAGAAACAGGAACCCTGTGGAAAAAACTAGACTGCTATTTGCGCAGGAATGGGAGCTTGCGGCATTTGGCTGAAATGTTCCACCAATAGGAAAGTCTCTTCTTAATATCAAGGTCATTTAGAGGGCAACTATTTTCCTCCATCAGTAGTCCGCCCAGGCTACAAACTGGGGTTACACCTGGGTTGGCATTAGAGAGAGCAACATAACGTCCCTAGAAAACGTTAGCCGCTCGGGAAACCAATTCCCGAAAGGGGCAGATGGTTCCGACTGCCGGTTCGGAGTACATCCCCAATGGCCCCCTCTGAACCACCCTTCGTCGGAACCTTTTTCTTTGTAAACTACGCCCCAGGGGAGAGCCTCTGGGAAAAGCTCCACGAGCGTCCGAGGGCGTTGTCGAAGAGGTGAAAATCCGGATTTGTTTGAGAGTGGGCGTTGTGGAACAGCTACGAAATTCTTCTGGCTGGCCAGAGACCGCATGTTGGGGCTTGGCCAATGAAAACTGAGCCAACGCAATGTTTCCCTAGGTGCCCTTGCAAAGACGAGTACTGGTGGAGCCGGATTTGGAATACAATCTTCCAGGTGGAACAAAGGAGGTAGAGAATGGTCAAGATCATGGTATTCATAGATGGGACTTGGCTTTATCGAAATCTTCCTCTTCTTGGGCAAGCTTACGGAAAGCCAGACTATCGTTTGGATTTTGGTCGTCTTCCTCAGGTATTAGCCCAGCAAATCGCCCACAATTTGGGTGGGGTGGGAGTAGATGTTGTCCGCACGTACCTATTTGGGAGTTTTCCGGTGAACTGTCACTCTCAGGATGAAGACGCTGTGGACGCCCAGTGCGATTTCTATGCGAGGCTGAAGGAAGAATATCATTATGAACTGGAATTATTTGGAGTGGACTTCAAAGGTCGGAGGCTCCGGCGGGAAGATCGTAATCCAGGGGATCCTTTTGAGCCAAAGGAAAAATGTGTGGATGTGGCGCTGGCTACCGCAATGCTCTACTTCGCAGCCATCCCGTATGCGTATGACATTGCGATAGCGGTCATCGGAGACCTTGATTACAAACCAGTTCTTCAACATGTGCGTCGATTGGGAAAACGAGTGGCGATTGCTAGCATCCAAAACAGTTGTCCGCCCGCGTTTGCCGATCCGCGCGATGAAGCCCGGGTCAAAGACTTCGATATCATTTGGCTGAATAATCATCTGGCCGAACTGGAGCTTAAGTATGAACCCCATCAACTCCTGTGCGAGTCTCCCCTGCACCAGGGGGATCGGAAAGTATGGACAACTTTTTATCCTAGAAAGGGGCAGAAATTTTACTGTGATGCATGCCGCGCTAAACACGCAGCGCAAAAACACGAAGCCCAAAAACAATTGCTCTTAGACACCCAGGACGAATCCCCGACGATGGAAGACCTGTCCTCGCTGTCTGAGGTAACCCTTATCGGGCAGATCAAAAGAAAGATAGACGAGAAGGGCTATGGATTCATTGCTGGCATGGATGGATCGGACTACTTCTTTCACTTCAGCGATCTGGCCTCGAACCTCAGTTTCCAGGAACTTCAACCAGGAGAGCGTGTTCGATTTCAGGTGAAAAAACTTCCGAAGGGTGAGAAAGCGGGAATGGCGCGGTCTGTAGCTCGGGTGAGCGAACCATCAGCCTCTCCAGAACCTAAAAATTCCTAGAGAGGGGGATGCGCCACCGTCGGAAAGCCCGCCTTTTTTGCAGGTTGTGGAGCGGGTGGTCCGTCATACGCAGGAGGGCGCCCGAAGGCACCAAAAAGGGCGGTGATCTTCAGTTTCCCTCCCCCTTTCCGCTCCCAACAGAAGGGAAATACGGCGGCTTGAGTTCGTAGACTTGTTCTGGTTGATCTTTGAAAAAGAATCACCATTTCCGGAAAACAGTAGGGGCCAAAAACAGTTATCAGATGAGCAGATGGTTCCGACTGCCGGTTCGGAGTACATCCCCAATGGCCCCCTCTGAACCACCCTTCGTCGGAACCTTTTCTCTTTTGGTGTTGCTCTGTTGGTACGTTCCTGTAGTAGTCTGGGGAAAGATGTATCTTTCTTCTATCAGGAAAGGTGAAGCAGATGGCGAACAAACGGTTATTTTCTAGTGCGAAGAGTCGGACGCCGCGTGCGGATGCCATTAATGAAGCGGGTGGGCTAGCCTATCAGTTGCCGCCCAAACATGCCCTGGCCCAATTGGCTGCGACCGGGTGCTTGAGCAACGTCTATTACACCAACGCAGAAATCCAATTGGACGTCCTCCAACAACTGGCCGACAAAGTGGACGACGAATACTTGGCCAAACTGGCTGTTTACGCACGTCAGAAGGCATACATGAAGGACATGCCGGTGGCGCTGCTAGTGATCTTATCCAAGCGCAATTCGGAGCTGTTTCACAAGGTGTTTGATCAGGTGGTAGATAATGGACGGATGCTGCGGAACCTAGTGCAGATGATCCGTTCGGGGCGGTTTGGGCGGAAGAGTTTGTCCTATTCGTTGCAGCGGGCGGTGCAGCGGTGGCTGAACACGGCGCCGGTCGAAGCGTTGTTAGCGGGTTCGATTGGGCATAATCCGAGCCTTCGGGATGTGCTTCGTTTAGCTCGGCCGACGCCGCCGGACAATGCTCGGCGGGCGATGTTTGGATGGCTTGCGGAAAGCCCAGTACGCAAATGGGCCCCAGCCACGGAAGCCGATCTGCCAGAACCGATCCGATTGCTTCAAGCGTACCGGAAAGCCGAAGACGAAGCCACCCAAGCCCAACTGGTGGAAAAGCTTTCGGTGCGATGGGACCTGCTGGCCGGGTCGGCCAAAGGGCCGCTGGTGTGGCGGGCCATCGCCAAAAAGATGAGGCCACAGGCCCTCCGGATGAATCTGAACACTCTGGTTCGGCATGGGGTCATCGGTCCGAACGGTGATCCGGAGCTGAACCACTCCATCGCCTCCCGATTGGCCGACCGGAAACAGATCAAGCGATCTCGGCAATTTCCATATCAATATTTTGCCGCCTATCTGTACGCCAGCGACGAAGTGCCGCAAAAGATCAAAACCGCTCTTTGCCAAGCCGCGGAAATTGCCTGCGGGAATATCCCGAAGCTGCCCGGCCCAGTGGTGATCGGGTTGGATGTTTCAGGTTCGATGTCGTCGATGGTAACCGGGTGTCGGGGGCCAGGAGCCAGCTCCAAGATGCGCTGCGTGGATATGGCCGCCCTGTTTGCCGTGGCCCTGCTGCGGCGCAATCCCGATAGCATCATCATCCCCTTCGACACTAAGGCGTATCAGGTCAAGGTGGATCCGGACGATTCAATTCTGAGTTTAGCTGAGCGACTGGCTCAATATGGCGGCGGTGGAACCAATTGCTCCCTGCCGCTGTTGGTAGCTAATACCCACTACCAAAATCGCCGGTTGGTCGGCTGCATCTTGGTTAGCGACACGGAAAGCTGGGTAGGCGTGGGCCGAGAGGACTCTCCAGCGGTGATGACCGAATGGGAAAACTTCCGAAAAATCCAACGGGCCCACGGCATCCAAAACCCCAAACTCATCTGCATCAACCTGCAACCCTATACCACCACCCAAGCGTCGGATCGAACCGATATCCTCAATATCGCCGGTTTTTCCGACGCGGTGTTTGAAGTGGTCAGTGCCTTCCTGGCCGACGACCAAGCCCGCTTTGTCCGTGAGGTGGAAGCAATAGATCTGGATCGGCCGCTGCAGTTGCCCGAAGAAGAAGTGCTGGCCTGATAAGGCTGTTTCGGCTTTTACCCAGCCGAGGACTCTGGTTAACCGTACCGTAATCCGCCGAATGACGCCGCCGAATGGCGCAATTTGGCATTCCTCCGGAAGCAGGAATCTAGATGGTCTTGGTAACGTTTTGGTTTCCCACTTGCCGCGGGAATGACAATGAAGGGCTCCTTCACCCTAACTCTCTAGCGTGGTGAGCAGAGGAGTTAAAAAGCGGAGGGCAGAAGGGGAGAGGGCAGAGGGGAGTTTTTTATTCACCTCTTCCCTCTGTGGGAGAGGCCGGCTAGCCTGCACGGCTAGCCGGGCGAAGGGGTATCAAAATCACTTCCTGACAACAGATGTGACTCTGTGCTCTGGCTTCCGCCTCTCCAAACTCTCTTTCCGCCCACCTCCTCCTGCCCTCTGCCTTCGGCCATCTGCTTTCTGCTTTCGGAGGAAGGCCCCCTCACCCGGCCTGCTGCGCCGGGCCACCCTCTCCCGCGGTGGCTCGCTGTTATACACATCTTTGGGAGGTATTTCCCATTCTTTCTAACGGCAGCAAATTATTGCCCCAAACAGGGGAATAACGAAGCTTTCAAAAGAAACTAATTGTTCCTTTGGAGAAATTGCAGCATTTAGGAAAGATCACTTCCAAGCGCAAAAAGTGCTTGGTTTCAAAGAATGTCTTAGCTAGATCGCCTATTGTATCCATTGTGCGTTGTTCAACGAGCTTTTGGTATTTGCCTGATTTGCCTAAAGTAAAGTTCGAACGCCTCAACGCCAACTTGTGTATACCAGCGAGCATGCGGTGGGGAGAGGGGATGCACAAAGGAGCAGGCAAAAAAGAGCCTGTATCCCTGCTTGCGCAGGGATGACAACGAAGGTCCCCCTCACCTGGATTGGCCTTTGGCCAAGCCACTCTCTCCTGCGGTGGGTAGAGGGTTAAAGAGCGGAAGACGGAGGGGAAAGAGCAGCGGGGATTTTTTGTTCGCCTCTCCCCTGGCGGGAGAGGAGATAGGTCAAAGAGCGGCGCAGAGGGGATTTGGGCAATCTTGTTTACGGGGGTTGCTCAGCTTGGGCGGCAGTGATACAGCAGTATGCCGCTAGCTTCCCGACCGATGATCTGAGAGACGGAATGTCGGCTTTGGACCGCTTAGAGGCTGTCCGAAAAAGCATTTTCTATGATGATATGATGAAAGGCGGTTTCCTTCCGAAATGCTCCAGAATTCCAAAATCCCTGTTTTTAAGGAGTGTCGACGGTAGGAGCCGGTCGACCAAAACCCATGGGAAACCGCCTAAATCTCAATTTCAGGACAGCCTCTTAGTTCGACTTTTGCCATTTTCCCTAAGTCCTTTTGCTTCCAGTAATTACGACAGGACTTCCTTTTGTTCACACAATATCCTATGGCCAATAGTTACAAGGAGTTAGAGTTTTCCTCTTCCCTTCCGGGAGAAGGCCTAAAATGGCAAAAGTCGATCTTAGGCGGAGGCCCAGACCAGGGCCTCGCTATCGGCCGCTTGGTTGGTCAGTCTGGTGGGCCGATTAAAAGATATACCGGTTGACAATATTTTCTATCAGTTCTTGGCGACCGCTTTGGTTGGGGTCAGCTTCGCCCTTGGCCAGCATGTACTGCTCTAAGGTTCTGAAATTATGTTTGCCGGCTTCAATTTCCGCGCCAATGCCGCTATCCCAGGAGCTATACCGCTGCTGGAGCATCCGCTGCAGCTCGCCGTCGGCCCGGATCTGGGCTGCAATCTTCAGCCCCTTGGCAAACGTGTCCATGCCGCCAATATGGGCGTAGAATAGATCGATCGGCTCAAAACTTTCGCGGCGTACTTTCGCGTCAAAGTTCACCCCACCGGGCGCCAAGCCGCCTTTGTACTTCAGGAAAGCAAGCATGATTTTAGTAGTCAAATAAACATCTGTGGGGAATTGATCCGTATCCCATCCTAAAAGCAGATCCCCTGTATTGGCATCCACCGAGCCAAGGAAGCCTTGCATTCCTGCATATTCTAGTTCATGTTCCACGTTATGGCCGGCCAGAGTGGCATGGTTGGTCTCGATATTGAGTTTGAAATACTTTTCCAGACCATAGGCTCGTAGGAAGTTGATGCAGGCGGCGGCATCCGAGTCGTACTGGTGTTTGGTGGGCTCTTTGGGCTTAGGCTCAATGTAAAATTGTCCGGTAAATCCGATCTCCTGGGCATACTCAACGGCCATATGGAGGAATCGTGCCAGGTGGTCCAATTCCCGCTTCATGTCCGTATTCCAGAGAGTGGAATAACCTTCACGGCCGCCCCAGAAGACATAACCCGCCCCGCCCAACTCTTTGGTTACCTCTAGAGCCTTTTTGACCTGGGCGGCGGCGTAGGCAAAAACGTCGGCATTCGGACTAGTAGCCGCTCCGTGCATGTACCGAGGATGACTAAACAAATTAGCAGTTCCCCACAAAAGCCGAATCCCCGTCCGCTCTTGCTCCTCCTTCATCACCTTAACCACTTCGTCCAGATTGCGATTGCACTCGGCCAAGGTGGCCCCAGCCGGCGCCACATCCCGATCATGGAAACAATAAAACTCCACCCCCAATTTTTCGCAAAACTCAAAAAAGACTCGAATCCGCCGCTGGGCGTTTTCAATCGTATCCTGGCCGCTCTCCCAAGGCCGAATCATCGTCGGCGCTCCGAACGGATCCGCCCCGGTACCTCGCATCGTGTGCCAAAAAGCCACACTAAATCGCAGGATCTCCCGCATTGGCTTGCCTTCGACCAGTTCGTCCGGATTGTAGTGCCGGAAGGCCAACGGGTTTTTCGAGTCCGGCCCCTCATACTGAATCTTGGGAATGTCAGGAAACGCACTCATCCTAGTTCCTCCAAAACCTTCAGTGATAAAGCTTCTACCACAGACCCACAAACACTCCTTAAAACGTTTTCTGGAACACTTCAGCCGCCTGGAGAAGCCCCCCATGTCCGCCCATAAAACCAGGCCTCCCTTTGGACAAAACCAACAAAACGAACATCTCCGTCAAGGGGGAAAACGGCCTCTGGCCTGGAAGGCACATGCCGGCAACCCTCCGACCGACTAGGTGAGGAGAGCAAAAAAGCCTCCTCCGCGGCTCTCCTGGCCAAAACCCCCTAAGGCCCACCCAATCCATTCCCCCTGACCTTCACGACAGCCCTGCAAGAGGGAAGAAAAACAAGACTACTCCATTCGGCTGAGCGGTTACGGTTAATATAACACCGAGCCGAACTCCGACAAGATGGGGCAAGGGCAATCCCGCCGAGCTCTTCCAATGCCACACCAAGGCGATTTATGCTTCTGGCCAATCATCCCCTACTAGTGCGACTGGAATACCTCTGGCTAAACCAGCCGCCGGTCGGGAATGCCGCTGCCTAGAATCTGGTTAGCCCTTACGACCGTTCGATCAACCGGAAAATCGGCCCGCAGCTAGTTGCGGCAAAACGCTAAAAGACGCTCTTCAACTTTTTCTGAGCGCAATATATAATGATAGGAACTTCTAGCCGAAGGGAGTCTTGGCTTCTTGTGTTATCCGTTCGGGAGGGGGGATTTTTGGCATTCAGCGGAAGTGCTCCTGATTTTTAACAGAGCACCCAACGGAAAAGTGTTGCTGATTTAGCTAGGTTAGCTGAACGTACATTTCTGGGGACGTAGCTCAACCGGGAGAGCACTAGCTTTGCAAGCTAGGGGTTGGCGGTTCGAGCCCGCTCGTCTCCAATAAATCTCTAAGACGTAAGAATTTACGGAAAGCTCACCAGCTTGACTTTATCTTTTTTGTAACTTGTTTTGTTTTTTTGAGTTTTGCCATTTTTTTCTAACTTGGGGGCCTCTAGGAGTTACGACAGATCCTCTTTTGCTCCTTTTGTTCACCCAATTTCCTAACCCCAATCATTCTAAGGATTTAGAGCTTTCCCCCCTTTAGGCAGTAGGGCTCTGGTGAAAGCGTTTCCGGTCGGAAGCCTGATCCACCAAAACTGAGAGAAAACCGACCAGGATAGGCAAAAACTTCCCCCCAACTGCGGACAACCTTTCAACAGAGCCAGGCAGGAGGCCAAAAAAGCAAAAGTCCAGGTATCTGGAAGAGTTAGGCGTTGAGGATTCTTTGCTCAGGCAGCAAATTTCCTAACGCCCATGTTTGAAACCTTTCCATATTTATAAGCTGTCTGGAAATCAACACATGGGCCTTCCCGATAAAGGTTGGCTTACCCAGCTCTTCCAGCAAAGCACAGGGAAAATAGACCCTTTCCGAATGTTAGGTAATCCACCTACTGAGCCGATTTCCCCCGGAAAAACGCATTTCCAGACAGCCTCTTAGCTCGACTTTTGCCATTTTTCTTAACTGGTTTTACAGCTGGCAGTTACGACGAAACTCCCCTTTGTTCACCCAATTTCCTAACTCCAATAGTTACCAGGACTTAGAACAGTCCTCTGCCAGGGCGAAGCCAAAATTGGCAAAAGTCGAGCTTTATATCTATACCATTTTGGTTCCCTGGGCGTCTGAGCGAATATAGAAACCTCTGCATAATTCAAAGGGGATATTTTTGTACCATTTTGGCTTGACCTCTCTCTCTAACACAACATAATAGGGGTGCTAGCATTGCGAGCACCCAATAGATCGTAGGTGTCCAAGTAGAACACCCGAGGAGCTAGACAACCAAAGGTTCGCAAAAATCACTCCAGTGTTAGGAGGTTATATTTAAAGGTGAGAAGATCCCCAAAAGACAGCTCCCTTGAAATTGGCAAAAGTCGAGCTTATGAAACATTGAGAATTTCTCCGGCTGATCAGAACAAGGGCCCACCTTCTCCGCTCCGTTGCCTGCAACTGTTGCAAGATATTCTCTGAACCATCCGGTTAGTAGAAAAAATTCATTCGTACCTCCTCTAGGGGAACGTTTCCAGCGCTTGGCCTCCTCAACCATCTGGTCAGTCTGCTCGACGTAATGCCGGAATGCTACAGAGGGGGGGTATTACCCAACCATTTTTCTACCGGTGCCAACTGAAAGGCTGCTGCCAGATCCCTCTAACAATCCAAGCGCAACGTATCCCATAGGCTTGGAGCGATCCCCGGTTGATCAATTCCCAAAATCCGGTAGCGTACAACCGCCTACCTTCAAAATCGCTCAGAGGCTGTCCTAAAAAGCATCCTTTATGATGAAAGGAGGTTTTCTTCTTAAATTCCCCAGAATGCTCAAAATCCCTGTTTTTAAGGAGTCTGAAGGGTAGGAGCCGGTCGGCCAAAACCCATGGGAAACCGCCCTAAATCCCAATTTTAAGACAGCCTCTTAGCTCGACTTTTGCCATTTTTCTTAACTTGTTTTGCTCCCAATAGTTACGACGAACCGCCTTTTTGTTCATGTAATTTCCTAAGTCCGATAGTTTCAGGGAGTTAGAACTTTCCTATTTTGGCACAGGGCCAAAGTTAGCAAAATTCGAGCTTAGAATCGTCGTATTAGAGGGCGTATTAGAGAGTCAATGAGAGGGAACCTCTGCAAAATTCTGAACATATAGTGAACTTTATGCACTTTTGATTCTCTAACCGTTCCGTTGTCCTCCCAGGCCCCCTACTATCTATTGTGGGCTAGCAATCCTGGCACCCCTATATATTGTGTTAGAGGAAGGATCATCCACAATGGTATAAAAATATCCCCTTTGAATTATGCAGAGGTTCCAGAGAATATTCAACTTTATCTTTATATCTTTAGGAGCCGGTTACCTATGACGAGCCGAGAACGGTGGACGGTGTATCCGTTGATTCTATTGGCGGTAGGGATTGGGGTTCGGGATAAATTTTGGCCGGCCTCGCTAGTGCGGGCACGTAGCTTGGCCGTTGACACTTTGCAGGTTCACCAGGCTGCGGTGGCAGCCAAGCTTATGGTACCGGAACTAAAAGCCAACCACATCCAAGGTACTCTGTTAGAAACGACACAACTATGTTTGGTTGCTTCGGATGGGGCGATGCGGGCCAGTTTGCTCGGTGAACTGACGAATGGTGGACAAATAGTACTTTACAACCGGCAAGGCAAACCGGTCCTGGTAGCTGGGGTGGAACCGAGCACACAAACCGGCATCTTAGAGATTGTTTCTTTGGAGGGCAAACCCTTAGTCCAACTTCGTTCGGCTGCCGGCCATGGCGTGGTTAATGCGGTAGACCGGACCGGCTCGACAGTTTGCGTGCTGGGTAGTGACGGTCAGACAGCAGGCTTGTTTTTGGAACTGCCTCGGGCGCAAAAAGTTCTCCCCCTTCGGACCGTACCGATTCCGCCGGACGCCATAACTCCCCAAAAAACCCCTCGATAGCTTACCCTTTCCGTTGGCCTTTTGCCATTTTTGTAACTGCCTTCGCTTCAAGCTGGACTTTGTGCAAAATCACTCGTTAGGGGAGAGGCTATGGACCCAGCCCAACCGGGCCGCCCGTTCCCAAAGAGAATTTCCAACTTCTAAGCCACTGCCCAAGACCCTACCAAAATGGTTCGCTGTTATACACATCTTTTGGGATGGATTTCCCATCCCAATGGGCCAAAACGATTGCCCCACCTAGGGGTATAACAAACTTCTCCAAAGAGCCACCCGTTACTTTGGAGAAATGACCCCATTAGGAAAAAGATCATTTGGAAGATCGGCAAGTATTTGGTTTCAGAAACCGTTTTGCCTATATTGCCTGTTTTATCCATTCTATTTTCTTCAACAAACTTTCGGCGTTTTCCTAAAGTGATGTCCGAGCCCCTGAACTCTAACTTGTGGATCACAGCGAGACCGAAATGGCTCCTAGAAACGTATGGCCTTCCCATAGGTTACGCTGCTAGCCAATCCAAAGGGCTTGGCTGGCAGCCGCTGAAGGTAAGTTGGAGCCAGAGCAAGTCCCCCCCTAAAGGAGATTTTCTCGGAAAGTACAGTTCAAGCAGTCAGGGGGAAAAGCATTTTTCACCTATGGAACCTCTGCATAATTTAAGGCGGATATTTTTATAGCATTTTCGATGCCCTTCCTCTAACACAACATATAGAGCTCGAGCATTGCTAGGGCCCAATAGATAGTAGGTGTTCGGATAGAAGAACTGAACGGCTATATAATCAAAAGTCCATAAAGTTCACTACA
>JANXAQ010000136.1 GCA_025062105.1 Thermoguttaceae bacterium
GGTTTTCTTTTACCCCATTCCAAGCTCCCCAAAGATACGATGATATAACTCTTTAATAAATAATCAGTTACAACAATTTCCTTTTGCCAACCCACACTTGGAACTACTGAGGAATGACATCCCTACGAAAGCCCCCGATCCTGTTTTTGCCTCTCCCTCCGAGGGAGACAACGGCCAGTCGAAAGGGTTGGCCGGGGAGGGAGAGCGGCGCTGGCGCTCGCGCGGAAATGGCCATTTAGGGCCTCCTCTTGCTTCAGCATAAAGAGCCGCTTCATACTACCCTAAAAGGCTCTGTGGAAACCGGTTCCGGTCGGAGGCCTAAACCCACCAAAACGGAAGCAAAACCGACAACCATGGGCAAAACCTCCCCAGGCTGCCGACAACCTTTCAATAGAGCCGCCCTAAAATAGAGTTCCACTTCACCCGGCGGAAGTCTTACCCGCCTTTCTGTTGGAGGTTGAGCCGCCGTTCCGCCCCGAATTCCTGGTTAGAATCGGCTTGAGTCGATGGCCTGGCCGTCCTGGCGATTGCCCAAGCGGAGGTGAGTATCGGGATCAATAGAATAGCTAATCATGCGCACAGAACCATCGCACATCGCCGCATTGAACCCCGCCGCATGGGAACTTCCAAACGTATAATCCAAATCCAATCCAGCAGTATCTCGCCGGGGGAGATAACTGCTGGAGACGCCCACCCACCGACCGATGTCAAAATCTTCCCCTTGGTACATTCCTCGGTTATCGGCCGGGCTGGTTCCATTTAAATACCGATCTGGATTCAGATATTTTTCACCCACGAGATAGGTGTTGCTTGTGCCATCTCGGACTTCCGCCGCCGTAACCTGACTTTGAACAAAGGAAATGCCGGTCATCTGCTTTTTATCGGCGGGCCAGCCGCTCCAATTGGGATTGTCTCCTTCCGAATAGCTGGAGGGACCTGAAAAATTGGAGATTCCTCGATCTCCCTGATTGATAGCATAATCGTTTCGTGCCGCTGCAGAAACGCTATTGCAATTATAGGCAACCCATCCTTCCGGAACAGGAAATGCTTGGGGGCGTCGGCGGGAAGGACAATTCAAGGAGCTAATTGGGGTGGCGGCCATTTTAGCGGCCTCGGCCTTTTTGACGCTTTCGGATTGTCCCAGCCCTAAATCATGCAACGCCTGCTGTTCCATGAATGGAAGAATATTGTAAATCCATCCGCCTGGCTGGCGAAGGCCAAACCCTCGGTCTGGATCGCCCATCCAAGCCCACCCCCATCCGCCCGTGGGGAAATGGCCGATCGCCTGTTCATGTTCCAGTATCGCTAGCGCCAGTTGTTTGAGATTGTTGGCGCACTGGGTGCGGCGGGCCGCCTCCCGGGCCGATTGCACCGCCGGCAATAGTAGCGCAATCAATATCCCTATGATCGTAATGACGACCAACAATTCAACTAGGGTAAAACCACGGAGGGGCGGGCGGAAGCTGTGCTGCTTCCGCCCAGCAAATACTTCACTAACCTCTCCATAGGTAAACTCTTCCTTCCCCCTTCTTCCCATCCGCAGACTCCTTTGATCCATAGACTCCTGAAGATAAGAAGTTCTAGGAAAAGAATATCCCTTGGGAATTGTTCGGGTAATCCGGTTCGCGAGAATCCCGCAGTGTCAGAGGATTTTCCATTACCGCTCTCTTCTCCACATGAAGGCGGTCTTCCGCCGGCAGGCTGGTCTTAGAGGCTGTCTGAAAAAGGATTTTGAGTCTAGAATGCAGGAAGAGTCCTTTGGCCCCGACGGGAATCGAAACCTTGTTTTTATGGGGTCTGGTGCAGGGACTGTTCCCCGGTCGATGTCCTGGCAAACCACTGCATTCCTTATTTCCAGACAGCTTCTTAAACTTCCCTTTCCAGCAACCCCTCGTTCATTCGGCGGAAAGACGACCTTGTTTCTTTCGCGCTCGTTTGTAGGTGTACCAACCGGTCAACAAGCCCATCGACAGCATCGCCAAAACGACGGCGCTGGGTTCCGGAATGGCTGCACCCAGCGGCGTCCGCGCTAGCAAGGCGATTTCCGAGGCCGAAAGCGCCCGATTCCATAAAGCCACATCGTCGATCAGCCCTTTAGCCCAAATATTGCCTGCTCCTTCCAAGCCCCATCCGATATAAAGCGGATTGGTGTTCCAGATGCTCCGACTGAATTGGCCTACAAGATTTGTGGTTCCTACTAGCGCTCCGTCAATGTAGTAGGACTGAATGCCTGCATAGCGATCCACCACCATGGCAATGTGATGCCATTGATTGTCCTCCAGATTCCCACTGCCAGCGGTATAGTAGGTATTATCTACGGTGGTCGGTTCGGTGGTATCGACGGTATTTTGCAGTCCGCCACGGACGCCGGCTGTGCCGGTTTCACCCTTTACTCGCAAACCATAAATATGTCCATTAGGTCCCTTGGATAGCAACGATTGATCCGTGCTTTTATCCTGGAACTTGACCCAACCGGCAATAGTCAAATTGCCGTAATTAGGATTCAGATCCGCCGCATGGGCAACCTCCACATAGTCATCCACGCCGTCCAACGAAAGAGCATTGCCGAATTTACCTGGGGCCAGCGTCGCTCCGTTTTTGAATTGTCCATGATGGCTCCGGCCAGAGCGGTCCTGGGCGCCGCCGTCGAAATCCCAATAGCCCATCAAGCCATGAGCTAGACTATATTGGCCTGTGTTCCGTAGATAAGCGTCGATACCATATTGGGCGATATACGAAAGTTCTTGCTGCGTTAACATGGTGTCAAAAAGCGCCGCTTCGTCAATCACCGCGTTGGCAGTGATGAAAGTGGCCCCCCCGCCGCCGCCAATGAGGAAATATTTGCCAGTTTCTGTAGCAGTAGAGCCGGTATAGCTCCATCCGGCTGATTTGACGATAGCGCCGTTTTGATAGGCCCACAACGTCCTGTTACTGCTGCCGCCATCGACCAAGGCAAAAGAGTAAAACGCTCCTGGGGTAGTAGTAGGCCAGGATGTATCAGCGACAGAAGTGGCGCCGCCGCCCACAAAGGCACAAGAGGTTCGGACACCCAGATAGAAACGTTGCCCAGTGGTCGGCCCGTTGCCTGCCCAAATACCATCTGTGGTAAAACTGTTCGGCTTTGCCAAGATGACCATTGTTTTTGCGGTAGCGGGCAATTGCAATGGTGTTTGGACGTAATTAGTACTGCCTACAAAATCCAACCCTTTGCTGAACTGAGCGCTTACATACGGAATCGCGCCGGTCCAGGTTCCGTCGTTCAAACCTATACTGTCGATCAGGTTGCCGTCCAAACGCCAATAGGCGATTGGACCAGCAAAGCTTTCCGAGTTCAGCCATCCTGCCCAATCGCCTACTGCCCAAACCGCAACAGCGAGGATAACTCTCCCCAGCCCAGCGCTTCCGAAGGATGAAAGAATTCGGTACATCTCGGCGTCCCTCTCGTCAGGAGTTACTTTTTACCGCTTCAGAACGACTTCTGAAAAGGACCTCTGCTTAGTCCTGCTTTAACCAACGTAATCTTTTGGGCGGTCAAAAGCTCCGGCAAAGCCCGAAAGAACTAACGAAGCCCTATCGCTATCTTTAATAGGAACCTCTGAATAATTCTGGTTTTTTCAATCCTTTGGGCTTTGAAGGCAGGTTGGCGCCGCCGGCAAAGCCCAAGAGGACTAAAAAACACCTACCACATTCCCTTATAGGATACCCACCCCCCCCCCGGCGCTGTCAAGCATGTGGGAAAAATTTTTGAGAAAAGAGGGAGGCCCCACTTTAGCGGGGCATTCTCTGAGCATGGGGAAACCACGGGGAAACATTGGGAAACAGTCGATTCCTGCTTGGGCAGGAATAACTCCTGGAGGAGGGAATTCCCAAAAACAGTCCATCTGGATACCCTAGGAGGCCATAAGGAGTTCTGCTTGTTTTTCCAAGGAGACACTTTTAAGAGACCTTATTCCGAGGCAGGTCCCTAGAAGCAGGAGGAACCGATGCGCGGCGAACACATCGAGCAACAACACGGTCAGAAGACCTTTGCCAGCCTTGGCTTTGACCAACGACGAAAAGCCACCCGTCGGCACGCGTTTTTGCGGAGTATGAACCGGGTCATGCCGTGGGAGGACCTGGCGCGGCTGGTGGAACCCTACTATCCTACGCAAGAGGGACCGGGTCGGCCGGCTAAGCCGTTAGGGTGGATGCTGAAACTGTACTTTTTGCAGATCTGGTGGAACCTGTCGGACCCGCAAACCGAAGACCTGATGCACGATAGCCATGCCGTGCAGGAGTTTTTGGGCTTGGACTTAGGCCGGGACAGGCCGCCGGATGAGACGACGATTTGTCGGTTCCGTCATCTATTAGAGAAGCACCAGTTGGGCAAGCGGATTTTGGAGATTGTCAACCGGCATTTGGAGCGTGCCGGGCTTCGAGTTCAAGACGGCACGATCGTCGACGCCACGATCATCCATGCTCCTACCAGCCGAAAGAACAAACAAGGGCAGCCTTCCCCCGAGATGGGTTCTACGAAAAAGGGCCATCAGTGGTATTATGGGATGAAGGTGCACGTGGGGGTAGATGCGGAGACGAAGATTGTGCACTGGGTGGAGGTGACAGCGGCCAACGTCCACGATAGCCAGGTGATGGGCCAGCTGTTGCACGGGGAGGAGACAGCCGTGTATGGGGACAAGGCGTATGTGGGGCAAGAGGAGTCGATTCGAGACGTAGCGCCGGAGGCGAAGAGTTTCGTGTTGCATCGAGCCGCTCGGAACCATCCGCTTCGGTGCTGGCAGGAGAAGCTCAATCGGCTATGGAATTCGGTGCGGAGTGGAGTGGAGCATGTATTTGGGGTGGGGGGAAAGCTTGGTTTGGTTGGCGGCGGGTGCGGCCAGCGTGGGCTTAAGAAGAACGCCGAGTATGCGTATGGGGCGGTTGCCTGTGTGAACGTCTATCGGCATCGGCGTCGGCTTTTGGAGTATCTGGAGGGGGATAGCCCGGCGCTTTGTTTTGGCTGAGGCGCTCGGGGTGCGCGCCGGAGGCGTCCAAAGAAGTAAAAACAGACAAACGAGAGAAATTAGAGAACCTCCCCCTGATCCCTTTTTCTCTCGATAAGCCTCCTTTACATGAAAAAAATGGCGAAAAGCACAAAATTTCCCTAAAACCTCGATTTATTCAGAGGTTCCATAGTATAATCACTCCCTCTGTCGCTATCAAACATCTGGGGAAAAACGAAAAACTGAAAAACTTTTGTAACACTTCGGCCGAGTGGAGGGGGGAGTTCTATTTTTGGTCCCAAAGGTATCCTACCTTTGTCATTCCCGCGCAAGCGGGAATCCGAAAATTCCCTCTCTCCACTGCGGGAGAGGGTTAGGGCGAGGGGGCTTTGGGGTGATTCCGGCGTAAGCAGGAAAAGCAGTTCAAAGTCTAGTGAACAGATAATATTTATTTCTAACTCTTTAATTGCTAAGAAGTTAAGAAAACACTTGCTGTGTGGTCTAAAAACCTTCCGGAGAAAATTTTCAAAACGGTTTTCTCCGGAAGCCTGGAGGCCCATG
>JANXAQ010000150.1 GCA_025062105.1 Thermoguttaceae bacterium
AGCTCCGATCCTTCGGTCAGCCCACGCCCCGATAAACAAGCTTTGTTGCTGGCGAATCCGATTCCTATTACCCCCTAACTATTGGTCTTTGAATTACGAAACCTTCGAAAAATCCTGAACATACAGTGAGTTTTATAGAAATTTTGCTTCGATAGAGTTTAGCTGCTGCCATCCAAACACCTACTATATGGAAGGTGCTAACAGTGCTAACAACCCCATATACTGGGGCAATCCCAGTGGTAACCGAAATAGTATAAAAATATCTGCCTCGAATTATACAGAGGTTCCCTGAAGTTTGCGTTTTACCAATTTTGCTACCTTCTTTTCTGCTTGGGACTTACGGCGGACCTTCCTTTTGGCCACACAATTTCCTAAATCCAGTAATTCCAAGCAGTTATGGATGTTTTCTTCCGACAAGAGACCCAAAATGGCAAAAGTAGAGCCTCGATAGAGGCCTCTTATACGAGCCATCGGAGCGGGGAGCCTGTTAAAAGAGGGAGCTGGGGAAACGCAGCAGTTCGTTGCTCAGCCACCAGCGCTAGCGGTATTGGCAGAGGCGGGGCCGTTGACGGCTTCATAGAGGGTCTGGCCATGGCGAACCTGGTAGGAACGGCCATTGACAAGGATTTGCATCGAGCGGCTGTTTAGGTCGATTGGGCCAATCGTTCCGTCGATGGAGCCAATTTGGATCCGGTCACCTTCGTGCAGGTAGTAGGTTTGGCCTTTGGTGCGGGCGTGGATCCAGACTTGGGGACGGCCGGCCACTTCGGTAATGGCTGTCAAAAAGGCATACTTCGCATGATCAAACTGGGGCGGAGGGGGCGGTGGAGGCGGTGGAGGGAAAGGGGGCGGAGGGGTGAATTTAGGCGGTTGCTGAACGATCTGCGGCGGAGGGGGCATATATGGTGTAAAAATTCCTACGGCATCTACATACCGATCTTTCTCCATCCAGCGACGTACTAGCAGTTGTTTATACTTCTCCGGACTTCCTAGGGGTAAAGAGAGGGCGGTTTTTTCGGGGAGGTTTTTTTGGGAGTCGGCTTTGGTTAAGGCCAGACCTTCAATCGTCATCATATATTCGAACTCATCCTTGTTTTCGAGCCGTTTGAAGTTCATCTGGGCGATTTTGTGCAGATATCCGGCGGAATAGAACTCGTAGAGGAAAGCGGCAAGGTGTGCTAAAGTGCCATGGCAACGTATGTTCAATGAGATAGCGGAGTAGATACCAGGTCGGCTGGTAGATTCTTTTGGTTCGATGCGGATGCCGCTGAGGCCTGATTTGCTTAGACGTTGCACCAGCCAACGTTCGTACTCGGCCCGGGCAATTTTTGGATCGGCCGGCAGAGAGCGGCGATTCCAGTCGGCCAGCTCTTGGCCGATCTTCTTCTGGATCTGCTGAAGCCTTTTTTCTTTTTGAGCCACTTCTTCGGACAATTTGCTATATTGTCGCTGCAATTCGTCCCTACTGGGGCCGGAAAATGGACCTGCAATAAAGGCCACTTCCAGCACCAGGGCCGTGAGGACAATCCCCAGCAAGATTTTTTCACGTTTCTGGAGTGCCATCGCTTTATGTTGGGAACGAAGTTACTGATGAGGGGTGGTCAGATGGATGGTGAACTGCCAACGATATCGTGGCCGGGATGGGTCTTCGGCCCGATTAACGACTGCGACAGAGTGTTGGGGATCGCGGAGGCGTTCGACCACGGCGTCGATGTCGCTAGCCGAGACGGCCAAACCGGCCAGTTGGATTACTCCACCGCCTCGGCCTGGTCCCATCAACAGTTGTACGACCATGGCTTGAGAGGCTGGGGGGAAGCGTTCGCTGAGGCGGCGGAGTTCTTCCAGCCAATGGACATCAGTTTCCTTCCATCGTGCAATCTCTGTATATATCTTCTGCTGCCGTTCAGCCTGTTTGATAGCCTGATCCAATGTCTGCGCTTGCCTGCGCAACTGTTCTACCTCGGAAGCCAAAGAATATTTGCTGTAGATTTGATATCCGAAAAATCCTAGCACGGCCAGCACTCCTAGAGCCGCTAGCAGGATCAGTTTGCGTTTAGGGCTTGGGGGCTGAGGGGGCTGCCGGGGATGTAAAAAGTCAATAGCCGGGACAACGCCTTCCAGTTCATCCCAAAGCATCCCCAATAGCGGCGCATATAGCCCGGGCCGGTCGGGCAACTGGCGGAGCAAGTCCTCTGCAAGTTCCAGGCCTTCAAACGGGTGAAATAATTCGGTCGGGATGCCCAATTGCTGGTCTGCAAGCTGGGCGAGAGCTTGGTAGGACGGCCCAACCCCACACAGGACCACCGAGGCCACACGTCGGCCTTCCAACTGATTGGCCACTGCCGCCATCGTCCGCCGAATCTGCAGCAAAAGGTCCGAAGCCGCCTCCTGGTCCTGAAGGGGATCGCCAGGCAATCGGACAGTTCGCAGAAAGACCACCTTTCGATCCACCATAACCGTCAGATCGGCTTCTTGGCCTAATAGATGGACCAGCAATCGAGCCTGATAGATGCTGCCGGGGCGCAGTCGAGCCACTAAAGAGGCCAAGGCACAAGGCCGAAGCACCACACGACGAGGCCTCCAGCCAGCCGCTCCACAGACCTCTTGAATCTGGCCGAGCAGTTCCGGCCCAATGGCTGCTGCCAATACCCGCCGCGGTTGATCGGCCGATTCGTCGATCGGGACAAAATCTAAAAGCCAATCTTCTTCTAGAGCGTTAAACTCCCGAACCGCCTGGAATCGCACTAGACTGGGCAATTCTTCATCTGGGGCAGGTGGTAGGCTCAACTGCCGAAGTTCAATGCTACTTCGGCCCAAGGCCACGAGAACCTCGCATCGACCTAGGCCCCGCTGCATAGCGGTGTGGGCAATTTTCTGCCCAATGGTTCTGGCTTCCAGAGGAGCTGGAGAAGCAGAGGTGCCGCTGGCTTGGTCCTCTGCCAAGGGGACGGCAAAGGCCTGTTCAAAGACCACCGTTCCTTTGCGCAGGCTGGCCACCACCAGACGGGCCTCTTCCTCGCCCCATTCTAAGGCGACTAGTCGTTTCATCGCCCAGCCCTCACAAGCCAAAATCGTTCCAGCTTATAAAAGCTAGTCTTCTTCGCCAAAACGATCCTCCATCAACCCCGCTTCTTTTATATTTTAACACCAAAATACCCCGTATCCGACTGAAAAAGCCAGTTACCATAGCTCCGTTTCCAGTTCGACGCCTAGGGTTTCCAGCGGATAGCCGCGGCCCAAATGGCTCAAATTTCGCCAGAAGAGCACCCTGGCGGGACGAACGGTAGCGTCCAGGATGGCTTCCACCCGTGCAGAGGGGCCGCCGCCGTCGAAATAGCCCACAAATTGACCTCGAAATACATGTCCACCGCCGGTAATAAAGGGCATCAGGGCCTTCATTTCGGCCAAGGTAACAATGCCTTCGGTGTAGATCCAAGTTTCGTACTGTCGGCTTTCAGGACGATCGACCGGATTGCGTTGCCGACGGGTGATAATCTCCTCTAAGATTTCAGGCTTCATGCCGGGAATGCCCGCTAGGACAATCCGAGGGGCCTGGTTAATATTAATTCGGCCTGGGATGAGTGGGGAGGGGTTTACGGTGGTATTGTCCATTAGCAGTTTCATATAGGCCTCGGAAATGACCGGGGCGTCGGGAAACGGGCTTTCTAGCACTGTGGGCTGCTGATCGCCTTGGAAGGTAACCTGCACCCGAACCCCTACTAAATCCAGTACTTGGGTGAGTTTGACTTTAGCCGGTCTGGACAAGTCCAATTGGCCGATTGCGCCGAGCTGGCCCGGTTGGCTGCCGGTGTAAGGGCCATTTTGCCGATAGGCAACGATAAAGGTGGCATAGGTTTGGCCGAGAGCTTCTTCTAGCTCCTTATACAATTGTTCCATATTGTCTTGGTTCAGATAGACTTTCGGTCGGCCATCGGGGCGGACGTTTAGCTCCATGCTGTACAACGTCAGATAAGCGGACCAGCCGCTGTCCATCACCCCATCGGTATTGTCAATTCCTTCGATGGACTCGGCCGGCGGCTCATCGGGATCGACCATGCCATTGCGATTCGCATCGGCCCCGAACAGCAGCGCCGGAGTTACCCCACGCACAAGCAGCAATTCTTCGATGGATTCCAGCGGCCCGTTTTTCGGCAGATACGGCGGGTCCAGCATGGCATAGTAATCTGCCTCCGCACCGTACTCTCTGGGTTCGTTATCCGGGTCGATCCAGTCCAGGATAGCGTCGGCGATTTCTTCGGTCATGCCGGGCAGAGCCATCAGAATCTGCCGGGCGCCGTTTTCGACGTATTGGTCAGCCAGAAGCAGAGTATTTAAGTTCAGTTTGGTCGATTCGTCTTCTAGGCCGAAGCGAATGCCTTGGCGGAAGCCCAGATCGTCCACTGCCGGTGCCAGGATGCTGACCCGGCCTCGCCATCGGGGGTCCGTGTCATCCCGAACCAGTCGGGCCCGGAACCAGTCCGGATTGTCGTACCAGCCGCCCGCTTGGTTTTGGTCCATCGGGTCTAAAGCCAAAAAGACTCGGGCCATGTCGATGCCCGAGTCGGCCAACGCCTGAGCTTGGCTTTGCCGGACGGCCAGCTCAGCCGCTTCCCGTTCCGCCAACATCCATTGGGAAAAACTCAGAGCAGCCAAACTCAGTAAAGCGACCACCACGAGGACCAAAATCAGCACCATTCCGGACCAGCGGCTCGGTCCAGCGGAAACGCCTAAACCAGATTGCACCTTTTCCTGGGTAAAGGAAACTGATGTTCCTTTGCTCATCCGGAACGTAAACCCGCGGATTATCCATGGTAGAAGGTACTTCTTTGGTTGACGGCTACAGGAGGTAGAAGTAAGGGTGATCATTTGACTATGTTGGCTTCGGAGGAGAAATGGTTTCATCGGTTGCCGCCTCCGCTCGCAGAGCCGCCTGCACCTGCTCGGCCGCTAGAAGAACCACCGAAATTACCGCCAGCAGAGCCGCCCAACCCCCCCGCCGAAGCCCCACTGCTGCCGGCTCCGCCGAAGGAGCTGCCAGATGGAGCAATTCGGAAACCACCACTGCCCAGACTGCCGGCTGCTCCGAATGGACTGCCGCCGGACCTACCAGAGGTTTGGCCAGAACCTCTGTTGCCTCGAGTGCTGGAACCAGGGTTCCATCCGGAGGAGCCGGCCGGCCCGGTCCCGCCAGAACTTCGGCCTCCGAAGGAACCTGCTCGGCCTCCGGTGCCGGAACCGGACGAGGGAGGAGTAGCTGACTGTTGGCCTGGAGCTGGGCCGCCTGGGCCAACGCTGGGACCTTGCCCTGGAGGGCTGAATCGGCCAGAACCACCGCCTGGTCTGCTACCGGGGCCCCTTCCGCCAGGTCCGCCGGGAGTACCTCCACCAGAACTTTGGCCTGGGCCAAACCCACCAGGCCCAAAGCTGCCGGGACTACCTCCTGGGCCGAACCCGCCTGGGCCAAATCCACCTGGGCCACCAGGAGCAAATCCGCCTGGCCCAAATCCACCCGGACCAAAACCTCCGGGCAGTCCCATGCCTCGGCGCCCGGTGCCTCCCATGGCCGACTGGCCTGTCTGATCCCCACCCCCGCCCGAAGAATCTCCCACTTGGGAGGCCGTTGCTGCCTGTTTGACCTGCTGAGGTTGGTTGGTGGATTCGGACTGTTCGGCTTCCATCGTCTCTAGCAGAGTTTCCAAGGTACTGGTATCCTGGATGGGGGCTGAGGCAGGCAGATGCACGAGCATTCGATAGATGGTCGGCTCAGTGGAGGTATCGGAGTCGCCAGAAAGCATTCCCCACAAGCCGCCATTTCTTGAAGTACGTTCTTCTGGGGCCAGGGCCAAAGCGATACGGATGGCCACGGGCAAGCCGCCCATAGCTTGGCTATCCCATTCTTGGAGCCACTGTTGCCCGTCGAAATACTCAAACTCCAGGCCCACCACTTCTGGGGCTAGGGGTTCGACTTGGCGTTCTAGGTCGGCTAAGGTACCTTCTTCGGCAGCCAGGAGGCTGACGGCCCGATCCAGTTCCCAGCGGACTAAGCCGCTTCGGACCGCCGCCTGGACCGCTTCCGCTACGGCCGACAGCTCCGGCCGAACCACATAATATGCCACCCTTTTCACCTCGGTGGTCCGATCCAGGATGGGGCTTCCTTCCGTGGCTACAAGTTCATATTGGAATTGATCCAGCCGAGGCAGTCGGCTCAGGTCGATGTACAGTTCGTACCGATTGCCATAAATGCCAGGCATAGGCGGCGGCTCGGTGGTTTCGGCGGCGGTAGCCTCCGGATCTTCGATATCGCTAAAGTCCATCTGGCCCAGACCAGCCTCCGCTGCCAAATCCTCCAAGCTCTGGGTGCTTAACTGCGGCACTAATGTCTTGATATTCTGCGGATCGTATCGGATAGCACTTCGAATGTCCTCAGCAATCCGATGTAAAAGCGTGCGGGCCAACAGGGCCTGTTCCACCTGCCGACGGCTCCGATCTACCACCCGCAAATGCGAATCAATCGCCATGCTTAATCCCATAAGCACTAGCAGCGACAAAGCCAGGGCCAGGACCACTTCCAACAGGGTCATGGCAGTCCGAACAAACCGCTTTAGCCTGAGCCTTTCGGACGGCCGACCGATAGCGGTCCCATGCCAGAGCCGGTTTATGGCAAACCTAGCAGTGTTCGGCTCCCTTGCTTCTTGACTCAGCAGGCTGGAAAGTTCACCCTCCTGACGTCGGTAGCTGGCAGAGGGAACGGAGGCCCTCTGGCTTATACCTGGTGCCGACAAACCAGAAGGCTGCCAAACCGGCCTTTGTCTGGTCGGTTGAAAAACTACCCCAGCCCACAGGTTCATGGAGTGGTTCCTCCGGGAGAGCTGCTCAGGGTAGTGGTACCGGACGATTGGGTCTGTTGGTTCTGCAGGGCTTCGGACGCCGCTTCCGTGGCAATGTCGTATCCTTCGATGCCGGGGTTGGGAATCCAACGCACCAGGGTGCATTGGACTGGTTTTCGTTCCGGCGGTAGGTTCTGCGAGACGGTTACCGCCACAGCCAATAGACCGGGCTGATCGGTCTCGGCCAATTCAATCGAATAAACCCACCCGACAGGATCGTTCGGGTCCAAAAGATCTTCGGCAGCAAATGGAACGTTGACGGCCGGTTCTGGCCAGACGATGCCGGTAACAATTTCCGACATTTTGCTTTCGCACAATAGTTGGGCCTGGGTCATATCCCGGACATAGCCGGCATGGCGAAGCCCCCATCGGGCCAGTTCACCTAGCACCGCCAGGCTAACTCCCAAAATCGTCAGTGCCAGAATCACCTCCAAGAGCGAAAATGCCGGTTGCTTGATCTTGGCCCACAGAGGCTGATTGATCTTGGGAGGCCAAAGGCGGAACGAAAGTATAGGAGCGGTCATGGTTGGGCCTCCTCGGCCGTGTAAATGTCGCTGATACTGACCATGCCGGTCAGTCCGCGCAGGGAGATGTCAATGCGTCGGCCACGCTCGTTTTCCAGCACCAGCCGGGCGGTTGACGTGGTGCCGTCCGGATAGAAAAAAATGGGGCTGGACCAACCTTGATCCGAGGATAAAAAGGTGGTTGGGGTAGTGCTGTACATTTCAGCTCTTGTATCCCAGAGTACTTCGCCGCCGGCAAACCGGATCCCTTCGGGCAGAGTTTGCTCTTTGCCGAACGGTTGCAGGTTGTCCCAATCGGGGGCCTGGAACCGGCCATCCGGGGAAACCTCCACTTCGGAAGCCACCCGCCGATAACTGGTGTAACGATTTTGGCCGAGGGTAAACTGAAAAATATACACATAGCCCGTACTCATCGCTTGCACTCTGGCCTGAGTCCAGTGTGCCCGAATGATGTCGGCCGACTTTTTGAGTCGCTGGTTTTCAAAAGCCCTGGCCAGCACCGGCCAGGCAATGCCGGCCATCAAAACCAGCACCGCCAACGTTAACAACACCTCCAGCAGAGTAACACCTCTGGACTGTCTGGGGGGGTGCCCGACAGGATAGAGATCTGGTGAGCGAAGGGAAACCGGCCATCGGAAATAGTGCACTGAAAAACACAAATCTCCCTGCACCCCACTGTTCGGGCAAATAGTAGATCGGTAGATTCTACAGCAGCCATTCATTCTACCATCCAATTGCCGATGTCGTCGTCGGTGCCGTTTTGGCCGTCTGGGCCTAAGGACCATAAGTCATAGGTATCGGGATTATATCGGCCTGGACATTCGTACTGATATGGTCGGCCCCAGGGGTCCAATGGCACTTCGCTGTCCAAATACGGACCATTCCATTTGGCCGGGTTGGGCAAATCCCCAGGCGGACTGCGCAACGCCTCCAATCCCTGCTGAGTAGTCGGATAACAGTTCAAATCCAAATAATACGCTTGTAAGGGAGTTTTGAAAGCTTTGATCTGGGCTTCGGCGGCACGCATGTAGGCTTTCCGTTGGATCGGCCCATAGGCCGTTACCGCCAGCGAAGCAATAATGACCAAAATCGCCAGCACCAACAACACCTCGATCAAGGTCAACCCTCGGCAATGACGCCGATCCACTCTAGGTGAAGACCGGTAGCCTACCCCAGACAGACGCCGCCGGGTTGAGTTGATCGAAAGCCCCGGCGGACTAGCACACCGAACGCCTAGAATAAAAGCACAAAACGATGGCATCGGCTGATCTCCTTTCCAAAGCATACCAGATCGGCAAGTTATAGCGCATAGCTCATCTTGAACATCGGATATAATAGGCCGACCAGCACCAAAAGCACCGCGCCGGCCAATAGCAAGAGCATGACCGGTTCCAATAGGCGAACGGCCAAATCTAGTTGCCGCCAAGTGCGCTTTTCCAACGAGTCGGCAATCTGAATCAGGACGGTTTCTAGGGTATTGGATTCCTCGGCCACGGCGATCATGGCAAGGATGATAGGTGGGAAATGGCCGCTGGCGGCCAATGGACCAGCTAGATTTTGACCCGCTCGAATGTTTTCGGTAGCCTTTTTGATCGCTTCGGTTAACACCCGATTGCCGGCCGACTCGCTGGCTACCTGAAGAGAGCGCAAAATCGGCACCCCGTTTCGCAGCATAGTCCCCAGGACCCGGCAAAACCGAGCAATAGAAAGACTTAGAAAAATTCCGCCGGCAACCGGAAGGCGAAGTTTCAGCCGATCCCGCCATAATCGGCCCGCTTCGGTCTGCAGCCAACGCCACAAAGCCGCTCCGCCGACTATCAAGCCGCCCACTATCGCCCCTCCCCACGGAAACCAAAAATCCCATCGCCACGGCAAATTGCTGGCCCATAAAAGCCAGTCAGTCAGCACCGGCAGCTCCCCCCGCTCCCGAAGCCGACCAAAAAGCTGTTCAAACCGAGGAACCACAAATAACACCAAGGCAGTTACCACCAGCATCCCCACCACAGCCAACATCATCGGATAAGCCATCGCTCCTACCGTACGGCGGCGCAGATCGTCTTGAGTTTCGGTAAACTCGGCCACTCGGGCCAGTGCTTCTTCCAAAAAGCCTCCTTCCCCGCCAGCCCGGATCATACTGACGGCCATTTCACCAAAGATATGCTCAAACCGAGCCATCGCATCGCCTAGAGTTGCCCCGTCCTCCACCCGATCATGGATATCCGATAGGATCTCGGCCAACCGAGGATGGGCTGTCTGACTACGCAGCACATCCAAAGCCCGTAAAAGCGGCACTCCGCTTCGCAAAAGATCCGACAGTTGGCTATAGGTGATCGCCAATAGTTGCATCGGAATCCGACGCCGGCTGGTCAATGGCCGACGAGGCGTTTCGGCCCGAATTTCCACCGGAAACAGCGACTGCGAGGCCAAAATCGCTAGCACCTCCTGACGACTGGCTGCCGCCAGGGCGCCGGTTACCTTTTCCCCAGTCGCTTTACGAGCCACATACGTAAACTCAGGCACCGCTTACATTCCCTAGTTAGTTGGGAAAATGTCCCATCCCCTGGAATATGACACTGCTTTGTGGGAGGAAATAGGACACTCCTTTGTCGGACAGAATAGAGTCCTCCTTGTTTGGACAAATATCCCCTCTCCCCTGGCAGGAGATAGACAGGGTGAGGGCAAAACCACCAACGGCGGAAGAGAGGTGAGCAAGAAGGCAAAGGCAGGGTTCCCAATTCTTGCCTGTTCTGCCCTCCGCCTTCGGCATTCTGTCTTCGGCCTCACAGTTCCCCCTCACCCGGCATTGCCTTCGGCAATGCCACCCTCTCCCACGGTGGCTCGCTGTTATACACATCTTTGGGATGGATTCACCCTCACAGCAGCAGCAAACGATCGCCCCAATCCGGAGGATAAATCAACCTTTCAAAACAAGCTAACAGTTACTTTGGATAAATTGCACAATTTGGGAAGATCATTTAGAAAATCAGCAGATCTTTAGTTTCAGAAAAAGGTTTATCTATATTTTCTATTTGATCCATTCTGTGTTGTTCAACGAGTTTTCCTGCTTTGCCTAAAGTGATGTCCGAGCGTCTGAACTCTAGCTTGTGTATAACAGCGAGCCCACGGTGGGGAGAGGCAATCGGTTGGCCCCTTCGCCTCCTCAAAACAGGCTAGTAATGCTTTAGCTGAACTGTTACATACGCTAATCTTCCACTCGGTCTCCTTTAGTTACCCGGAGGACTTCTTCTATGGTGGTTCGGCCAGCCAGCACCTTGCGCCAGCCGTCTTGCCGAAGGGTGGTCATCCCTTCCTCTAAGGCAGCCCGCCGAATCTCCCAGGCAGTGGCCCGGTCATGGGCCAGTTGCCGAATCCGATCGCTGGAAACTAATAGTTCAAAAATTCCCACCCGGCCCAGATACCCCACATGCCGACAAGCCCGGCATCCAACAGGCCGGTAAATCTTCCCTCCATTGGCCAAAAGCTGCTCATACGGGAAATCCCGCGGCAACTCTTCCCGGCGTGGAGTAAACGGCTGTTTGCAGTGCGGACAAAGCGTCCGCACCAATCGCTGCGCCATAACCGCTTCCACAGTGCTGGAGACCAAAAACGGCTCTACCCCCATATCGACTAACCGGGTAAACGCCGTAGCCGCATCGTTGGTATGCAACGTGCTAAAAACCAGATGCCCTGTCAAAGCAGCCTGAATGGCATTTTCGGCTGTCTCTAAATCCCGAATCTCGCCCACGAGCACAATATCCGGGTCATGGCGTAGAATGGCCCGCAATGAGTGCGCAAATGTCAGTCCAATCTTCGGATGTACCTGAATCTGGTTAATCCCCTCTAGGCGATATTCCACCGGATCCTCAGTAGTAATGATCTTGGTCTCTTCGCTGCGGATCTCCAGTAGAGAACTGTACAGGGTGGTGGTTTTCCCTGAACCTGTTGGCCCAGTTACCAGAATGATCCCATGGGGCAACTGGATCAATTCTCGGTAGGTCCGATAAATCTCCTCCTCCATCCCCAGCTTCGAGAGAGTAAACTCCATAGCCCCTTTGTCCAAAAGCCGGAGCACCACTCCTTCGCCGTGGATCATCGGGATGACCGACACCCGCACATCCACCTCCCGGCCTTTGACTTTAAGTTGAATTCGGCCATCCTGCGGCAGACGCCGCTCGGCAATATTGAGCCGAGCCATGATCTTGATCCGGCTGATAATGGCCGCTTGAAACCGAGTGATCTCCGGCGGGACCGGCTGCGGATGTAAAATGCCATCGATCCGATAACGAACCTTCAACCCAGATGGCTGGGATTCCAGATGGATGTCGCTAGCACGGGCCTCAATCGCTTCTAGCAAAATCTCATTTACCAGCCGAACCACCGACGGCTCCTGAGCCAGCTCCGAAAGCTCCGAACCGTCCGTTTCGATCTGGCCAACCAGTTCCACCGGTGCCTCTTCCGTCTGAGCCAGCAGGCTTTCGATCGTCTCACTGCCTACGCCCAAATGGGTTTTAATCAACTTGGCGATTTCTACCCGACTGGCTAGCACCGGCGTAACGGTCATGCCAGTGGCAGCAGCCAATTCATCCAGCGGATAGAGATTAAACGGATCACTGGTCGCCACCACCAACGTGCCGTTCCGCTGACAGACCGGAAACAACCCCTCCCGATGAATAAACCGTTGAGGAAATCGTTTCAGCAGCTCTAGATCAATTTCCGTCTCGCTTAGGTCTATGTATTGCAGCCCCATTTCCTCGGCCAAAGCGCGCAAAACCGCTTCCTCAGTAACGAAGCCTTTTTGCACCGCCAATTGATCTAGACGAGTCCCGTCGGTTTGAGCCTGTCGGAGCTCAGCTAATTGCCGCTCGGTAAGAAGCCCTTTTTTGAGTAGAATTTCTCCAACTTCCATAAGGGCATCCCCCTCTTGAGGGATAGATAGGAAGGAACTTCACCCACTCTAATCCCTCTTTTGGTGGTTGGTTTATTCTCTATTTTAGGGGAATCTTTGAAGAAAAATTGTCCCTCTGGAATGTAAATCCCTTTTTTCAAACGGATCTTCAATTTACCCAAAAGGGGCCGACTTGCCCCTTATTCAACCTGTTCGCCTACCCGCTCTCAATCTTAAAAGCGGGTTGACTAAAAATTAAGGAATTAGGGGAGGAGCGCCCCAATGGTCCCTCCTCCCCCTCCTTTCATTGTAAGCAGACCGATAGAATTTTCCCAAGACGAGGAGAATTCTTTCCTGTTTTGCGTATTTCTCCTATCTTAACCAGGTTGCCCCTTCACGACTCCTCCGGAATGATTTGGAAAGGGCCACCAAAATGGGAGGGAAATCTCCCTGAGGTTTACGCAGGAGACAAGAATTCCCCCTTCTAATCTCAGGAGTGCATTTTCTCAGGAATGCATTTTCTTCGTGTTAAAAAGGTGGCTTTTTGGACCTACTGAATTTTACTGCTTTGGCTGAGGTTTTTCGGCGCCACGTTGACCTCGGCGAGCACCTGGACCGCCCGGTCCGCCTGGTCCAAAGCCAAATGGCATCTCAAACCGTTCGCCCATCAGCTCTTTGAGCATTTGCCGTTGCTGCTCGGTCAGGACCTGCATGGCCTTTTCCTCGGCCTCTTTTTGAATCTGTTGGGGCAACGTGCGGAGCCGTTCACGGACTTCGTCTCGAATTTGCCGGAGTTTTTGCACCTGTTCTTCGGTCAGGCCCAGTTTTTTGACGATCTCTTGGTCGTCAATCAGGCCGCCTAAGCCTCCGCCGCCCATCCGGGCTCGCGTCTGGAAAGCAATCTGATCCAAACGCTTGACTTGATGGGGCAGAAGGATTTGATTGACTTTCTCTTGGATTTCTTTTACCTGGGCTTCCATTTTTTCTCGCATTTCTCGGAAGCGGGCTTCTCGTTCCTCCGGCGGCAGGTCCCTCATGCCGGCAAATTGTTCCCGCATCCGCTCCCGCATCTGCTCACCAATTTCCCGGAGTTTTGCCTGTTGTTCTTCGGTAAGTTCCAGTTCTTTGACTACGGCCGGGTTCATCAGCAACATCAATCGACCGCCCGGTCCGGCCATGCGACCAAAAAATCGGCCTGGTCCAGGTCCCCCAGGTGCTCCTGGTGGTTGTGCCCACAGATACCCACCCAGCAAGCACACACTCAAACCTACTGCCAACACAATCCACCTTCTGCGCATACGCCTTCCCTCCTCGAAAAGGGCCTCGGCCGTCTGGTCTCTCGCCTACCGAGAGTTCTCCTGCCAGCCGGCCTCCGAGGAATCCAACCCCGTTCCCAGAGGAAAGTTCCGCCATTCCGGGTGGCTTTGAAAACTTTCGCCAATATCTAGCAAGGAGCAGATGGCCCCCGACATGTCCTATTTAACACAAATTTGGCCTTTTTTTGTTTGGAGAGCCTCTAAGCTCGACTTTTGCCATTTTCCCTAACTGGTTTTAGTGCCAGCAGTCACGACGAAACTCTCCTTTGTTCACCAAATTTCCTAAGTCCAATAGTTACAAGGACTTAGAAAAGTCCTCTGCTGGGGTAAAGCCAAAATTGGCAAAAATCAAGCCAAGAGGCAGTTCTAAAAAGCATTTTCTATGATGAGATGAAACGAGGTTTCCTTCCTCAATTCCCCAGAATACCCAAAATCTCTGTTTTTAATGAGTCTGAAGGGTAGGAGCCGGTCGGCCAAAACCCATGGAAAAACCGCCCAAATCCCAATTTCAAGACAGCCTCTAAGGTTTTGTTGAAACCCTTTCCGGTCGGAAGCCTAAACCCACCAAAACTGACGCAAAACCGACTAGTATGGCTAAAACCTCTCCAGCCTGCGGACACCCTTTCAACAAAGCCAGCCTCTACCCAAAAGACCGTTACACCTACCCTCCCAGGGGTATAAGATGCCTGAGAACTGTCCGGCTTTTCATTTTCCGACTTTTGCCATTTTTCCTAACCCCCTTTGGTTCCAGGAGTTACGGCGAAACATCCTTTTGCTCACCCAATTTCCTAACTCCTATATTTGCAAAAAGTTAGAGCATCCTGCTTTGGGCACAAAAGCAAAAATAGCAAAAGCCAAGCTTATTTAAGGGAATTAGCCTTTGAGGCTTCTTTGTTCAGCAAATTTCCTACCTACCGCTATTTTTAAACATCCTTAGGGGGCTCCCACCGGGAAAATGGCAAAAGCGGAGCGTACGCAAGTAATTCTCCTACCAAGGGAGTAAAAGGAACTAAAAGGGATTAACGGAGATATATTGACCTTTTTTGATCTTTGGAATGGTAAACTTGCCCGAAAAGTCCTTTTTCTCACCCAGGTTGGTCTCTCCAAGCCGGATAGAAAAAAGGCCCTTCGCCTCTTGCCTCTTCCAATAATAATTTTTTAAAACGTGTTATAGCTTCCCAGTGTATTTTTTATTCCCACTTTTTAGGAGTGCTTTGATGGCGTATTTATCCCGACGAGACTTTCTAAAAGGTTCTGTGGGTGTCGGGGTAAGTTCCACCCTGCTGGCACCTTGCTGGAAAGTTGGTTATGGATCGATGGGCTTTTTGTTTGCAGGAGAGAAGAAAATGCCGTTCCAACAACCCCCTTTGCCGTATCCAATGGATGCTTTGGTTCCATACCTTTCGGAGGAACAAATCCGGTTTCATTATGGGAAGCATCATGCAGCTTACTTTAAGAATTTAAATACTTTAGTGGAAGGAAAACCGGAGGAGCAGATGAGCCTTCGGGAGGTGGTGATCCGTTCGACTGGATCGGTATTTAACAATGCTGGGCAGGCTTGGAACCATACTTTTTATTGGAATTGTATGGCACCCAAGGGGGGAGGAGAACCCACTGGTGAATTGGCCGAAGCCATTCGGAGAGATTTCGGTAGCTTTGAGGAGTTCAAGAAAGCTTTTTCTGATGCGGCGGCGAAACTGTTTGGCTCTGGTTGGGCTTGGCTAGCCGCCGATAAAGAAGGCAAACTTTCCATCATGCCTCTTTCCAATGCCGATACCCCCCTAAAGTATGACAAAGAACCCATCCTTACCATCGATGTCTGGGAACACGCTTATTACATCGACTACCGGAATGAACGAGCTAGGTTTGTCGAAGGCTTTTGGAATTATGTGAATTGGCCATTTGCGGCCAAACGCTACAGCCTCCGGAACCAACCAGATCAGCTCGATTAATTCCCCCAAAGAGTGTCTCTAAAACCCTTGGGACCCAGGACCCGCCCGAGGAGTTGAGCACCATTAATCCCCCCAAAGAGTTCCATTATCCTGCTAATCCCCTTCCTGGTCGATTACCCCTGGAAATGGGGCAAGCCGAATCTCTTTGTTTGCGCCGGGGTTATTAAAGATAGCGGGTTTTGGGGCAGCTTTCAGCCGAGTGAAGAAAGCTTTTCTTTCCAGGAAATACTCTCTACGGGCATTCCTGCGAAAGCAACAGCCTTCTCCTTTTCGGTAATGGGATGAACTGGCTGCCTGGGTTTGCGGGAATGACCACACCGGCTTCTTCATTCTGGTGAGCTGTTCCCGTTGTGCAAAAAGCTGTTCCAAAGGATAATTAAGGAACCGGGGGAAGTAACGACTCTTTGGAGGAGAACTGGGGAATGCGAACTGCATGCCAGATGATGCCCTGGCCACCGACCAAGCAATTGCCCCCCCAGAAGAAGGGAGCATCAATTCCCACTACTAGAGGAACCCGAAAGTCCTCACTCTCACACGTTCTAATTGGGCTACTCCTGCTGCTGGGAGTGAGTCTGGTAGTAAGTACTGCTCTGGTAGCCCAGCTGCAAGCTCAGGAACGGAGCGGCCGAGGCCGTTGGCGGGAGCGTCGGCCTCCGGAAGGAATGCCACAGGATCCTGCAAGCCGATTACGGTTTCGGCTGGAACGGGCCGAACGCCTCATCAGCTCCTTCGACGCTAATCAAGACGGCGTCATCGAACCCAACGAAGTCCAAGGTCAAAGTCGGTATATCTACGAACGGATGGCCAAAGAAGCCGGCTTGAATCCTATGCATTCGATCGCGGTAGCGGAATTCCGGGCTGCCGTCATCCGCCATATTCAACAGACAGAGCAACAGCAACAGTCCAAATCCCCTCCAGGAGGCCCAACCCCTTCCGGAGGCCCTCCACCAGGGCTAGGATCTACTACCGGTTCAGGGCCAGTTGGCTCTAGTGGGATGGGGCCATCTCTTGGGGGATTGCGCGGATTTGGAGCCCAAACACCCAATCTGCCCAAACCTGCCGGTTTCGGCCTCCCTGGTACTAGCTCCGGTAGCAGTCTTTCCAGCAGCCCTTCTGCGCCTCCCCCAAGCAGCCCAGAACGCCAGGAATTAGAAAGGCGAGTGCGTGAATATGCCCAAAGTCTTTTCCGTCAATATGATGCGAATAAAAACGGGATTTTGGAGCGAGAGGAATGGCAACAGATGCGCGGCTCGCCGGAAAAAGCCGACCGAAATAACGATGGGCGGATTACCCTAGAGGAATTAACCCATCGCGAGTTGGAAAGGAATCAGTTGGCTCTGTCCGGTAGCAGTTCCTCCACGAGCAGTTCTGGGAGTTCTGGAAGCAGTTCCAGTGGTTCCGGAAGCGGTCCTGGGACCAGTTCCACCTGGACTTCTAGCAGCTTAAGCTCTTCCAGCAGCTCCGGCAGTTCTTCCCGACCAAGTGGAAGCGGATCCACTTGGAGCGGCTCCCCCCGGTCTTCTTCCAGTAGTAGTCGATCTAGCCAACCGGTCCGTGTCCGTTTTCTGACCCCACTGGAACGGTTGCCTAAGGGAATACCCGATTGGTTCATCCAGAAGGATGCGGATGGTGATGGCCAGGTTTCTATGGCCGAGTTTGCCAGCGAATGGACCGACGCCAAAGCCGCCGAGTTTCAAAAATACGACCTGAATAACGACGGCCTTATTACGCCGCAAGAATGCCTCCGAGCCGAAAAAGCTAAAAGCTTCTAACCAACCAAATAATAATCTCTCAAGGGGCAGGCAGCACTTTTGGCTCTTGTTTTCCCTAAAAAAACCTCTAAAATAAAACATTCTAGGCGAGGCTGGCCCCCGTTTCTTACTCTCGTAAGGGGGCGTTGTTCTAGATGCAAAGATCATACCAACCATATCTGTTTGGTATCTCGCCTTCGTAGGAGGCAAACGATTTATAAAAAAAGATAGATTTACCCGGAAATTTTGGAGAACAACCCAAAGAAAGATTTGATTTTTACCGAAAGTTATTTGCTGTTTTAGGTTTTTCGGCGGCGATTCGATTTGTGTATAATCCCCTGGAGGAGGTATTCGCTCAGGTGAGAGGCAGGGCAGTGAAGAATGCATATGTTCGGTCAAGCAGCCCATTTCTCACACCTTGCCTCTTACACAAGAGAATGGAGAGCAGGAGCCGCTGCCTCGTTCGAGGGAGATTTTGATACCATTTTGGTTCCCCCCGTCTCTGGCCCAATGTATTAGGTTAGTAGTACTAGCACCCTACATATTCTAGTTAGTTTAGTAGTAGGTAGGTGTTTGGATAGAAGCGCCGATCTCGAATCAGAAATGGATAAAGTTGACTATATGTTCAGGATTATGCAGAGGTTCCCTAAATACATCCTCTCTTCCGCCACGCAGAAGAGAGAAACTTACGTCCATTCGAAGCTTCCGAAGTGTCACACTATTTTTGAGTGGGTTGTAGGCCTCCAGGAAGCCAGTCTTTTGCCGTTTTTCCTAACGTGTTTTTTTCTCCAGGAGCCACGACGAGCTGGCCTTTTGTTTTCCCAATTTCCTAACCGGAATAGAGACAAGGGGTAAAACCTTTCCCCTTTCGGCAGGAGGCCTAAAAGGGCAAAACTCTCGGTAACTAGATACCTCATTTTACCGACTTGATTTTCTGTTTTGCACTGAATCCTTTCCAAAGAGGTTTTTATTTCCAAACATTAAGAGTTTCTAACAAAAGATGGGTTTTTCCACCTCAAAGGGAGCAAGTGGTACCTTAGAACCAGCTTGATGTTCATTTGGCTAGAGGTTTTGAAATAGGAAACAGGAAACTTCAGCCGGTGTGTGTTCAGAGGCTGTAGCTCAGCAGGTAGAGCAACGGACTTTTAATCCGTAGGTCTCGGGTTCGACTCCCGACAGCCTCATTAAGGCAAAACGCAGAAATCGAATGCAACCAATTGCAAGACAAAGACTTACAAATAGGTTACTAAGTTAACCAAAAAGTGTGGGAAAGTGCAAAGAAGTGCACCAAAAAGACAAAAGGAACCTCTGCAAAATCCTGAACATATAGTGGACTTTGTGAACCTTTGTCTCTATAGCCGGTTGATTCTCCTATCTGGAAATCTACTATCTATTGGGTGCTAGCAATGTTGCAGCTCTATATGTTGTGTTAGAGGAATGGCATCCCAAATGGTATAAAAATGTCCCCATTGAATTATGCAGAGGTTCCAAAATTCGGCAATTTTGGGTCCAAGCTATGCTGCAAGCCGAAACAATCCTACCGGCATAACCCAAACTCTCAAAACCACTAAGTGGCATACTGAACTGGCATTCTCTCATAATAGGAGAAGTTCTTTCTTACCTTCCTCTTAGGATCTTAAAAAACACTATTTTTAAGCAGTGTCGAGCGGGGCCGGTCGGTCAAACCTTATTAGAACCGTCAAAATGCCATTTTTGAAGAGCCTCAAATAATCGGCTTCTCCTCGTCCCTAAAAAGGGTAATCGACTTGCACCCCTAACAAGCAGTCTAATCTCGACTTTTGCCAGTTTAGGCCGTCTCCCGGAAGGGGGAAACTCTAACTC
>JANXAQ010000241.1 GCA_025062105.1 Thermoguttaceae bacterium
GGCTGAAGCCTAACCTAAGCACACAACGGAAAACACTTGCGCCCTACGGAAATGGGCGGTACAATACAGCAAGACTTAGGCAAAAGGAGGATGTAGCAATGGCCAGTGTCGTTTCCGATCCTAATGGCAGAAAACGGATTCAGTTTGTCGATTCCGACGGATCACGTCGAACCATCAGGCTTGGCAAGTGTGATATAAAGACAGCCGAAGCCGTCAAGGTCAAGGTGGAAATGCTTTTGTCGGCCAAGCTAGCCGGTACTCCCATTCCTCAGGAGGCGGCCAGTTGGCTTAGCACAATCAGCCCGGAACTTTACGACAAACTGGCCAAGGTGGGGTTGGTTCCTCACCGGGCAGAGGAACGCATTATTAGTTTCCTGGATCGGTATCTGCAAGAGCGAACTGACCTAGGGAAGCGAACCCGTGAACTGTTCCAAAGAGTAAGAGCGGCGCTGTTGGATTTCTTTGGCCCAGACAAAAGCTTCACGGACGTAACAGAGGCTGAGGCGGTAGCTTTTAATCGGTGGCTTCTTGGGCGGTATGCAGAGGCAACAGCCCGGAGAACTATTGGGAGAACAAAACAGCTATGGAATGCGGCCCGAAAGAAAAAACTGGTCTTTGACAACCCGTTTGAATCTATCCCGGCGGCTGTCCACGCCAACCCAAACCGAGAATACTACGTTAGCCTGGAAGAAGTCCACAAACTATTAGACGCTACTCACGACCCCAAGCTAAGGCTTTTAATAGGATTAAGTCGTTTTGCAGGGTTGAGGATTCCTTCGGAGATTGAGAACCTCCGGTGGAGTGATTTCCTTTGGGATCAAGGCAAGTTTTGCGTCCATAGCCCTAAGTTAAGAAAGACCAGGAAGGCAGTCCGATGGATACCTATTTTGCCTGAATTGGAGGAGCTACTTCGGGAAGCTTGGGTTTGCGCCCAAGAGGGAGAAGACAAGGTGTTTCAGCTATCCAAGGGCAGCGATACTAACCTACGGACTGCGCTAAAACGGTTAATCCTACGGGCAGGACTGACCCCTTGGCCCCGACTTTGGCATTCTATGCGGGGGAGCTTCATTACCGACCTGATCCGGCTGGGATACCCAGAACATGTAGTAACCGACTGGGCGGGCAATAGTGTCAAGGTAGCAAGAGAGCACTACCTGATGACCACAGACAGCTACTTTCAGGAGGCTTCTCAGAGAGGTTTAAGGCGGCCAAGAACCACCCCAACAGACGGCGCAAATTCCGGCGCACTAGAGGCGCAAAATGCGGCGCAGCAAGTGGACGTATGTTCTGGCAAAATAGAGAAGATTTCGACGGAACCCTTTGAGGATTTCGGGTTTGTGCAACCTCTTGCTTGTCGTAAGTCCTTACTGCATAAGGACTTAGCTCCCCGACCAGGGCTCGAACCTGGGACCCGGCGGTTAACAGCCGCCTGCTCTACCAGCTGAGCTATCGGGGAATACTGGCTTGTGAGGAATAAACCTGCCCCACGTAGTTCCTCGAACACTTGGATTTGGGAGGGCTTTTATAAATTTTTTACCGTCAATTTCGAGCAGTTTCAAGACCCTTTAGCTAAGATTTTTTGGCAAATAACGACCGAGGAAAAGAGCCCCCCTCTATACATTTCAAGCTACCCCCTTATGGGGCAGGTTGAGATAATTTGTCGTCGCCATCTAATAAGGGGTATACACATTTGGGATGTAATTCCCCATCACAGCAGGAGCCAATGATTGCCCCCAACGGCTTGATACCTACCCCTCCAAAAGAAGCGTAGCTAATTGGCACTTTGGAGAAATTACACAATTTGGAAAAGATCAAATTAAAGTGATGGGTTTCGAAACTATTTTTAGTTTATTCTGTTTATTCAGCGAGCTTTCGGATTTGGCCTACAGAAATATCCGATTTCCGATTTTCTCCATGTAACAACGGGCCTCAATAGGAAGACCGAAAGATTTGCAATCCTCGGCATCGTATGCAATTGCCAGAAGTGAGCTGCAAGCCAATCATTTGGTTTTTGTTTGGTGCTGGCTCGGGGTTTGGGCAAAAAGGGCCCTCGAGTCTCGGGAGGAAACCTAACCTTTTTCCTAATCGCCCGCCTTAAGCTCGACTTTTGCCATTTTTCCTAACTGCTTTTGCATCCAATAGGTACGACGCAACCTTCTTTTGTTCACTCAATTTTCTAAGTCCAATAATTACCAGAAGTTAGAACTTTCCTTTCTGGGAACGAAGCCAAAAATGGCAAACGTCGAAATAAAAGAGGCAAGAGGTTAAAAGGCGCTAAGGGCTTCGGATTCGTCGTTGTAAATCTCGAAGACACGGTTCAGTTTGGTGATTTGGAAGACTTCATAGATTTCTGGCCGGATGCCGCAGAGTTTCAACGAGCCACTTCGTGCCCGCACCCGAGCATTGAGAGTAAGAAGTTTGCCAAGGGCCGCACTGGATAGGAACTCCACCCCGGTAAAATTCAGCAGAATTTTCTGACGGTTGTCCACATCCACGAGACTGAGCAATTCTTGGCCCCACTCTTGAATACTTATGTCTTCAATAATCTTTTGGTCCCTAAATCGGACTATACATATATCCCCCACAAGAGTTACATGAAGGCGCCGGTACTCTGGCATTAAACCACACTCCTCGCTTTTTCCGAAAGTTTCTTTTTCAGGAGGCAAACAAAGAAAGGGGCTCTTGCTCCTATTATGGGGAATAAAGCCCCCTGCATTTCTCCTCCAGCAATAACCCACCACCCTTATTGTGGGCTAAGAGTAACTTCTGGCCCCCTGGCAGAGTAGGAGCCGTCCATTAGTCTCAAAACTACCCTCCATATCCAGTTGGGTCAAGTGGAGGAAAAAAAAGATCTTCCGAAAATCCTCTGGGTTAATTGGATGAAGGAGGAATCCTTGGGGGAAAACCAAGGCTAGATAGAAAATAACACTTCCGGTAAATAAAAGGATCGGATCCACCATTTGATAAAATGGGCAATTTAGGAAAAGAAGGCTGGATACCCTGGAAACCATTTTGAAAGTTTTCTCTTTTCCTCTGTTTTGCCAAATCGAAGAGGACTTCATTCAACCTGAATCCTTACAAAAAACCTTTTCCTTCCGGCTTACACTTCTTCGAGTGACTCTTGGCCTCTGGAAGGCATCTAGGAGATGCTCAGTGTGAAAGCCAGTTTGCAGCTGCTGGGACATAGCTCTTTTCCCAATGCTTCTAAAATGGAGCACAAAATCAGTCCCCTTTGGGTGGGGTAAAATTTTTCTGTGGCCCGGTTGGGAAAAATAGATAATACAGGCAAAATAAGTGTTATCCCTGGAATTCCAGCTTTGCATAAAAAGCTATCCATTCGGATCTGCCGACCTAAACTCTTAGCCATACCCTCTGATCTGGAATCCCGCCTCTTATTCCTGGAGATTCAACCCGAGGCAATGGGGGAACTGGGGACAAGCTATCTTCCTTTCTTTAACGGACCACATCTTTAACTCGACTTTTGCCATTTTTCCTAACTCCTTGTGTTTCCAGGAGTTAGGGGTAAGGGGTTCTTTGCCCATACAATTTCCTAACTCCAATATTCATAAGGAGTTAGAGCATTCCTCTTCCGGGCGGAAGCTCAAAATGGCAAAAGTCGAGATCTTTAACGGACCACAAAAAATCAGCCTCCCTTCGGGAACCGGTTTGCAAAATACGTTTATTGGGTACAATAAAAGTTCGGTCATTTTTAGGCGATCGGCGAAATTGTCTCTTCCTCCCGTGGGCAATTGGTATTGACCCATGTTGGCCTTACAATATTGGGTAAAATGCTCGAGATGGCCCCAACATCTTGTAGGTGAAAGCCGTTGTAGATACCAAATTGTCCGGGGGCCAGGGGTAGGTTCTTCGGAAGGATGGAGGAAGAGGCCAACCGAGGCGGCTGAGCGTATTAGTGGCCTATCCCTTAGTCGCAGGGCACGTATAGAGAGATAACCATATCATCCGTTAGAAAAGGGGGAAGAAAAAAGCTTGCTCCATTCGGCTGAGTGTCATAAACTTCGTATTTAGTCGAAATTTCCCTATTTTCTGCTGAGCCGGGGAGGATAGGGGGTTCATAGGGTGGTAAGCTAGATTTTTTGGGCACTCCCCTAAGCTGAGGGTTGACGACTTTTTAGGAGAGTCTGCTTTATGGCTAGCAAAAGCAAAGGGAAAAAGAAAAAAGGGGAAGTAGTGTTTCTGGTCTGTGAAGAGACGGGAGATCTGAATTACGTACTTCGGCGGAAGCCAGGCAGTGAGAAACTCCGCCTCCGAAAATACTGCCCTCGTCTGCGCCGCTACACGATGCACACAGAAAAGAAGATGAAGTAGGGCTGTGGGCAATTGGCAGATGGGCAGAGCTCTTTATGGCTTCCCCTGAGGCGATAGGGTTAGCTGGAGGGGAGGCTTTTGAGAAAGAGTCGGCAAGTAGGCTGCAGGAAGGAATCCGTTTGTATAGCTAGGGATACTTATTTACAGCCATGCCCAAACGATGGCGGATTCGGCCCTATGATCCAGAGCAGTTGGCCTGGTTGGAGCGGGCAGTGGGCATTCCGCCGTTGATTGCCCAGTTGCTATGGGTCCGGGGGATTCGGGAGCCAGCGTCGGCCCGTTGCTTTTTGGAGCCGAAACTGTCGGCCCTTCGGGGGCCGGAGGAGCTGCCAGGCTGTATGGAGGCGGCGGATCGGCTCTATGAAGCGGTGCGGCAACAGCGGCGGATAGCCATCTACGGGGATTACGATGTGGATGGTGTGACGGGCACAGCCATTTTGGGGCGGTGTTTGCGCCTGCTGGGGGCCGAGCCGATCTATTACATTCCCAGTCGTTTAGAGGAGGGATATGGACTGCGGGAGGAGGCGGTGCGGGCATTGGCCCAGCGAGGGGTCCAGGTGTTGATAACGGTCGATTGTGGGATAGGTAGTATCCAGGAGGCGGAGGAGGCAAGTCGGTTAGGAATAGAGCTTTTGATCACCGACCATCATGCTCCTGGTGCCCAACTGCCCAAAGCGGCGGTGATAGTGCATCCTCGGCTGGGGCATCCTCCGTACCCGTTTGATAGTCTCAGCGGTTCTGGGGTGGCGATGAAATTGGCCTGGGCTGTGTGCCAACGTGCTGCTGGGGCCAAACGGGTCAGTAGTGCGATGCGGGAGTTTTTGCTTCAGGCGGTGGGCTGGGCGGCGTTGGGAACGGTGGCCGATGTGGTCCCGCTGGTGGATGAAAATCGGATTTTAGTTTCCTATGGTTTAGTAAGTCTGAGGGAACGGCCTTCGGTTGGGATAGCTGCCTTGCTCCGACGGGCTGGGCTGGCCGAGAAGGCCGCCTTAGATGGGGAAGATTTGGCTTTCCAGTTAGTTCCCCGGTTGAATGCCGCCGGCCGACTCGGTCAAGCCTCCTTAGCCTTGGAACTGCTCTTAACCGATCAGCCGGAGCGGGCAGAAACCCTAGCTCAGTATCTAGATGAACTGAATACCACCCGAAAATCCCTAGAACATAGCATCTATCTCAGCGCACTGAAACAGATCAAACACCATTATCCCCCTTCGGAGCACCCGGCTTGGGTATTGGCCGACAGCCAATGGCATCCTGGGGTCATCGGCATCGTGGCGAGCCATTTGGCTGAAAAATTCCACCGTCCGGTCATTCTGATCGCCTGCGATCCTACCGGACAGCGCCCTGGAATTGGCAGCGGCCGAAGCATCCCGGGCCTCCCGTTGCCTGAAGCCTTGGCAGCCTGCCGGGAACATTTGCTAGGCTTTGGGGGTCATGCGGCGGCAGCCGGTCTGCGTATCCGGCCGGAGCAGATCCCGGCCTTTCGAGAAGCTTTTTGTCAATTTGTGGCCCACTCCCTGGATCCCCAGCAGCAGGGGGAGCTTTGGATCGACGCCGAAGCACCGTTGGCTGCGTTAACGCTTCGGACAGTAGAACAGATGGAGCGGCTGGCACCATTTGGATATGGGAATGCCCGTCCTCTGCTATGTAGCAGTGGGGTCTTGCGGCAGGGGGATATTCGGGTGATGGGGGCGGAAAGAAGACATTTGTCTATGTATCTCACCCAACATGGCGTCCGCATGCGAGCCGTCGCTTTTGGCGCAAGCGACTGGCTCGATGACCTGCTAGAAGTCCAAGGCCCCTTGGATGTCGCCTTTCGGCCAGTCATTCAAAGCTTTAACGGACTTCGGCAGGTGGAACTGCATCTGGTGGACTGGAGACGCTCGGAAGGCTAACGGCCTACTAGCTCAGGCCAAATGGGGCAAACTTTGATCTTTGCTATCTTACGGTGTGAAATAAAATTGAAGGACCCTCTGCATAATTCAAGGGCGATATTTTGATACCATTTTGGAAGTCTTTCCTCTAACACCACATATAGAGCTGAAGCTTTGCTAGCACCCAATAGATAGTAGGTGTTCGGATAGAAGAACCGAACGGCTATAGAGGCAAAAGTCCATAATGTTCACTACATGTTCAGAATGTTGCAGAGGTTCCTGAAATAATTTCTCCCCCTCCGTGGCATTCGTATGTGCTACGTTCTATAAACATCCCAGAAGAAACCGGAGCCCCGGCCAAGGAAACTGGCACTTGTGTGTCTTTGCCCGACAGGAGCAAAGGGCAGCCTCGACAAAGCCAGAGCAGCTACAGGACCTTAAAGGACTGTTTGTTTGTTGGTTTCTGATAGAAGTAAACCTTCGAGAAATAGTTGGCAACAAGGCTCATACAATGGTCCTGGCCATCGGCGGAAGAGCCTATGTCCTACCCTGGTAGCCTGGCCAAGTAACCTGCCCTTGGAAGCTGCTAGCGCCGAGGATTTGGCTATTCTTTATGGCCCCCAGACACCACGGGGGTTTTAGCGGATTTCTAGGGGATTCTTCCCAAGAGCCCGTGCCTTTTAGTTTTAATACCTTATCCGGTCGAGAAAGATCAAGCGGCTTTTCGCTTGCAGCGGATTTCGTGGTAGATTGCCTGAATTTCGTCGTAGTTGCGTTGGAAGGGATACTCTAAGGCCAGCAGGCGGGCGGCATGGCCCATTTGCTCTCGCAATTTAGGGTTAAGAAGTCGAGCCATGCGGTCGGCCAAACCAGCATCGTCAGCTGGATCCGAGAGCACGAAACCATTCACGCCGTCGGTTAAAAGTTCACTGGCCCCATTCCATCGGGTAGTAATTGGAGGCAATCCACAGGCGGCCGCTTCGGTAACACTTAAACTGCACGGATCGTAAAACGTAGGTAGCACGAAAGCGTCGGAGGCAGCATAATAGGGGACCGGGTCTTCAACCCGGCCAACAAAGAGCACTGCATGAGCAGCTCCCACCCGACGGGCTAAGCGGCGGTATTTTGCAGTAGGCCTGCCGCCTACCACCAGAAGCCGCGCCGGCAATCCCTCCCGTACCAACCGGCCTGTGGCTCGAATCAGAGTGCAAAGCCCTTTACGCAGATAATCATGGCCTACGAACAGATAGAGTATCTCGTTAGGATTAATGCCTAAGGCACTACGGATGGGGAGGTACCATTGCTGGCGGTGGTGGGGCGAAAAGCGATGAATATCTGTTCCATGATACACCACCCGAATCCGATAGGGACCTACCTGATGATACCGATGATAGTCCCGGGCACACATCCGAGAAACCGCTACTAAAATTCGCCTGGGATCCTCAAATTGCCGACGCATCAACTGACGGAATTCCCGATACCGGGGTAACCAGCGCATTAGCCACCGCTTGATCGGCTGCAAATACAAAGGCAAAAGGCACAATTTGCGTTCCCATTGGGCAAGGCGCGATCCGTCTTCAGATTGCAACAGATCACAATACCAGCCCATCCCCATATCATGGATAATATCTAATTGAAGGCGGCGTAGGAGGGTTTCGGCGGCTTCAGCCCGTTGAAGCCGAGAGGCAATCCGGCCTAACCTATGGACATGGACCTCCAAGCTATCGGCGGCAGGAGACGCCCCTTGAGTAATCACATGAACCGTATGCCCGCCGGCCCGCAAACACTGGGCGAATTGGTAGGTCCAGTGTTCCGCCCCACCTCGATGGGGATCAAAATAGTCAATCACCAGCCCGATCTCCATCCTGCGCCTCCCGAAAGGCTCCGACCACGGACGAAGGCGTTTCCTAAGCTGCGGTTTTGCCAATTTCTAGGGGAGCTCCGTTTGGCTGTTCTCACTCTCTGAAAATATTGGAGTTAGGAAATTGGCTGAACCAAAAATCCCCAAAGCTAATTCCAGAAAATGGCAAAACTCGAGCTAAGAACCTCACAGGCTCTGTTGAAAGATTGCCCGCAGTCTGGGGAGATTTTGCCCATCCTGGTCGGTTTTGCTTCAGTTTTGGTGAGTTTAGGCCTCCGACCGGAAAGGGTTCCAACAGAGCCAACCTCTCACAAAATGGAAATTCAGATGGTTCTGACACACTACCTGCCCCCTGGGGGAATGGTGGGAAAAATCATTTTGTTAGAAGCTCTAAACTCGACTTTTGCCATTTTCCCTAACTCCTCTTGTTTCCAGTAGTTACGACGAGAGTCCCTTTTGTTCACACAATTTCCTAACTCCAATAGTTACAAGGAGTTAGAGTTTTCCTCTGCAGGGAGAAGGTCTAAAATGGCAAAAGACGAGCTAAAGAGCCACTCCCCGAATCCCTTGCCTCTGCATAGGCCGACTGGTTTACCGCCAGACTGCTTGCCTGGGTTAGCCTCTTACTCTGAAAGACTTCTTGGTAGATTTGGAGGATTTGTTCCACATTTTTGTCAAACGGATGTTGTTCTGCTAATTGCCGAGCCGCCTCTGACATCTGCTCTCGAAGCTTCTGGTCGCAACAAATCTCGATTTTTCCTACCAACTCTTCGACATCCAGAGGGTCTTCTAATACGTAACCCTCCCGGCCACTGTGCAACAGCTCCTGCACGCCGTTGAATCGACTTGTGATCACCGGCAGTCCACTGGCCATTGCCTCCAAAACTACCAAACTGAAAGTATCGTAGAGCGTGGGATGCACATAGAGATCGGCGGCTGCGTAATAAGGGGCTGTATCCTCTACCGGGCCAACAAAACTGACCAAGCCTTTACCCCCCGCCCGAACGTTGCTGTTGTGGTTAGCGCCGGAACGTCGACCACCGACTACCAGTAAATGAATCGGCACCCCTCGGCTAGCCAACCGACGGACTGCCTTGATCACCGTCGGTACCCCCTTAAGTCGGAAATTGTGTGCTATAATTAAGACCACCAATGTTTCTTCATTCAGATGAAATTGACGGCGGATATCCTGACGCCACCGGCCTCGATTCTCTGGATGAAATCGGCGGATATCCACGCCATTATAGACCACCCGAATTTTGTCTGGGGGCACTCCATGGAAATGTTGAAAATCTCGAGCCGCTTGAGATGAAAGAGCCAAAAACACCCTCCCGTCGCTTCGATATTGCTTGGCCAACAACCGACATATCTCCCGATACCGGGGCAGGTATCGAATCAGCATTCGTTTCCAAGGCCGAAGCCAGCGCGGTAACAATAGTAACTTCTGTTCTGTTAAGGCCAGCCAAGAACCCCAATGCGGCTGAAAAACATCGCAGTACCAGCCTGCTCCTGTATCATGGATGATATCTAAGTCCAATTGACGAAGCTGGTGTTCGACTACTTGAGCAAAGCCCAGTCGGCTTAACCCAGCAGGGACCTGACAACAACTAATCCCTAGCCTTGCCGTCTGGAGGCAAAAAGTCTTTGAAATCACCCAAACCTGATGCCCCCGCTCTCGGAGAGCATGTACAAACTGCCATGACCACTGCTCCAAACCGCCCCGCTGCGGATCAAAATGCTCTACCACTACCCCGATTTTCATCCTGAGACTCCCTGCCAGTACCGACCTGTTAGTGACCTCTAGGGGCAGAGCGGAGGTCCCGTCCTCCTCCTTTTCGGCAGGGGCAGGTAGGCTTTGCCAGAATATGCCACCTCGCCCTTATCCTCTGCCGGGAGCAAGAATATCCATAAGCACCCATGGCTGGGATGGAAAAGGGATTTTCCCAAAAGAGCCCTCCGAACAGAGGGAATAATCCGGATTTATGAAAACTGGAAAAAGGTTTTGGATTTAGGAAAAGGGATAGTATAGGGATTTGTGTAATCCTTGGTACACTATCAGTATCCATAATCGGGCCCTGCCCAGATTGGGAGAAAAAATAGGACTGTGCTCTCGGCAGAAATGTGCCTTGATTTCCTAGCGCCTCTATGCCGCTTGACGTCCCAAGCTCATCCACATCTGCACCAATGCCTCATAAACCCGATCCACCGAGAGCTCTCTCATACAGGCATGGTGCCCTAAGGGGCATTTCGGCCGACCACAGCCAAGACAATCCAACTGCTCGACCATCAGGTCCACAGCCCTTTGGGTGGGGTTCCAGCTCCAGATCGGCTCTAACGGCCCATATAGCGTAATGACCGGCACCCCAAAGGCTGCCGCGATATGCCGGGGCCCACTATCTGTGGACACCATCAGCCGACCACGTCGCAACACCGCCTTAGCGGTCCCGAAATCCATCGGTTGATCGGCCATGGAGACCACATTTTCCCGAGCGGCTAATTGAACGATCTGTCGAGCCCGCTGCCGCTCGCTGGGGCCACAAAAGACTAAAACCTTTTGACCTAGCTGATCGACCACCCGTTGGGCCAACTGGGCAAAATATTCCACCGGCCAAAGCTTCGAGCTGCCAAAAGCACCGGAACAATTGAGCACCACTGGGCGTTCTGCCCGCTGCCAACCAAACTGGGTCCAAACCGACTCAGCCGATTGCTCATCCTCAGGCCTGGTGGCAAGTTCTAAGCACAGAGAGTCTCTCCTGCAACCAATCGCATCGGCTAACCCCAGATAATATTCGACCATCGGCATAGGTCGAATCCGTCCACCCTGCCTTGGCAGGGGCACAGGATCGGTCAGAAGCCAATGCCGTCCATCCCGATCATAACCTACCCGCCTCCGAACTCCTCCTAAAGCCGCCATCAGGCCACTTCGCAATGAATTGGTCAGCAAAACCGCCAAGTCGCACCGCTGCCGCCGAAGCCGAGCTACTACTGCCCAAAATCTTGCTGTGGGATCGGAACCCTTAGGCTGATAGGACCAAAGTTCATTGAGCCAACTGGTACCACCCAAAAGCCCCCTCAGATAGGGTCGAATTATCCCCACAAGGTGGGCATTAGGACCGAAATGCCTTCTTAGGGTCCGGAGGGTGGGTGTTGCCATCGTAAGATCACCCACCCAATTGGGGAGAAAGATCACCACCTTCATGAGAAATCCTTGCATCCTTGCCTATTTTTTTCAGACTACTCTCCCACGGGGATGGGCAAGCCCTAAGAAAATACTCTTGGCACTTCGCAAAAGCGAGGAAAAACTACCCGCAAGCAGAGGGGTTTTTCGGCCTCCTACTTCACACGACTTTTGCCATTTCTCCTAACTACCTTTGCCTCCAGCAGTTACGACAAAACCTCCTTTTTATCCACACAATAGTGCAATATTAACAATCAATATTACAAGAGGTTAGAGCTTTACCCTTCCGAAACGTGGCTAAAAATGCCAAAAGTCCGAACATCCAGCCTTCCTATAATGTCAACAACCAAATCCGGAACGAAAGATATGCTTCGGAGCAGGCTTTGCCAAGAGCAATTTTTCCAGCAAGGCCCTTCCGGTCGCACTTTGCTATTTTTCCTACCTTGTTTTTCTCCAGGAGTTACGGCGAACGGCCCCTTTGCCCCTGTCGTTCCCTAACTCCAATAGGTCTAAGGAGTTAGAGCCTCCCCCCTCCGGCAGCTTCCTGTTATACTCATCTGTGGGAGGTATGTACCATCAGAAAGGCAGCAAGTCATGGCCCCACATAGGGGGAAACCAAACCTTTCGAAAGAAGCTAATTGCTACCTTGACGAAATGCTAATATTTTTAAGTAAGGATCCGTTGGAAGCTCCGGAGTTGTATGGCTCAGAAACTGTTTTGGCTATATTGCCTATTTTATCTATTCTGGGTTCTTCAACGAGCTTTCGGCATTTGCCAACTGATATCCAAGATATCCAAGCACTTCAACGCCAACTTATGGATAACAGCGAGCCTTCGGCAGGGGGCCTGGAATGGTAAAGGGAAAGAAGTATAAGAAATACCACCTGAGAGGAACCTTTCCATAATTCTAAGGATCCTTGTTTTCCCCCACCTCTGATCCAATATATAGAGGGTAACACTGCTAGCACTCTACATATAGTGAATATTTGGATAGCCACAGCTAAAGCGTACCAACTCAAAAATTCATAAAGTTCAGAAACCTCTGCATAATTTAAAGGGGATATTTTTATCCCATTTTGGCTGGTTCTACCGCTAACACACAGGGGTTTCTAAACATTGCGAGCACTCAATAAGTAGTAGACGGCCAGGTAGGACAACGGAACGGCTAGAGAATCGAAGATTCACAAATTCTTATAGTTCAGGATTATGCAGAGGTTACCACAGGCTTTGCCTGCTTTAGAAAAGCTTGGCTCAGCTTAACCGGCCGCCTAGGCCTCGCATACAGATTAATCCAATCACTAACACGAGTAAAAACACCCATACCCAATCTCGGATCTCCATTTCGAGGATCCATCGTTGCATCTGTCGGTAATATTCCCAGCCCATCGTCTCGTCCTTTCCCAACCCAAAGCTATTCTGTCAAATAGTAAAACCTGAGAAAAACTAAGAAATCTTAAACCCTTTCTCAATCGCCGAGGGATTCTGTTTTATTCCTAAATTTTTGCGCAATTTTGGATTGTACTCCGTGGCCGCCTCCTCAAAATCTACGTTAATCCCCCGATGGAGAAGGGCGAATTCCCGAAACTCTTCGGCCGAATGGAATACCCAAAGGGAAACCTTTTAAACTCCAGTTTGCTATTTTTAAGAAGCAATCTCTTTTTAGATGTCTAAACCATTTGAAAAACTATTTAGTAAAGAAAAAGTCTCAAAACATAAGTCTATGAAATTAAAGAAGTTACAAAAATTGTAAATGTCCAGTTCGAAGACTCTCCAGTTTTCACTTCCTAAATGCCCATTTTCTCCAAATGGGAAGGTCCCATGCCATTCCTCCCCTTTTACTAAAAAGGGGTAATGTTCCGCCCAGTTTCAAAGGAATATGCGTGGGAAATAGCTTCCTCTTGGGGCTGATTCTGCCTCACAAAGCAAAAACAGCGCTCAGAGTCCTCCTCACCCTACTGTAGCATATTTTTTAGGCATCCTTTGGGAGCGAAAGCCAGGACTTCCCGGGCAGCGGGGAAATATCGCTTCTGGTTGGAGTTTTAGCTATCCAGAGCTATTTTCCTCATTTTTGGGGAAAGAAGCAGACGGTTTTCGCCCTCCGGATACCTTTTGGAAAAAGCTGACCTCGCAACCACCTACAGACCTTTGCATAATTCAGCAGAAAGATTTCATCCCATTTGGGGGGGCGCCCGTCTCAGGCCCCCCATATGGGGTTCGTTGTGATATAGGAATCTCTGGCGTGCGGCTGATTGTTTGTGCTCCTTTTAGCTCGACTTTTGCCATTTTCCCTACTCCTTTTGTTTCCAGTAGTTACGACGATACTTTCTTTTGTTCACATAATTTCCTAAGTCCAATAGTTACAAGGACTTATAGTTTTCCCCTTCCGTAAGAAGGCCTAAAATGGCAAAAGTCGAGTTTAGAGGAGTCGGCGAAGATAGGTGGCTTTCTGCCCCATCGAGTCAGTCCTTGCCCTGGTAGCTCCTGCAGTCCAAGAGGCTCCGTACTGTAGCGGCCAGGAGTCGGATGAAGGATGTTTAGATTCCTACTATCTGTTCGAGGAGCAAACAGGGACGTAAAAGGGTTTGTTCTATGGGTAGGTGCGGGTGTGTAAAGCTGGTTTGGAGGGGGCCGAAGCCTATTTTTCTCTATATTGCCTATGTTGCCCAGTTAACCCACAAAATTGCAGCCGCACCCGAATCTCTGCAAAATCCTGAACATATAGTGAACTTTGTGAACCTTTGATCTTTAATCATTCAGTTGTCCTATCCGGACAGGTACCATCTATTGGGTGCTAGCAATCTTGGCACCCCTATATGTTGTGTTAGAGGGAGCACAGGCCAAAATGGTATAAAAACATCTCCTTTGAATTATGGAGAAGTTCATATACATTTTGGGGAGCTATTTCCCATCCCAACGGCAGCAAATGATTGCCCCAGATAGGAGAATAACGAGCCTTTCTAAAGAAGCTCAGCGTTACTTTGGAGAAATGGCAGCATTTAGGAAAGATCACTTCCAAGATCAAAAAGTGCTTGGTTTTAAAGACTGTCTTAGCTAGATCGCTTATTGGATCCATTCTGCGTTGTTCAACGAGCTTTTGGGATTTGCCTAAAGTAAACTTCGAACGGTTCAACGCCAACTTGTGTATAACGGCGAGCCTAAACTCCTGCCCAACGTCTGGAGCTTCCCCATCCTATAAGCTTCCAAGGAGGGCTTTCTGGGAGAAGGCAATAAGCCATTAAGGTTTAGAAAACCCGAATGGGATTGAACTGGTCTTGTCCAGGAGAAGGGTTGTGTGTTATTGTGATCCGCATTGATTTGGGAGGGAGAGAGCCTAACCCACAATAGGGGGATATAACCCCCTTTTTGTGGATGACATGATCTAATCTTGGGTAGTAACCGAGACCAATCTGCACGAGGATTCTTATGGAGAGGTCGGGATCTGAAACTTTTATTCATCCCACCAGTATTGTAGATCCAGGTGCCCAGATTGGGGAGGGAACCAAAATCTGGCACTTTTGCCATATTTCAGCTGGAGCTGTCATTGGTCGGGGGTGCATTTTAGGCCAAGGTTGTTATGTGGGACCCCGAGTGCGCATCGGCGACCGGGTGAAGATCCAAAACGGGGTGAGCATTTACGAAGGAGTGATTTTGGAGGATGAGGTTTTCTGCGGCCCTCACATGATTTTTACCAATGTGATCAATCCCCGGGCTTTTATTGAGAGGAAGCACCAGTTTCGGCCCACCCGGGTTTGCCGGGGAGCAACAATTGGCGCTGGGGCAGTGATTATCTGTGGCCATACCATTGGACCGTATGCCATGATTGGGGCTGGCGCGGTGGTTACGAAAGATGTGCCGGCTTTTGGATTAGTGTATGGGAACCCTGCCCGGCTCCAGGGTTGGGTGGATACGACTGGAAATAAGTTAGTCTTTGATGCCAGTGGTCGGGCTGTAGGCCAGGATGGTACCGTCTATATGCTTCAAGACGGAGTAGTTTGGCGGGAGATTCCTTTAGGCCAGGCCCATCCGCTAGAAGCGCCGCTTCAGCTAGCTGCTTCGCCAGAGGTTTTTCGCCTCCGGACAGAATCCGACTGTGCTGGGGAATCTCAGAAGGAACAAGCAGCATGAAAGTCCCTTTGCTGGATCTGGGTCGCCAATACGCCGCCTTGCAAGAGCAGTTGGAATCGGCCCTGTTGGAAACCGCCCGAAGCACTCAGTACATCAACGGGCCGAAGGTAGAGATGCTTGAAAGAAAAATGGCCGAGTATCTGGGAATTCGATATGCAGTAGCAGTTTCTTCTGGAACGGATGCGTTGTTAATGGCACTCATGGCCTTAGGCGTGGGCCCCGGCGATGAGGTGATTACGACCCCTTACTCCTTTTTTGCAACAGTCGGAGCAATTGTGCGAGTGGGGGCCAGGCCCGTGTTTGCCGATATTGATCCGGATACCTATACCATCGATCCCCACCAGGTAGCCTGCCGGATTACCGAGCGGACCAAGGTGATCCTGCCGGTCCATCTATTTGGCCAATGTGCGGATATGGAACCGATTCTGGAGATGGCCGAGCAGCGGAACATTGCTGTGGTGGAGGACGCCGCACAGGCGATTGGTGCCACATATAAAGGCAAATACGCCGGTACCATGGGAACAATAGGTTGTTTTTCCTTTTTTCCCAGCAAAAACTTAGGCGGTATGGGCGACGGCGGTTTAGTGGTAACCGATGATCCGGACTTGGCAGATCGACTCCTCCGACTCCGAAACCATGGTGCCAAACCGAAATATTACCATAGTCTGGTAGGAGGCAATTTCCGCTTGGATGCCATTCAGGCGGCTGTCCTGTTAGTGAAACTCCCTTATCTAGAGCAGTGGACTGAAGCCCGCCAGGAAAACGCCGCCTGGTATATTCAGCAGTTCCACCATCATGGGTTAGTACCCTATTATCTGAAGCCGCCCACTATAGCCGCCGGGTGCCGTCATGTATTCAATCAGTTTGTTATCCGCACCCCCTGGCGGGACGCCTTAATGGAACAGCTGCGTCAGCGGGGAATTGGTTGTGAGGTGTATTATCCTCGGCCGTTCCACCTGCAGGAGGCCTTAGCCTTTCTAGGCGGCAAACCGGGAGATTATCCCCATGCCGAACAAGCTGCCCAACAGAGCCTGGCTTTGCCCATCTTTCCCGAACTCCGCCTGGAAGAACGTCAAGAGGTCGTCCAGGCAATTACCGACTTTTACCACCAAACCATCAAGCAAGAAAATATCAACTTGGAAATGATTCATAAACGTTCTGCCGCGTAACAGGGAGGGATCCGATAGAAAAGCTCTTATGAGCTTTGCTTGTTTGCCGGAAGTTTCCTTATGCCACAGGATTAACGGATTCCCAGTGAAGAAATTCTGGCTCATCTCCAACGGCCATGGAGGGCTTTATGGAACAGAGCTTGTCTGAGGTTTTGCTTCAGAAGATCCAGCAGCGAACTGCCTGTGTTGGGGTAATCGGGCTTGGCTATGTGGGGTTGCCGCTAGCTCTTGAGTTTGCCCGGGCGGGATTCCCCGTCTTGGGATTCGATCTGGATGACAAAAAAATAGAAGCCATCCATGCGGGCCGATCGTACATTCGGCACATTAGCGACGAACGCCTCCGGCTGCTGGTTGAGGGGAAAAAGTCTGATGTCACGGCCGATTTTTCTCGGCTGAACGAGCCGGATTGTATTTTAATTTGTGTACCCACACCGCTGACAAAAAACAGAGAACCAGATCTTTCGTATATAGAAAAGACATCCGCCTCTATTGCCGCGATGCTGCGTCCTGGCCAACTGGTCGTTCTGGAAAGTACCACCTATCCGGGGACCACTCGGGAAGTGGTTCGCCCTATTCTGGAGCGATCCGGTTTGCGTGCAGGTGTGGATTTTTTCTTAGCCTTCTCCCCAGAACGAGAAGACCCAGGAAATCCCAAATTCTCTACCCGCACGATTCCCAAAGTCGTAGGTGGGTTGGGACCGACGGATCTTCGGATTGCTTGTGCTTTGTATGATGCTATTGTTCCGCAAACGGTGCCGGTTTCTAGTCCAGAAGTTGCCGAAGCCACTAAACTGCTTGAAAATATCTTCCGTTCGGTCAATATCGCCCTGGTGAACGAGCTGAAAGTTGTCTTCCACCGGATGGGCATCGACATTTGGGAGGTGATTGAGGCGGCCAGTACAAAGCCGTTCGGATTCATGCCGTTTTATCCGGGACCGGGGTTAGGTGGACATTGTATCCCTATTGATCCATTCTACCTCACCTGGCGGGCCCGAGAATTTGAAGTGACGACTCGGTTCATCGAACTGGCCGGCGAAATCAACACTTGGATGCCGGAATATGTTGTTAGCCGTCTGGTCGAAGCTCTCAATGAGGAGCGAAAAAGTCTTAAAGGAAGCCGAATCCTTGTTCTCGGCGTCGCGTACAAAAAAGACGTCGATGACGACCGGGAATCCCCCAGCTACCGGTTAATGGAATTGTTGCTGCGAGGTGGTGCCCATGTGGATTACCACGATCCTTTTGTTCCCCAACTCCGTCCCGGAAGAAAATACAAATATCAAATGTCGTCCGTCCCTCTGACGGCGGAAACCCTTCAGCAATATGACGCGGTCCTCATTGCTACCGACCATACATCGGTAGATTATGCCTTAATCGGCGAACATGCGCGTTTAGTGATTGATACCCGAAATGCCATGGCACGGGTCTTGTCGCCAAAGGCCCGGATTGTTAAAGCATAACCCCATACTTTGGGAAAAGGCTTCGTTTTCTGCCAGAAGATACTCGCTTGCAAAAAAAGAAACCTGAACCTCTGCGTGATTTGAGGGTGATACTGTTATCTTGTTTTGTCTAACTAGGTTTCGATGTCAATCTCTAGGAGGCTAGGATTCTTCGCAGTCCACAGATAGGAGGCGTTCTGATAGGAGCCCTATATGGCTTTAGAATCAACAATTCATGGTCCGCTATATGTTCAGGATTTTGCAGTAGTGCCTCCCTATTGGAACATGTGGCGATAAACGGGCAATTCCGATAAAACTGCAAGTCCGCTTGTCAGGAGGGGAGTAGGAGAAAAATGAAAAACTTTGCGATAACTGGAGTGGCAGGTTATATTGCTCCTCGTCATTTGGCGGCCATTAAACAGACGGGCAATCGGTTGGTTGCTGCCGTTGATCCTCATGATTCGGTGGGGATTTTAGACCGGTATTTTTTCGACGTGGCTTACTTTCGGGAGTTTGAGCGATTTGATCGGCATGTAGAAAAACTTCGTCGGCGATCGGAACAAGAGCGAGTCCATTATGTGAGTATATGTTCTCCTAACTATCTCCACGACGCCCACATCCGATTTGCGCTCCGGGTAGGAGCAGATGCCATCTGCGAGAAACCGTTGGTGTTAAACCCTTGGAATTGTGATGCTTTGGCGGAACTGGAGGCTGAAACTGGGCGCCGAGTCTATACGGTACTACAACTCCGGCTCCATCCAGCTATCCAGGCCTTGCACGCTCGGTATGCGCGCAGTGGGTCCGACAAGCATGATGTTGAACTTACTTACATTACCAGCCGCGGCCAATGGTATCTCTATTCCTGGAAGGGCGATGTAAGCCGATCGGGCGGTCTGGCTACCAACATCGGCATCCACTTTTTCGATATGTTAATATGGATATTTGGCCCGGTGGAAACAAGCCGAGTCTTTCTGGCAGAACCTACCCGCACCTGTGGCTATCTAGAACTGGCCCGGGCACGTGTTCATTGGTTCCTTTCTATCGATCCCAAAGATTTGCCCGTCGTAGGGCTAAAACCAGGTCAGACCACCTACCGTTCCATCCGCATCGACGGCCAAGAAATAGAATTCTCCGAAGGTTTTACTGATCTGCATACGCGGGTGTATGAAGAAGTGCTAGCGGGCCGAGGCTTTGGCATCTCCGATGCAAAACCTTCTATCGAATTAACCTATCAAATTCGACATTCTCAGCCAGAAGGAATGCCCTCCAAGATACCTCTGCGTTTACCTCGAGCGGCATGATGGATAAGTTCTCTACCTCCAGGCGCAGTAATGTTACTGGTTCGGGGGGCCAACCTGACATCCGAAATCCTAATGGCGAGCCTTTAACAAAAAAAGAATCTTGACAGTTCTGAGGTACTACCTGCCTGGTGGAGGAGGGTAGGAAAACGGATTTGTCGGAAGCTCTGAGTTAGATTGGTGTATTTTGCCAATCTCGGCATTAAACCTTATAACCAGATGATTGGGAGTTGAATTACCAATTAAAGCCCCCTGTACGTCAGAATCTGTTTTTTTGGGCAAAACTGTTTCATTGGCGATCCAAAGCTCAATAACATCAGGAAGCTCTGCGAAACCCTGAACATATAGTGAACTTTGTAAACATTTAATTCTCTAGCCGTTCGGTGGCCCTACCTGGACAGCTACTATTTATTGGGTGCTTGCAATGCTAGCAGCACTATATGTGGTGTTAGGGGGAGGTCAGCCAAAATGGTATAAAAATATCCCCTTTGAATTATGCAGAAGTTCCCTCAATAAGAAACTAAGCCGTTCGATAAAGTCTCGGAACCTCTGCATAATTTGAGGGAGATGTTTTTATACCATGATACCATTTTGGTTCCCTTCGGGACCGGCCCAATATATTGAGTTGCTAGCACTATTAGCACCATCCATATAAGAGGTGTTTCGATAGCAGTAGCTAAAGCCTACCGAATCAAAAGGTCATAGAGTTCACTATATATTCAGGATTATGGCAAAGTTCCTCTTATCAAAACAATTTCTGACCTGAACGACCTGTTTTACTCATATGCGGATTCTGACGATTGTGGGAGCTAGGCCGCAGTTTATCAAGGCGGCGGTGGTTAGCCGGGCCATTGCGGAACATAACCGGCAGAAAAAAAATCCTTTCATCCACGAGGAGATCGTTCATACCGGTCAACATTATGACGTGCGAATGAGTCAGATTTTTTTTGATGAATTGGGGTTGCCCCCGCCTGTGGTGAACCTAGGGGTAGGTTCTGGGACCCACGGCCAGATGACCGCCCGCATGTTAGAGAAGTTAGAACGCCTTATGGAGGCGAATCGGCCGGACTGGGTCCTAGTCTATGGAGACACAAACTCTACCTTGGCGGGGGCTTTAGCGGCTGCCAAACTCCATATTCCTATAGCTCATGTGGAAGCAGGCCTCCGGTCCTTTAACCGTCGGATGCCCGAGGAGATTAATCGGGTAGTTACGGACCATCTGGCCCAGATGCATTTTTGCCCTACCCAGAGCGCTGTGGAAAACCTCGCCCGGGAAGGAATCACCAAAGGCGTGTTCCACGTTGGAGATGTCATGTATGATGCGGCATTGGTATTTGCTCCGATTGCCCGGCAAAAGAGCCGAATCCTAGAAACCCTTCAGCTTCGGCCAAAACAGTATTACCTTGCGACCATCCATCGGGCAGAAAATACCGATCAGCCGGATCGGCTGGCAGGGATCTGGGAAGGCCTGCGCCGTCTAGCCAAGACATGCCCTGTGGTTGTCCCCTTGCATCCCCGGACGCGGCATGCCTTGCAGAAGTTGGGGTTGTGGGAATCCGCAGATGCCTCTGGCAATACCCAGGCCCTTCGGCTAGCGGCCGGTCCCAGTGGGAACGGCATTCGAGTCATTGAACCGGTTGGCTTTTTGGACATGATCCGTTTAGAGGAGGCAGCCGCCTTGATCCTGACCGACTCCGGCGGCGTGCAAAAAGAAGCTTATTTCCACCAGGTGCCCTGTGTCACCTTACGAGACGAAACCGAATGGGTCGAGACGGTTCAGACAGGCTGGAACAGACTTGCTGGCTCCGATCCAGAGCGAATTCAGCAAGCGGTTTTAGAAACCCAGCCGGGACACCCCGGAATCTGGCCGTATGGAGATGGTACAGCGGCGGAAAAAATAGTTCGGATCTTATTACGGGAACAAAAGTCGATTTAGGTGGAAGTCCAGACAAAAAATGCCCAAGCTCCTGGCAACCCCATGTGGATGAGGCCGTGCTTTAAGCCCTTAGGAGGCAATTAGTGATGCACAAAGAGGCAGCAGCCCTTGGCTGGCTGAAGAAATGGCTGGCCGCCCGTGTGCCAGGAGGACGGTTTGGACGAAGTTTAGTCTGGCTGAGTGGCGGGACCGCCTTGGGACAGGCGATCACGCTGGCAGTCTCGCCATTGCTAACTCGACTGTATCGACCAGAAGATTTTGGGGTATTTGGAGTTTATGTGTCTTTGCTGGGTATCATTACCGTAGTGGCTTCGCTGCGCTATGAATATGCGTTGCCGTTGCCGGAAGACGAACGCACTGCATTCCATGTGCTGGCCCTTTGTTTTTTGGCCTTAGGAGGAACAACGCTCGTGGGGGGCTTAGCGGTATGGTGGATAGGTGAAGAGCTGGGAGAATGGAGCAATCTTTCCGAACTAGGCAAATATGTGTGGCTGTTGCCGGTGGGAATCCTGGCTGCAGGGACCTATCAGATCTTGAGCTATTGGGGCATCCGAGAGCGTTGTTTTCCAATGTTGGCGCAGACAAGGATAAATCGGGGACTCCTGCGGGCGGGTGTTCAGGTGGGCTTAGGAGCAGTATATCCAGGACCGTCTGGATTAGTGGTCGGTCAACTGATTGGGGAAATGGCAGGGAGCGGTTCTCTGGGTAGGGAAATTTGGAAGAGATATCGGCATCTATGGGGGAGTCTGAGGTGGCGGGAAGTTTTCCAAGCAGGACGTCGATATAGACGTTTTCTATTTTTTTCTAGCGGAGCTGATTTTTTAGACAGTCTGGGGCTGCATGGGCCTTTGATTTTTTTTGCGGCTTTTTATGGCCCGGAAGTGGCCGGATGGTTTACGTTGGGGCAACGGGTGATCGCTGCTCCGTTGAATATTGTAGTAGATGCGGCAGGCCAAGTTTACTTTGGGGAAGTGGCGCAACTGGCTAAAAATGACCCGAAAGCGATGAAGGGGCTTTTTCTAAGAGTGGCTGGTCGGCTTGCGTTAATCGGAGCCATTCCCGTGGGGGGTATGTGTTTGTTAGCTCCGTGGGTGTTTGAGTTTCTTTTTGGCTCCGATTGGGAAGTTGCAGGGCAATATGTCCAGATTCTTGGGGCAATGTTTGCGGTGCGCTTTCCTATCGCCCCTCTTTCTCATACGCTGAATGTCTTGGAGCGACAGGATCTGCATCTTCTTTGGGAAGGGACTCGATTGGTCCTGGTACTGGGAGGGTTGACGCTCACAAGAGTGCTTGGCGGCAGTGACCTTATGGCGGTGGGCGCATATAGTGTAACAATGACGATAGGCTATCTGGTCTTAGGAACCCTATGTTGGTATGCCTTATCCGCGGTAAGGAAGGAGCCAATAGACGGCAGGAGTGTGGAGAATGACAAAGTGGAAAGAGGCTCAGTATAGGAAAGGAGTCCGAGAATGGTTGTTTGCTCTTTTCCTTTTTGCCGGATATTATAAAACAGACTATAGATTATCTTTTATTCAGTCTTTTTTTGATATCACGGCGATATTGTTTATCGCGTCCATAGTAGCGTTTTTCTATAACTATCTGAAAATATATTCTACATATAAACTCCCCCGCCGGTTTGTTAGGATGTTCTGCTTTTTTCTGATGTTGGGACTCGGTTTTGGGGGGAACATCCTGCTTCGCCCAACCGGAGAGTATGGAATAGAAAAAACCCTCAAATTTCTCACCCTGACCGGATGGGCTTTCCTAGGTGCGCCGCTTTTGATTTACGACTATTGCTCGCTTCGCCGATTTGGTTGGGCTCTGTTAGCGATTTCCACTCTAATGTCCCTGGACTCCCTCTGGCATTGGCAAGGCCCTGGAGAAATAGCGTTTGCCAGAGCATTCGGGAGTAATTACATTGCGTTAGGCCGGATAACAGGATTAGGTCTTCTGACAATCGTCTTTTTCCTGCTTCCTACGGAACAAAAGCGATGGAGAAGGATGGCTTTGGTAGGCATAAGTGGTCTGCTCCTGTGGGCAGAATTAACTGCAGGAGCCAGGGGCCCTATTCTTGCGATGGTCCTTTCGGTGATAGGTGTGGTGGCAGTAGAACTTCTGTACTCCTCATTTCAAAAAATAGATCGCTTTACCCTCCGGGTGCTTTTAGGAACCATAGGTGTTTGCGTGTTGATTGGGCTGTTGGCTCAAAGCTTCTTCCCCACGTTCCTTTTTAGGATGGAGGTGCTCATTAGCAAGATCGGGGAATCCGGACTGACACGCCTTTTGCTTTATCGGGAGAGTGTGCGACTTTGGGCCGAAGAGCCTTTCTGGGGATTGGGCCCAGGTGGATTTGCACTTGCCTTAGCGAGAGAGGACGTCCGCTTATATCCCCATAACCTTATTTTGGAATTGGCAGTCGAACTGGGTATGGTAGGCGTGTGCATATTTCTAAGTCTCGTCGCTATGGCCTTCCGCAACGGGCTAGAATGTTTTCGAACTGCTTCAGGCAGTAAGAGAACCGTAGTGAGATATCTTTTGGTTCTGGCTGTTTTCTTCTTCCTTAATGCGATGGTCTCCGGCGACATCAATGATAATCGTGTGCTTTTTACCGCGCTAGCTTTGCTAGGCTGTAGCCGACAGTATGGAGAGAAAGAGTGCCGGGAGGTAGGCTTCCACACAGGGCACAATTATAGAGTTGTAGGCTTTGATCCGGTAAGCGTGTCTCCGAAGGTAAAGCCTCTGCCGATGAGCCTGCTGCCCAGAACGCTTCTGCTGCTCAGTCTCGGAGGGGCTCTGGTATGGGGCTGTCAGGCCCAGGAAATACCTTCGAACTCGCTTCCTTCCTATACTTTGGATCTCAGTCCTCCCCAGATTTATCAAACCCTCCTTCAGGCTACAGAGAAAGGAATGAAGATACTGTATAAAGATAACCTTACTGGCCGAATCACTTGGAATCAGGCGCAGTTTCTGGAATCGCTTCTGAACATGTATGAGTGGAGCCATGATACGCAGTATCTCGATTTATTCATCCGACATGCGGATCATATATTAGAAGTTCGAGACGACCGAGCCGGTCGACGCGACTGGTCAGGAAAATCCCGTCCCGGTTGGCAGATAGGAGAGTATTACACGTTAGGGATTCCGGTGACGATTCCCGATCCAGAAGGTAATCCTTCCCTGGAAGTTCAAGGCATTCGTCGGGCCGGGAACCAAAACACCGTCGTGGAGGTCCGCCAGGAAAGTGAAAATAAGTTTACTCTTCTGGTCCGCAACGATTTTCGTCGTTCCCAGCCAATAGAAGTAAAGTTTCTCCATCTGACCCTCCAGACAGTGGAGAAGCTGGTCAATTCAGGAGCCAGTCCTGACAGTTGGATTCGTGTTCGGGTGGTCGGCCAGTCGAATCCCCGGCCGGGCCTATATCCTCTGTCCAAAACGTATTGTATGGTCCTGCATGAACTGCATACTCCAATCATTGGAACACCGTTTCTTCGATTTGCCGATTTGGTTTTCCGAAGCCAAAAGCTGCGCTGCTATCAAGCGAAAGCCCAAGAATATGTAAAGGCCTTTGAGGAAAGTTTTCAGGACTATGCAGCCAGTTGGCGGGAGGATGCGGAAGGGGGGTATTTTGTATTTGAGCCCGGAGGAAAATTCTGGGCTAGCGGCCTACCCGTGCCGTATAACGGGTTGTCTGCCAATGGCCGGTTTCTGCTGTGGCTCTGGCGAGCAACGGGAGCGGAATGCTATTTATCCAAAGCCTCCGCTTTGGCGAAAAAGGTGCGAGCTGGTATCCGTTTCCTGCCTGATGGCACTATAAGCATGCCGTATTGGATGGATGGCAAAGTTCCGTATACGGGATGGAAGCGTACGGGGGAACTCCTGAATGGTGTTTACGAAGAAGTCAAGCCGGACCCGGCTACGGAAGATCTTTCTCATTTTTGCTTGACGTTGCGTTTTATGGTCGATGCCTATCGGATGGGCATTGTCTTCCAACAGGAGGATTTGAAGGCGGTAGCTCGGACGTTTTCTAAACGGCTTTGGAAGCCTCAGCAGGTAGATGCCTCTGCTTTATGTGATCCCCAGCGGAACAGAGGATTTTATCTGGCGCATAATTTGGATGGCAAAGGGCAGGCGAATGATTATGCGATCGGCAGTTTTGTTTTACTCTGCGCTTGGGACCCTTCGATAGGGGAGCGTGCGTTAGAGGTTTTTGCGAGGAGATATAAAGATATTCATTGTATCGATGTTGACTATCTCTATGGCGAACTGATGTGGGGATGGAGCCTGCTGGCTCGTAGAGAGTGCCGGTGGGAGATCTCCTCCGGACAAAAGCCGATCTACCCCTTCACCCTCCGAAATAGGGCAGAGGATTATGTCCGTACCTCCAGATTGGTCCGGCTGGATGAGCGGGGGATTCCCATTACCGATTACGGGCGATTGCATGGCGGAGCTGGCCTCCGCTATAACCCCACCTTCATCGCCAACTACGCCTTAGCACTTTATCGAGATTATGTTGTGCAAAAGGAAGCCCGTTTTCTTCAAGCACTGGAAAAACAGACCCAATGGTTCTTGGATCATCGTGTGGAACGGCAATGGCAAGGGTTGAAGTTTTGGGTTTGGGAGTTTGACTTTGACAATCCGACCTTTGGCGCCAAGGCTCCCTGGGTTTCCGCTCTGTCTCAAGGAAGGATAGCTTGTGTATTTCTAGCAGCATACGATCTGCTGGGCGATCCAGAATACCTTCGGGGAGCAGAATATGCTTTTCGTGCTTTTCTTGTCCCTTGTTCCGCAGGAGGCGTCGCGACTTTAGAGCAAGGGGGTGTTTGGTACGAAGAAGTGGCGGATGAAGAGGCCCCCTCCGCTAAAATCCTCAACGGCCATATTGCTGCCCTTCAGGGGCTGTGGACTCTCTGGAGCTGGACGGGCCGCCAAGACGTAAAACAGGCTCTGGATCAAGGAATCGCTGCAGTAAAACGAGATCTACCTTTATATGATGCTGGCTTTCTTTCCTATTATAGCCAATGGCCTACCCAACCTCGGGAATATGCCCCTGCCAGGGACTATAATATTTTACACATTCATCAGTTGCTTTGGCTTTACGGGATTACCGACGATAGGGTCTTTTTGGACTATGCCCTGCGGTTCGCTCGGTACGACTGGCCTGGCTGGAAGATCACAACGGCCGGTTCCACGAACCCGACCAGCCACGGCCCGGAAAACCTATTCTTCCAAATGTACAGTCGATATTGGTCTCATAATCAATTTCCCACGTGGATTCTGATAGATCTGGGCCAAAAGCAGGTGGTGGAGGGGGTAGTGCTTTTCGGCTATACGGCGAAAGCAACTCCCAGGGATTTTCAGGTTTCTGTCTCCGAAGATAGGCAAACATGGAAGACCGTATTCGAGAAAACAGGGAATCAGGAGCAACATTTCATAGAAAAATTTCCATCCGTGTCTGCCAGGTGGGTGAAGGTTCTTATCTCTAAAGATAATGGCAATCGGAATGTTGCCCTGACCGGGGTGGCCGTCCTCACCCAGAGAACAGAACCCACGGCGGTCTCGGACTGGCAGTCGTTTAGTGCGGCCAATCCGCCTATAGAGGTGTTTGGCCAAGGCTGGAAGATGCCAGAACGAGGTTGGCTGATTGTTGATTTGGGTCCCCAGGCACTCCACCAACTTATGCTCTATTTTACAGATGTGCGTGATTCGGCGGTTTTAGCCTGTTGGGAAAGTGAGGACCTTGTCCATTGGATGCCTGTTGGGGGAGGTTTTGCTTCTCAGATTCAAGGGAGAGAAATTACATTGCCTATTTGTACACGTCGATATGTGAAAATCGATTTTTATCGAGGTTGTAAGGATGGAAAACTCGTTGTAAGGAAAGTGCCATGAAGAAAGACCCAATCTGTATTCGATGTGTGATGGATACCACAGCGCCAGAGATCCGTTTCGATGCCGCTGGGATATGCAGCTTTTGCCATTTTTTCGACCAGCAGGTCCAACCGATTTTAGACCGTGCCTGTTCTGCTCAGGCCACACCTCTTCTGCATCAACTGGTCGAAGCGATTCGACGTTCCGGGCAAGGCAAACCCTATGATTGTCTGTTAGGCCTCAGTGGGGGAACGGATAGTTCTTATTTGGCATATTTGGCCCGAGAGCTCGGCCTGCGGCCGCTTCTTGTGCATGTCGATACCGGATGGAACACACCCGAATCAGAAGCCAACGTAAAAAATCTCGCACATAGCCTAGGTTTCGATCTGCAGATCATTCCCGTTGATTGGGAAGAAATGTGCGATTTGCAAATCGCCTTTTACAAGGCTTCGGTGAAAAATTGCGAAATTCCGCAGGATCATGGTTATCTTGCCGCTTTGTATAGAAAGGCAGAGGAAATTGGGGTGCATTATATTTTGAGCGGAGGCAACTTGGCTACCGAGTCCATCCTGCCGCGTTCTTGGGGATTTAACACAGCGGACTTGCGCCACCTGAAGGCGATTCATCGCCGGTTTGGAAAGCGGCCGCTACGAAATTTCCCCACACTCGGCTTCTGGAAGCGGTATGTATATTATCCGTTTATTCGGAAGATTCGGGAAGTGCGGTTATTAAATTTTGTTCCCTACAGCCGGACCGAAGCCAAGCGCCTCCTTCAGGAAAAGGTAGGCTGGCAAGATTATGGAGCCAAACATTATGAATCGGTGCTGACACGGTTTTTCCAAGGGTACTATTTGCCCACCAAGTTTGGCATCGACAAGCGGAAAGCCCATTTTTCCAGCCTGATCCTGGCCGGTCAGATGAGCCGGCAGGAAGCCCTGGAAGAACTCAAAAAACCCCCATATCCGAGCCCGCAATTGCTTCAGCAAGATAAAGCCTATATCGCCCAAAAATTAGGGCTTGCTCTGGAAGAGTGGGAGGCGATTCTTGCCCAGCCACCACGGGAACATAAGGATTTTCCTAATTCGGAGTGGCTTTTCCAGCTGAAAGAGAAGCTGGTAGGCTGGTCGGGGTTGCGTCGTCGGCGGTATGGAGTATGAAAGTTGTTCATCTTACCACGGTGCACTCCGCTTTTGACACTCGGATCTTCCATAAGGAGGCCAAAACGCTACAACGGGCCGGCCATCAGGTAACATTGATCGCTCCGCAGGTGAAACCACAAATCATCGACGGAGTAAAAATGGTCGGTTTACCGAAGGTGCGCACAAGGTGGGAGCGGATCTTTGCTTTGGCATGGTATGCCTTTAGGCAGGCAATCCAACAGCGTGCCGAAGTCTATCATTTCCATGATCCGGAGCTATTACCGGTAGGAGTGCTTCTGAAGAGGCGAACCGGAGCCAAAGTGGTTTACGACGTTCACGAAGACGTGCCTGAGCAAATGTTGAGCAAAGACTGGATCCCCAGCCTTCTACGGCGGCCATTGGCCTGGCTTTTCCATCGATGGGAAAAATGGGCAGCCGGCCGCTTAGATGCGGTAGTGGTGGCTACGGAAGGCATCGCTCAAAAATTTCCTGCTCATCAGCCGATCGTGGTGCATAACTTCCCTGACTTAAGGATGTGGCCGAACTTCCCACGGAGGGATCTTCAGTCCAGAGCACGAATGATTGTTTATGCCGGGGGGATCAGTCGGCAGCGGGGCGCTGTGGAAATGGTCCAGGCGATGGAATATTTGAAGTTTTCCGGACCCGTATGGCTTAAGCTGATTGGGAAATTTGAACCTTTGGAGCTTTGCCAGCAACTCCAGAGCTTACCTGGCTACCAACGTGTTCAACATTTGGGCTGGTTGGCTCCGGAACGGGTGTATGAACATCTGCGAGAAGCCGATGTGGGACTAGTCTGTTTACATCCGGAACCTCGCTACATGGTGGCTTGGCCGGTAAAACTTTTCGAATATATGGCAGCGGGGTTACCTGTGGTGGTTTCGGACTTTCCCCTATGGCGACAGATCGTCGAAGGAAGCGGTTGCGGACTGTGTGTGAATCCGCTTCGGCCCATGGAGATTGCCCAAGCAGTGGATCGACTCCTTTCTGACCCGGCAGAAGCCCAGCGGATGGGCCAACATGGCCGACAAGCCGTGGAACAAAAATACCACTGGGACCTGGAAGCCAAAAAACTCCTTCATCTGTATGAAACTTTACAGCCATGAATATATGGATATTGAACCATTATGCCATCACCCCAGACCTGCCTGGCGGTACTCGCCACTATGACCTTGGCCGCCATTTGGCCCAGAATGGCCACCAAATCACCATTTTTGCTAGTAGTTTCCATCACTATCTACACCAAGAAATCCGATTAGGCCCGGGAGAAAAGAGAAAACTTCACCAGGTGGAGGGTGTGTGGTTTTTGTGGCTGCGCACGCCGCCGTATGAACGGAACGATTGGCGACGAGTGCACAACATGATCGCCTTCGCCTTCCGAGCATGGAGAACAGGCCGAAGACTTCCCCACCTATTCCCCCAGCTCGGAAAGCCGGATGTGGTCATCGGTTCTTCGCCGCACTTGCTGACCCCTTTGGCTGCTTACCGAATTGCTCGGCATTGGAGGGCAGCCTTTGTATTGGAATTACGAGATATCTGGCCGGAAGCAGCGATTGAGCTAGGGCTATTGAACGCCCGTCACCCTGCGGCGAAAGTCCTCCAACTGCTGTCCCAGTTTCTGTATCGAAAAGCTACTCGAATCATTTCTCTTCTTCCATGTGTCCAGGAGCATGTGAGAACCTACGGCGGGACCGTAGAAAAAATCGTCTGGATTCCTAACGGAGTGGAATTGGCTCATCTGCAAGCCAAGGGGCGAACTCCAGGAGAAAATGGAGATGGTTTTTGTGTGATGTATGTCGGCGCCCATGGCCAGGCCAACGCCTTGGATACGGTGCTTCAGGCGGCTGCCTTGGTGGAACAACGGGGTTATTCGACTATCCGTTTTGTGTTGGTAGGGGATGGACCGGAAAAAGCTCGTTTACAGGCCATGGCCCGACAAATGCAACTGGGCAATGTGGAGTTTCGCGATCCGGTTCCCAAGAGCCAGGTTTTCCACCTTTTGCAGGAGGCGGATGCCCTTCTGGTGCAGCTTGGGGGAACAGAAGTCTATCGCTATGGAATGAGCTCCAATAAACTGTTCGACGCGATGGCAGCAGGCAAGCCGGTGTTTTCCTCTGCGGATGCTCCGAATAATCCGGTCCGGGAGGCGCAATGTGGGTTTGCCATTCCTCCCCGAAACCCGGAGGCACTGGCAGAATCTATTGTGCATCTGTATCATTTGCCTGCCTCCGAGCGAGAAGCGATGGGCCGACGCGCCCAAGCCTATATCCAACAGCACCATGATATCCGGAAACTGGCCCAACGCCTGGAACAGACTCTGTGGGAGGTCCTTCAGAACCAATGAACGCTCAACGCCTAGGGCATCGGATCCAGTTGGGTTTGAAGCGATTGATGGATCTGGTAGGAGCGGCAGTCTTGTTGGTACTGCTGGCTCCGCTCATGGGAGTCATTGCCGTCGTTATTTGGGTGACGATGGGCCGGCCGATTCTATTCCGGCAGCAGCGTCCGGGACTGTACGGCAGACCTTTTCTGATATACAAGTTCCGCACCATGACCATGGAACAGGACAAAGAGGGAAATCTCTTACCGGATTCGGAGCGGCTGACTCGATTTGGCCGATGGCTTCGCTCCACCAGCTTAGACGAGCTACCGGAACTATGGAATGTGCTGAAAGGCCAGATGAGCCTGGTGGGCCCAAGGCCGCTTTTAATGGAATATTTGGATTATTATACACCTGAGCAGGCCCGTCGGCATGAAGTCAAACCAGGCATTACCGGCTGGGCGCAGATCCATGGCCGAAATGCCCTCAGCTGGGAAGAGAAATTCCAACTCGACCTGTGGTATGTGGACAATTGGTCGTTATGGCTCGATGTCAAAATTCTCTTGGCCACAGTCTGGAAGGTGTTCAAGCAAGAGGGTATCTCTGCTCAAGGGCATGTCACTATGCCGAAGTTTCGTCCGATCCCGAAGGGTTCCGAAACTTGTTCCGCGCCACGATGAACAAGGTACTTATTGTGGGAGCCGGCGGCCACGGCCAGGTAGTGGCCGACATCCTGCTGCAAACCTCCCAAGCAGGCGGGGGGTGTTGTCCGATCGGCTTTTTAGACGACGACCCCTCCCTGCTGGGCAAGCATGTGCTAGGGTTGCCGGTCTTAGGCACCGTTGCTCAGTGGAATCAGTTTGAGCATGATGGGCTGATTGTGGCGATCGGTAACAACCAGATTCGGTCCCGGATTTTTCAGTCCCTGCGCAGCCGAGGCGGCAAGCTCCTTAGTGCCGTCCATCCGGCGGCGGTCCTAGGGCGAGAAGTGCAAATAGGCGAGGGGGTAATGATCTGCGCTGGGGTAGTCGTCAATCCGGGTGCTGCCATCGGCGACAATGTGATTCTCAATACCGGATGCACCGTGGACCACCACTGCCAGATTGCTCCTCACGCGCATCTGGGGCCGGGCGTCCATCTAGGTGGACAAGTAGCCATCGGCGAAGGAGCTTTCCTGGGGATTGGTGCCTGTGTACTTCCCCAGCGACAGGTAGGGGCCTGGTCGGTCATCGGCGCCGGCGCCGTAGTAACGGAAAATATCCCGGCCTACGTTACCGCAGTCGGTATTCCAGCTCGGGTAGTCAAACCCCTAACGGAGGCCAATGCATAACTATGCAAATCCCAATGTCCTGTCCAGATATTACCCAGGCCGAGGTGGACGCTGTGCTCCAAGTCCTCCGGACACCCTATTTGAGTATCGGGCCCCGAATTGTGGAGTTTGAGAAGCGATTTGCGGAATATATTGGGCTGCCAGAGGCCGTAGGAGTTTCCAGCGGTACGGCAGGCCTCCATTTATGTGTCATCGCTGCGGGGGTGGGGCCAGCCGATCTGGTAATCACCACGCCCTTTTCTTTTGTGGCCTCAGCCAACGTGATCCTCTACGAGCGGGCCATTCCGGTCTTCGTGGATATTGATCCGCAGACGCTAAATATCGACCCCTCTTTGGCGGCGGAGGCCGTCCGAGACATTACCTCTGGAGGGCGAAGAGCGGATCATTGGTTGCCGCCCCGATTGCGGGGCGGCCAAGGGGCGGTAGCACCAGCAAAGCCGGCCAGACTGAAAGCCATCCTCCCGGTCCACGCTTTTGGCCAGCCTGCGCAGATGGACGCCATCTGCGCAACGGCCCAACACTACAATCTCCGAGTGATTGAAGACGCCTGCGAGGCGATCGGCGCCGAATATAAAGGCCGCAAAGCAGGCACCTGGGGTGATGCAGCCGTGTTTGCCTTCTATCCCAATAAGCAAATGACTACCGGGGAAGGGGGAATGATTGTTACCAGCAACCCAGAGTGGGCCAATCTATTTCGCTCGCTGCGCAATCAGGGCCGAGACGTCCACGACGCTTGGCTTCAGCATAGCCGACTCGGTTACAACTACCGGATGGACGAACTCAGCGCCGCCCTCGGACTTTGTCAGTTACAGCGGATTGAAGAGCTTCTGGCCAAACGGGCCCAGGTGGCCCTCTGGTACAACCAGCGCCTAAACCGAATTCCCGGCATCCAGACACCCTTTTTGGCCCCTTCCACCACAAAAATGAGCTGGTTTGTGTATGTCATTCGATTGGAGCCAGGAATCGACCGTACTCGGCTGATGGAAGAGTTAGAAAAACGCGGCGTACCAAGCCGACCGTATTTCACTCCCATTCACCTCCAACCCTTTTATCGAGAACAGTTCGGCTACAAGGAGGGCGATTTTCCGATCACCGAGGCAGTGGCCCGTTCGACCCTCGCTTTGCCCTTTTCCAGCGTAATGACGGAAGAACAAGTCGAGTCTGTTTGCCGGACCCTCCAGAGAGTCCTCTAACGATTCTTACCCGATGGCGGTCCCCGCCGAAAGATGTCATCCTCTGAAGAACTCTTGTGTCCTACTTTTCGGGGACCACGGATCCAGACTCGGACATGGCGGGCAGCTTCTGGAAGCTCTTGGGCCGCTACGGGCTGATAACCGAACTGTTCACACAATTGTGCCACCTCCTCCATCCATTGGCGATCCCGATAAACCGGGTCATTCCAAAGCAAGACCACATCCGGATTAAAGGCGAAAAAACGTTTTCGAAACTCGCTCTGTTGCCAAGGCATTTGGGGAGGCCAACTCGAACAAACTCCTTGAGCATGGTAAGCCAAAAGATTTTCGGCGCTTCGGGGGCCGAAGATTTTTGCGTGCGGGCCAAGGGTGCAGTGGATCCATCGTCCTAAAGCGGTCTGTTGCCGCATCAGACGGGTCGCACTAGGTTCCACCTGGGGAATGCTTACCCCCACCAGGACCACAACCCCCAGGAGCAAGGTCCCAAAACGTCTCCCAGCCGAATCGTACCCCACTTGGCCTCGGCCAATCACCCTATTCAACCCATCCACAGTGGCTAAAAATCCTATGGCTGCATACGGCAACCCGGTCATTAAAATCGGAAATAGATACCGGCCATCGATTCCGCCCGTAGAAGACAGATATGCCCAAGCAGCGTAAAAAAGCAGAAGGTTATGGATAGAAAGGACAATTTGATCGGCTCGGAGTAGAATTCGCCAGCCTAACACCAGCCCAATGCCCATCAAAGGGGCGTAGGAATAACTTATTGCTTTAATCATACGTACAGCAACCCGACGTGCATGCACCCATTCGGAAACCTTTCCTCTCTCTTCCTCCGAAACAGATCCGGAACAGACCGGGTTGGGACCAGTCTGGGCAGAAGAAGAATTGACGTTACGGCTATCCGAGCAGTGGTTTGTAAGCGGTTGGCCGGCAGAATGCCCCCTCTGTGCGGACATCAGATCAGCGGATAAAAGGCAGACGAGTTGGCCAGGCAAATAAACTGCCTTTGCACACACCGGCTGAGAGAAGCTTGCCCGGCAAGAATCTGCCCCTACCCTTCGGATTGCCAGAGGATTCTTGTTCTCTGGGTGTAGGGGGAAGTTTCCATCCAAGGCTTGGCACAGTTGGGAAGAGGTCGCAGGTTCTGAAGAAAAAAGTTGCTCTATTTGATCGCTTGTCCAGTTCCAGATTCTCCAGAATAAAGGCAATCGGCCCCATTCCCATTGGGGATGCTCGCGCAGCCAGGTAAGGTTGACCACTAGCACACCAGCCGGAATTATCCCTAAGGCCCCCAGAGTACCCAAGACCACTCGCCATCGAGCCTGGCGGAGTGCGGTGGTCCGGTACACCATCCAGCCGAGCAGTACCACGATCAGCAACAATCCTTCTAGCCGGGTGTAGATAGCCAAACCAATGGTCGCCCCCCCTGCCAAAAACAACCCAATACGAGTTTCCACTACCGCTCGACAAATCAGATATAATGCGAAATTGAAAAGAAACCAATAGGTCGGGTCCCGGATT
>JANXAQ010000230.1 GCA_025062105.1 Thermoguttaceae bacterium
TTATCCCCCGGATTGGGGCAATCGTTTGCTGCTGCTGTGAGGGTGAATCCATTCCAAAGATGTGTATAACAGCGAGCCCGCGGTGGGCAGAGGGATTTTCTCCCTCACCCTGCCTCTTCCGCGCAGGGTCGCTGTTATACACAAGTGGGCGTTGAAATGCTCAGATGTCAGTTTAGGCAAATCCCGAAAGTTCGCAAAACACAGAATGGATAAAATAGGCAATCTAGCTAAGATGCTCTCTACAACCTGGCATCTTTGATCTTCCAAATGATCTTTCCTAAATGGTGCAATTTCTCCAAAGTAACAATTAGCTACTTTTGAAAGGTTTGATATTCTTCCTATTTGGGAGCAAAACTTGCCGTCGTGGTGAGGGTAAATACATGCCAAAGATGTATATCACAGTGAGCCCGCACAGAGGAGAGGGTGGTTAGCCCCGCAGCTACTCTGCTTCGCAGAGTAGCTAGCCCGTTCCAGGGCAGAGCGTTTAGAAAGCGGGAGAGGGAAAAGGAAATGGTTCACTGGCTGAAATGGTACTACTTTTGTTTTTCCTCCGATGTTTTTTCCTGATCCAGGACTTCGTGGGGTACGAGCATGTTGGCCTCTTGCCGATGGTGCTGAGCCGGAACCAAGTGTAACAGTTCACCTTGGCCCTGAGTTTGTCGATGGCAGTCTAGCGCTAGATTGGCCACGACGAAAATGCGTCGGCACAGGGCATCGGCATGGATAGCCTGCTCTAGGAGCCCGCTGAACGTATTACCGGAGATCAACACATCTTGAGCTCCCTGGAGCAGGATACCACGAGCTGGATTATCGCTGGGTTGGCGGTAAATCCGCTGACCTACGAAACTATCCGTAAATGAGTTGCCGACAATAGTCAGTCGGCCACTAAGCGGTCCGACCAGCAAGCCAAAAGCAGGATTGAGCACAAAGGTATTGGCGGAGATTGCACATCCCCAGCCATCGCGTACTTCCAGGCCGCCACCGGTATTATGGGCAAACACATTGGCGCTAATCGTAATGCCGTAGCAATCCCGATCCAGAATCATGCCCACTCCATGGCACTCTTCGATCATATTGCCAGAGAGGACCGAGCCATAAGTGTTTTCGATCACCACGCCGTTGGAGCGATGGTCGTCGATATTATTGCCGGTCATTGTCAAGTTGAAGCCGTCTAAGCAGCGGAGGGCGTCTTGATTTTCCTCAAACTGGCAGGCGTTGACCAGGATGTCATGGCAGCCTTCCAATTGGACTCCTGCTTGCGTATTGTAAGAGAAACTGCAGTGACGGATGGCGGGGTTTTCTTCGCAGTAGATCAGACGTGCGCCGTGGCCGCCGCAGTGGTCGATCCAAACATTTTGGAGCGTCAGTTCCTGGACCCAGTGGGCTAATAGGCCGTCGCCGCTGGCGGGCTTGGTGGTGGCGGCATCTTTGGCTTCCGGATCGCCGCAGATGCGAAGGTTGGCCAGTTGCACCCGCCAAAGCCGAGCTTTGGGATTTTTGTCTAAATCGGCAGGCCGAATGATCAGAGCTGGTTTTCCCTCTTGGTTGAGATTGATAATACAAGTGGCCGGGCCGGCACCTTCCAGACGTACATTACTTCGACTCAGGATTAACGGGGCGTAAATAGGGAAACGGCCTGGGGGCAGTCGCACTAGGCCGCCTTGCTCTGGTAGGGCGTCCAAAGCGGCTTGCAAACTGGGAAATCGTGCCGCCTCGATGACCGGGATCGTGCCGGGCAGAACAGGTCCGAGCGGCTGTTCCGCTGGAGCCGGTTTGGCTGAGTCAGAGCACGCCGGGGTATGCTGCGAGCTTGCCAGGGATGGATCGGCCAAACCACTCTCCCATCCCCTCCCTGCTGCCCAATATCCAATAGCCAACAAGACGCCTATGCCCAATAAGAGGCTGAAACCCCATTGTTTCATGGCGAATTCTCCTTATGCTGAGAGGGCGGAGGAGCGTGTTGAATCTGTTGACCGAGGGCCGACATCAGACGAGTAACATCAAACCAGACATAAAACACCTGACCCGTCTCATCGGAACAGCGCAATACATCATACCATCGGCCGTCCATGCGACGAAGCGATTGGGAATGGACCCGAGAGCGTTTCCCAAGAGCGCGTATGAGGTCATATTCGTCGGAAACCCGAGCCACATGAAACGGAGCAATAGGTACATGGCCTTGTTTGGGTTCTCCGGCGGCGGCATCGACGATGCCTTGGCCGGTGGCCCGAATGCCTTGGAGACATTTTTGGGCAATTTGATCCCGACGTTGGGCTTCCTGCAAGTCACCGGCAGCCTCGGCTATTACCCGATAGTAATTGTGCGCTCTAGGGCTTAGCAGAAGGTTGGGCATAGCTTGGTCCAATTTCGCCTTGGCTTCTTCGTAACGACGACTGTCCAACAGTTGGGCAACCTCTTCCAGCTCCGTGGAATAAGGATTATAGGCCGGATGTCGGCAAAGAGCGTCCAAAACCTGCAGATAGCTTTCCTTCGAAGGCTTTTCTAAAAAACGTTCGAAAAGCCTTTGGATCGAGTGGGTAGTTTCAGGTGGTTCTGGGGCTTCTGGAGTTGGGACCTTCGGTTCGGACGGGCTAGGCTTAGAAGGATTTTGCCCCGAAAGTAGGCTGCCAGAAGACAGGACAGCGTCCTTTGTCGAAGAATCCATCCACTCTTCAGCGGCCGACAGTTGCAGTGGGGCGTTGCCCAAGAAAAAGAGCAACGGATGGGCTGCGGAGAAGCTGCACCGCGGTTGGTGGTTGCAGAGCTGCTGAGCAGTAGCGCCCCCCTGCAGCATGGTTCCAGACCAAACCAGCAGCCCGATCCCAACAGCTGCCCAGTTGGCTGGACCGAACCATTTCCATAGGTTGAAGAAAGTACCGAGTTTTCTTTGTAACAGTATAGCCGAGAACAATATCAGCATCGGACTCCGCCATTTGTAGATAATGGGCAATTTAGGAAAAGCAATCTGAAGAATCTGGAAAACAGAAAGAATTTGGAAAGTTTTTGGAGACCTAGGAAAAACCGTAAACATATAGCGTACCCTTTGGACCATTTTTACAGCATTTCGGCGTCCCTTCTACCCCAATAGATAGGGGCCTCGCACTGCTAGCAACCTCCATAGAGTAGCTCTATGAATGGGACGGGCCAATCCCTACCCAATCTATGATTCCCCAAGTTCACTATGTGTTCAGGATTTTGCAGAGGTTCCCTGTTTTTCCAAAGCTAGGGATACTCGATGCGGCAAAAAGGACACCTTTGCCCAGGCTGCGTGTCCGCCAAAAAAGCTGCTGGTCATCGCCTGGCCAAAAAGTAACCTCTCGATAAACTCCTTTCTGCTGACTGCTCCACTCCACAACGGCCTTAAGACAGTACTATGGCCAAAAACAATCCTCGTTAAGCTTGACTTTTGCCATTTTGGGCCTTTTGCCGAATGGGAAAGCTTTAACTCCTTGGAATTATTGGAGGTAGGAAATTGCGGGAACAAGGGGGCGGCGACGTAACTGGGGAGGCAAACCAAGTCAGGGAAAAAAATAGCGCAAATTGAGTTAACTCGACTTTTGCCATTTTTTCTAACTTCTTTTATTTCAAGCAGTTAGGTTTTTAGGAGCCTTTGTTTAGCAAATTTTCTAACGCCAATATTTTCAGAGGGTTAGGAGATCCAATTGGGGCTGTACCCCGGAAAATGGCAAAAGTCGAAGAGTCAAAAGCTTCTAACAAAAGGAAACTATCCAAAAAGCGCTGGCCTATGTTGCAGCTCACGAAGGAGAAGGACCCCATTTTGTTAAAGGCACTAACTTTTTTCGGTAGTGTGTGGAGCCGTTGGCCTGGAGCAGGGCAAATAGATGAAAAAGCTGCTCCCTTGGCCGACCTGGCTTTGAACGGCCACTCGGCCGCCGTGAGCCAGGGCGATGTGTTTGACAATGGCAAGTCCCAGGCCGGTGCCTCCGAGTTTTCGGCTTCGGGCCTTATCGACCCGATAAAACCGCTCAAAGATCCGATCCAGATGCTCTGGTGGGATGCCACAGCCATGATCTCGAACACAGATGACCACCTCATGGCCTTGTTGGAAGGCTTGCAAGTGGATGGGCTGGCCCTGAGCACTATACTTAATCGCGTTATCCAGCAGATTGACCACTGCTTGCTCTAGGAGGGCAGGATTCCGTGAGGCCTGCAAATCCTCAGGACAGTCCAGATGGATGGAAATTTGTTTTTCCTCTGCTTTGTGCCGACACAGGTCAATGGCCGACTCTAGAACCTCTCGGATGGGTCCCTGGTCTAATCGGATTTGCTGGGTTTCTGCTTCCTGCTCAATGCGCGAGAGACTCAACAGGTCTTCGACCAGATTTTGGAGGCGTTGTGTCTGCTCGGCAATGATCTTCAGAAAGCGTTCTGCCTGCACCGGATCCTGTAAAGCGCCGTCCAAAAGGGTCTCGACAAAACCATGAATCGAGGTCAGCGGAGTTTTCAGTTCGTGGGAGACATTAGCGACAAACTCTCGCCGCAGATTCTCCAGCTGCCGAAGCCGAGTGAGATCCCGGAGGACCACCAAAGCGCCTAACGGTTGTTGATCTGGTTGCCGGAGGACGGTAGCCTGAAGTTGGACCTCCCGTGCTGGCGGACCAGGCAGCCGAATTTCTCCCAGCAGGGTTTCTTTGCCGCTAAGGACCTGCCCAACCACACGATTTAGTTCCGGATACCGACTAATTTCTTCCAAAGGCCGACCCACTGGATCGGATGGTTCTAAACCCAACAGTTCTGCGGCTGAGGGATTCAGACATAGGATCCGACGTTGGCAATCGACGGCCACCACCCCTTCGGTCATGCTGGCCAAGATGGCCTGCAATTCGGATTGTTGGGCCAAGAGGCTTTGCTGTCGGCCTTGGAGGGCATGAGCCAATGCATTTAGCCAGTCGGCCAACTGCCGGCAATCAGCCGGTCCGGCCGGACTAATACGGGCCGACCAATCCCCCTGGGCCAACCGATGAGCTCCTTGCAAGAGGTTTTTCCAGCTGCGTTGCAGCGGCGCTAAATACCAAAATCCCACCCCTAGGCCCATGCTGATTATCACCCCCCCAGATACTCCGATCCATACCCACTCGGACCACAGTTGGCGATCCACTACCTCCTTGGCCTGAGCAAGGCGTAAGACGGCCAACGTCTGTCCCCCTTGCTGGATAGGCACTGCAGCATAGAACATCCATTGACGTAGCGTATGGCTATATCGGAGGGAAGTGCTGGATTGTCCTTGGAGAGCCTGAGCAATTTCAGGCCTAGTTCCATGCGGTTCCATCAGATTGGGGTTTTCTTCCGAGTCGCTCAGCACCGAACCGTTGGGTAAAATCAGGGTAATTCGTGTCTGAGAGGCTCGACCCATCTGCACGCAAAGCTCTTGGATACTTTGTTGAGTTTGGCTAAACCGGCTCTCCCAGGAGGCACAACCGGATAACTTTGCTTGCCCAGAGGCTGGTTCGGCAAAAGCTTGCTTGGCTGCAGAAGTTTCCCCAGAGGATTTGGCCGTAAGCAAAGGGGCCAGATACTGGCGAAGGATCGGCTCAAGAAGCTGAGCCTGCTGAAGCAATTGGTCAAAGGTGCGTTGATAGGCTACCTGCCGGATCTTCCAACCAACTGCCCAGACCAACCCCACACCGACTAAAACCACCGCCCAGACCACAGCCCATCGAATCGCCGCTGGCAGAGAACAAGTAGCTTGCCGCATTACGCCGCTTCCTTCGCCCAAAAATCGATTAGTCTGGTTCTTTAAATCGGTAGCCGATCCCCCGAACCGTTTCAATATATCGGGCAGCGGCACCTAACTTTTTCCGCAGAGCCACAATCTGCACATCGATGGCCCGATCGACCTCGGGTTCCTCTTCCCCATAGACGGCGGCAGCAATCTGCTGACGAGTCAGCACCCAACCGGGCCGACGAGCTAAGGCATGCAAAACCCGAAACTCTGTCAGCGTCAGCCGCACCGGTCTGCCCCCTACGGACACCTCATGCCGAACCGGATCGATCTCCAAATTTCCCACTCGCACAGGGGCGGCTTCCTCTCCACCAGCCGATTGCCTCCGCCGAAGCACCGCCCGAATCCGAGCTAACAAGACCCTGGGCCGAAACGGCTTGGTCACATAATCATCCGCTCCCAGTTCCAGACCGGCCACAATGTCCGCCTCTTCCCCCTTGGCCGACAGGATCACTATGGGCAATTCCGCTGTCTCCGGCTCCCGACGCAGCCGTCGGCAGACCTCCAGACCGTCCATACCCGGAAGCATCAGATCCAAAATCACTAAGTCCGGCGGACTCCTGCGAACTTCCGCCAAGGCCATTTCCCCAGATCCCACACACTGAACCCGATACCCCTCTTTGGTGAGGGTGTACTCCATCAGTTGCTGAATCTCTTCCTCATCATCTACCACCAAGATCCGCTCTAGTGGCACCGTCTGTCTCCTCTCCAAAGGCCTGATTTCCGGCACCTCTACCTCGGGCAAAGCAGATTTATAGCCTCCTTCTTTTAGTATCTTGGACCCCTTCTTCTAGAACCGACAATATCGGATTGCATTCCCCGCCAACGGCTTCCTAATAGCCAGTTATGAAATAGCGCAGTCCAATAGCCACCAAATCAAAAATCATAACTATTCAGCCGAATGGGATACCCATGATTAGCTCGCTGTTATACTAGGAGGCCGAGGGGCCATCCAGGCCTCCTACTGCGCCTGGATAAGTACGAAACGGGCTTTGGAACCAATGGACCGGTAGATTTAGGGAATTTGGGAACTATAGGAAAAATGCTCTTTAGAGCCAAATGGTGGTACTTTATCATAAATCTTTATGTATATTGTCTATATTGGCCATTTTGCAGGACGACCCTTCCGCAGAAGTTCCACTTGGGTATAACAGCGAGCCATGATTAGAAAGGCTGGGAAAAATAGGAAAAAACTCAATAATTACCTATATTTCCCAAATTGCCTAGATTACTTTTCGCAATTGCCCATTTTCTCTACAAATGTGGAGTTTTGAAGACATTCCTCCGTTCGGCCGAAGTATTATCCATAAAGTTGGCTCTATGGTCCAGAATTTGCAGAGCCTGGTCGATTGGCCGCGAGCGGCATTTTGGAAAAGTCGCTCATCAGCGCCCTTTTAGAGTCCCTCCTATCCGGCCACCATGAGCAGTCCCCCAGACAATGGCGTTCCCCCCTAGCAGCATCCACCCGCTCTATATGAGTCTTAAAGGCTGTCCTAAAAAGCATTTTCTATGAAGAAAGGAGCTCGACTTTTGCCATGTTCAAGCTCCTGCCGAAGGGAGAAAGTTCTAACTCCCTGAAATTATTAGACTTAGGAAAATGTGTGAACAAGCAGAGCTTCCTCCTAACTCTTGGCGTCAAACCAAGTTAAGAAAAATGTTAGGAAAAATGGCAAAAGTCGAGAGGAGGTTTCCTTCCTAAATGCCTCAGAATCCCCAAAAGCCCTGTTTTTAAGGAGTCTGAAGGGTAGGAGCCGGTCGGCCAAAACCCATTGGAAACCGCACAAATGCCAGTTTCAGGACAGCCTCTTAGTCGAAAGGGGGCAACCCTTTTATGCTGGAGCTATTTCTCCGTTATTATCCGTTTTTTGTTTGGGAGGAGCAAGATGCCGTGGCTTTTAGCGCCGACGGCAAAACCGACCTGGCCGCCTTCGGATACATCGACCAACCCGACGCCGGCGCCGAGCCCTGCCCTGGGAGTCTTCCTCTGGCTCCAATAAGAACCCTCCTGCCGAAGTCTCAGGAGGACTCTTCTTGTTGCCTGTGACTGAAAAAGTGTTACTGTCCCAAAGTACTCTTGTTATCCCCCCGAGGGCTTGGCCCATCTGAGGGAATGGTTAAAAATGGAAAGAGGCTCACTGCATAATCCGAAACCTATAGTGAACTTTATGAATTTTCGATTCGATAGGCTTTAGCTCTGCTAGCCAAACAACCTCCTATAGGTAAGTTGCTAGGAGGGCTAATAACGATAGGGTTAGAGGAGAAGGGCAGTCCAATGAGATGAAATATCTCCCGGAATCCCTGCATAATTAGCATATTGTTATATCATGTGGCTTACTCTCCTTCTAACCCAATATCTAGGGATGCTAGCATTGCGAGCAACCGCTAGATAGTACGGGTAGGAAAACCTACCGGCTACCGAATCTAAAGTTCCTGCAGTTCACTATATGTTCAGGATTTTGCGGTGGTTCTTCCTTTACATTTTCGAGAGATTTCTGTTTATTGAAGATTCTGCAGCTCGACTTTTGCTCATTTTCGGGGTCCAGCCCCTTTTGGATATCCTAACCGTTTGACAATATTGGACTTAGAGGCTGTCCGAAAAAGCATTTTCTATGATGAAAGGAGATTTCCTTCCTCAATGCCTCAAACCAAAATCTCTGTGTTTAAGGAGTCTGAATGGTAGGAGCCGGTCGGCCAAAACCCATGAGAAACTGACCAACTCTCAATTTCAGGACAGCCTCTTAGCTCGACTTTTGCCATTTTTCCTAACTCCGTGTGTTTCCAGGAGTTAGGGGTAAGGGGTCCTTTGCCCATACAATTTCCTAACTCCGATATTCATAAGGAGTTAGAGCATTCCTCTTCCGGGCGGAAGCCCAAAATGGCAAAAGTCGAGCTGAGAACATTTGTTGAACAAAGAATCCTCAAAGCCTAACTCCTCGAAATAAAGGAAGTTACAAACAATGGCAAAAGCCGAGTTCCGGGGTTTCAAAAGAACTTTATGGCCACTTAATGGAAGTGTTCGGAATTTCTAATTCTAGGAGAACCTAGCATTGGCCAAGAAGCTTTTGATTGCCGGTTCGCATCTTCAAGACCTTTTGCATCGCGATCATTCGCTAGTAGGCGGGGTAGTGGTTGGGTTGCAAGGGCAGCTGGTCGAGGTGCAAGCACGGGCGATGGAGATCCTAAAACGTCCCCAACCATGGACAGCGGTAACCAATATTAGTGGACTGCCCCGGCCAACAGTTAAAGAATCGATCAATCGGATTGCCGGGGCTTTGAATAAATTGCGGATACCTCAGCCGCAGGTCGCCATCCAAATTCATTTGACACCGGCCGATCTTCCCAAAGAAGGCACCTGGCTGGATCTGCCTATAGCAATCATTATGTTGCAAGCTGCCGGTTTCCTGCCCGATTTGCCGGAACATGTGGAGGGCAGTTATGTCCTGGTCGGGGAGGTGGGTTTACACGGCGAAATCCGGCGTGTGCGTGGTATTTTGTCCATTGCAGAGGCAGCCAGCCCCTTCCAAACCTTGATCGTTCCCGTAGGCAATGAAAAAGAATGTGCCGTCATCTCGTTGCAGCCGGAAAGAAAATCTTGCCAAGTGGCCGCCGTTGGCACGCTGGAGGAGGTGGTGGAGTTTTTCCGAGGCACTCGGCGGTTAGAAAATGTGCTTTCGACTCAGGTGCGGCTTCAATCGGCAGTGCATAAAGCGCCGGACTTTTCGGTAATCAAAGGACAACAAGCAGCCAAGGAGGCGGCCGTGATCGCCGCCGCCGGTGGACATAATCTGCTGTTGGTTGGGCCGCCTGGGGAAGGAAAATCACTTTTGGCCCATGCTATGGCCGGCATCTTACCGCCGCTTCGGCCTGAAGAAGTCGTGGAACTGACCCGGATTTATTCTGCAGCTGGTCTGCTGGAGGAAGACGGTCGGATTGTCAACCGTCGGCCATTCCGAGTAGTTCATCATTCGGCCTCCAAAGAAGCCTTGGTGGGCGGCGGATCGACCAACATGCGCCCCGGCGAAATCACCTTGGCCCACCTAGGTGTGCTGTTTCTGGATGAATTACCTGAATTCTCCCGAAGCACTCTAGAGGCAATCCGCCAACCCATGGAAGACGGTTCGATCACTATCAGCCGGGTGAGCTTCCGAGTACGCTTGCCGTGTCGATTTACCCTAGTAGCGGCCATGAATCCGTGTCCGTGTGGCTATTACAGCACGGATCGGTGCACTTGCCCACTAGAAACCGTTCACAAATATCAGAGCCGAATCAGCGGCCCCCTGCTCAGCCGAATTGATATGATCGTCGAAATGGACAAAGTCTCGGTAGATGAACGATTCTCCGCCCCTACCGGTCCCACCACCCAGGAACTCCGAGCGAAAATCCAATCGGCCCGAAACCGCCAACACCAACGTTTTGCCGGCACCGAAATTCCTTTCAACGCGGCCATTCCCCCAGCGAAATTACTCGAATATTGCCAATTCAGCCCAGAGGCCTTCCAACATTACAAGCGTTTAGTAGCTGACCGGCAAATCTCCACCCGGACCACGGATCGGCTTGCCAAAGTAGCCCGAACTGTGGCCGACTTGGATGCGGCCGACCAGATTCTGCCTGCTCATGTCGATCAGGCCGCCCGATTCGTCCTTTCGCCCCTCCTCCAACAAGCCGACCGATTGTAAGCTCAACTTTTGCTATTTTTCCTAACTGATTTTACCTCCTGTCGTTAGAACGAAACATTCCTTCGTTCATTTAAATCGCAACAGTTCAGCCGAATGCAGAAGAGACGTTTCTCCATCTGGCACCAAAGGAACCAAGAGGAAATAC
>JANXAQ010000340.1 GCA_025062105.1 Thermoguttaceae bacterium
AAATCATAACTTCTGAAATGCTAATAGGTTATGGCAATCGAGTTTCGCAGTGTTTAGAAAGACCAATCAGCCAATCCATTCCCCAGGAAAAAGCAGTAGAAGACTGGGGTTGACGAATCGCTCCTCCTTTTCGCAGCTCGCTATGATACACATCCTTTGGGATGGATTGCCCATCCCAATGGGCCAAAGCGATTGCCCCACCTAGGGGTATAACAAACTTCTCAAAAGAAGCTAACCGTTACTTTGGAGAAATGACACCATTAGGGGAAAGATCTTTTGGAAGATCAGGAAGTGTTTGGGTTCAGAAACTGTTTTGTCTATATTGTCTATTTGATCCATTCAATTTCCTTCAACAAACTTTCGGCATTTTCCTAAAGTGATGTCCGAGCCCTAAGCTCTAACTTGTGTATAACAGCGAGCTTTTCGCAGGTAGGGAATTCTTGTGCTGCCTTCTTCCACTAGCCACCTCGCCGACCCAAATGGCCTAATTCCATTCTAATTCTAATCCATTCTAAAACACCCCAGCCCCCCTTTCCAGAAGCCAGGAAAAACGGTTGCAGCTGAATTTTTGTAGTCAATTTAGGGGATTTGGGCAACATAGATCCTTCCCAAGCCCATCGAATCGGCCTCCCATTGGCTTCTGCAGAACTAAGGAATGCCGTATCTTTAGATTCCACCGGCTATAAGTTCCTGGAAGGAGTTTGGGGCTTTAAATCCAAGAAGAAGAAGAAAACAAGTAGTTTCTGTGCAAAGCTTGGTTTCTGCGGGCGCTAGGTCTATAGGATCTATCTTGACTAGTTGAATCACAGAATTTCATCCTCACCCGAAACACCAAGGAACCTCTGCAAAATCCTGAACACGGGGTGAACTTTAGGCACTTTCGATTCGGTATGGATTGCTCCTTTCATTTAACCACCTATTATATGTAGATTGCCAGTAGTGTTCGCGACTCTACGGATTGGGTTAGAGGTGGAGACACAGATAGTGTAAAAATATTTCCATTGAATTATGCAGAAGTCTCCAAATTCTCGACGTTTGTCATTTTCCCTAACTTGTTTTTTAATCTAGGGTTAGGACGATTCTTCCTTTTGTGCACACAATTTGGAAACCTCTGGAGAATTCCAAGGGGGATGTTTTTATACCATTTTGGCTTGTCTTCTCTCTAGCATAACATATAGGGTTGCTAGCATTGCTAGGGCCCAATGGATAGTAGCTATCCAGGTAGGACAACGGAACGACTAGAAATCAAAAGTCCACAATGTTCACTATATGTTCGGGATTTTGTAGTGGTTCCTTTTCTAACTCTAATAATTTCAAGGACTTAGAACTTTCCCATTTCGGCAGAAGATCAAACTTGGCAAAAGCCGAGCTAAATGGAGAGATATTATAAGCGGCCTCATAACGAAATGGGTGAAAGCCCAACGTTTACCCATTACCAACAAGAGGCTTTAGAGAGGGTAGATTATGGATTTTCATAGGTGTAAAATTTGGAACCCAGTCTGGGATCCGAGGGTTCGGCCTGGAGGAGCTGTTTTGTGCTGGTTTTTCGGATTGGACGGGGAGAAAAGTGGTATTTTTCTCCCCGGGGAGGCGGACGGGGGATCAGGACCCCTGGCCTATCTCCGGATAACCTACCTTTGGGGTGGGGTTGGTTGGATGGGCTGGGCCCGCCTGATCGGTTGGCTTGCTCTGATCGGCTGGGTGAGTGGTATCGGGTGCGGGAAGCACCTAGCAGCGGCAGAGTGGCAGGGCGGCTGGTACTTGGACGGAGGCGGCTATTGGAAAGCCCGCTTGCAGGTTACCGTTACCAATCGGACCGACCGGCCCATGCTGGGAGTGCCTGTGCCAGTGGGGATTGGACCCAACCCGGGGCAGGCCGCTCTTGTCGGAGCCGAAGCTAGAGCGATTCGCGTCGCAGCCGCCGATGGAACGGAACTCCTGTTTGCCTTGTTGGCTCCGGATGGGAAAGAAATTCGTTCTGGAACCATCCCGTCTGGCTCTACTTTACTGATTCCCGTCCAATGCTCCCCGAAAGGGAAGAGCACTTACTGGATCTATTTTGATAATCCATTGGCCGGCCAAGTCCCGGATTTTCTGCCCGATCGGATGGGTCTAGTCAATGGCGACCTGGAAGAAGGCGAAGGGGACTGCCCGACTGGTTGGGTCCACGATCCGCCCGATGTCCAACATCGAACCGAATGGAGCACTGAAAATCCGCGTTCTGGACGCCGATGCTTGAAAACTGTCGTGGCTGAAGACGCACCACCTGCCTGGATTGCCACCCGACAGCTCAATATCTCAGTTCAACCCTCTGCTCGCTACCGGTTCCGGGCTTGGGTACGGGCCGAAGGGGTTAAAGGCTATGCAGGCTGGTATCTTCATATTGGCAATGCCCAGAGGCCGATGCTTTTGGCCCCCATGATAAGCGCTGGCGGCGGAACTTATGAATGGAAACAGGTACAGTTAGACTTTCGGATACCGGCCGAAGCGGATCGGCTTAGTGTAGGTACTGTCCTTTGGGGGACAGGTACTGCCTGGTTCGATCGGGCAGAATTGGAAGCTCTGGACCCGCCAGTCTTTCACTTGGAGGTATCTCCGCCGGAGCGACTGCAGCTACAGGAGCTTACTCCCTCGGCCGAATGGCCTTCCGCTGCTCCACAGAGGCCAAGCTCTGAAACTGTCGATCCCTCTGCGGCAGTGACCGAGGCTTTCCCAGCCCATCGTCGGGCTTTCATTCGGGTGGAAAACTTTTCCGATCGGCAACGCACGGGCCTTCTCGCAGTGGATATTTCTCCGTTAAGTCATCGGTTGGCGGGTCGGCTAGATCGCCAAAACCTCCGCTGGGTATGTCCGCGGACTACAGCTCGACCCATCTTGCTCGGAGACCAGATGCTCCTGGAGGTCTTGCTGCCGGGCCGAACGGCGCTCAGCGGATACCTCTACTACGGCCCGATCGGCACGTCGCCTGCCGAATCCACCCTATTGCTACAGCAAACCTGCCTCCCTGGAGTAGAAGCTGCCACAACCACTTCCGGCAAACCGTTCTCCGGTCCAGAAAAAGCAGCATCTAGGGACGCAAACCTTCCTGGAGGTTCTGGGAAGCCGAGGCAGGTGGAGCCGGAAGCCGAAGATTACGCCCGGCTTGTCCAGAGCGCCTGGAATCTACTGAAAAATCCTAGTTTCGAGGCTCCAGAGCCGTTTTCCTCTTGGCAGGCAACTGACTCTCCCGAGAATCAAAAAGTTCAGTATGGTACAGATGCGCCCGGCGCCCCTGGGGTTGGTCAACGCTGCGCCCGGTTGTACATTCCTCCGGGCATTGCGAAGGCATGGCGGGGCTGGACTCAGGCGGTTGCTGTTCGGCCTGGGGCTTCCTATTTAGTGGCCGCCTGGATCCGCACGGAAAACCTCCACCAGGGCAATGCCCAGGTGCATTTGCATATTCGCACTACTAGCGGCGACCTTTCCCGGAGCAATCCTATGCGGGCCACCGGCGGAGCACTCCAAGGCACAAGCGATTGGACTCTGCTATCGGCCCTCTTTGCCATGCCGGAAGATGCAGCTACCTTGCAGGTTCATCTGACCACTGATGGGTTTGGCAAGCTGTGGTATGACGGCATTTTGGTGGCGGAAGTGCTCCCAGCTCGGATTGTAGCCATGGAAGGATGTCCATTAAAGCCAAAGCAGCTTGCCTTCTGGCCGGTCAATCCCTTGGTGAAACTTTTTCCGGATGAACCGGCGCCGGAGCCGTTTTGCCGGGAGGTTCTTCTAAAGGGGCCTACCCCTCCGGTACCTACCCGGCCCAAGACCAGTGGGGAAAACGATCTTGCCAAAAATCCAGCGGCCAAAGACGAACAGAGGACTCTGGGGGCGACAGAGAGGCTGGGGGTAGAAGTCTTTCTGGCTCGGAACGAGCAGGAATCGGTGCAATTGGCCCTCCGGAGTGGGCAAGCCTGGGAGAAAGTGCGGCTCGAGGTGGAACCGCCCCGTAACCCCGAGGGCCAAACTCTTCCACCGCCGGAAGTGGCCGTGGTCGGCTATGTGCCGGTCGATTACCCCTCTAATTACTACATGAGTACCGCTCCCCACTGGCATCGGAAGGTACCTCGCACACTGCCTGCTTGTGATGGATTTGCCGGGCTTTGGCCAGACCCTTTACTGCCGCAAAGTTGGTTGTCCCTACCGGCCAATCAAACCCAGGCGATTTGGATTACCTTCCGGACGCCTAAACAAGCTAAGCCGGGCCTGTATCAAGGCTGGATCCGCTTGGTGGCCGAACCCACCCCAGAGAATGCCTACAGGTTCTCCAAAACGTCCGTTTTTCCCCTTCCCCAGATCAAATGCGTCCAAAGCCATCGGCAACCGCTTTGTTCGGAGAGCTCCTCAGCGGGTGTCGTACAAAGTATTTTGCCTCTTCCAAGTAAAGTACTACCGGGAGAATCCAAAATCTCCAAACCCTCTGTGGTCTCGAGTTTTGCTGGACGGGCCAGCCATCCCGAAAACCCGCCGGAAAACGCTAACCTCCCAGCTCAGGACAGCTTCTCAGAGGGGTCGGACACTTTCGCTGCCGTATTACTCCCGTTAACTACTCTTGTCAACTCTTCCTGCCACCGGTCGCCCGAAGAGCCAGCCTCGGCTCACCCTCTGCTATTAGCCGAATTGCCCTATCGGGTGCATGTTTGGAATTTCACGTTGCCCGATCAGCCGCACCTGAAAGCCATTTATGACGTTCGGTTTGGCCCTGGGAAGCAATGGTGGGGCCAATCGGAGCAGGAGGCCTACCGACAGGTCGTGGAGTTTTTGGCCCAACGACGTTTACAGCCGGACAGCATCCAACCGGAGCCGATCTTCCGGTACAAAGAGGGTCGGGTGGAAGCCGATTTTACTGAGTTTGATAAAGCAGCTGATTGGTACTTTAACCGGCTTGGACTTCGGCACAGTTACATGCCTTGGCATTTTTATCTCTTCGGTTGGGGGCATCCACCTAAGCAATTAGGAGGACAAACGCCCTATCCGGGGCAGCCGCCGTATGAAAAGGTGGACCGAGCAATGATCCTCCCGGAATATAAACGTTTGTATCAAGATGCTCTTCGCCTTTTCTGGAACCATGTCAAACAAAAAGGTTGGGCCGACAGGTTTGTGCTCTATATTTCCGACGAACCGTTCTTCCGGCAGCCAGAAATCTTAGCCCAAATGAAAGCCCTTTGCCAAATGATCCACGAAGTGGATCCGGCCATTCCGATCTATGCGAGCACCTGGCATCATGTGCCCGACTGGGACGAGGCACTGGATGTCTGGGGGATTGGACATTATGGGATTGTGCCGCTGGAGCAGATGCGACGGCTTGTGCAGCGAGGCAAACG
>JANXAQ010000066.1 GCA_025062105.1 Thermoguttaceae bacterium
GAGGCCGGCATTGCCAAAGGCAATGCCGGGTGAGGGGGCTATGTTGGCATTCCCGCACAAGCAGGAATCCAGGACCCCCTGAGCACCCTACTAGGTTGTCATCCCTGCGCAAGCAGGGATCCAGGCTCCCTGGTGGCGCGACTTTGCTTACCGCCTCTCCCCTCCGTGGGAGAGGCCGGCATTGCCAAAGGCAATGCCGGGTGAGGGGGCTATGTTGGCATTCCCGCACAAGCAAGAATCCAGGATTTTTCGGGTTTAGGTATTTTGGTGTCCCGTGTGGGCGGGAACAAGCTTGGATCCCCGCGTGTGCGGGGATGACAAGTAACGAATCTCCATTCGGCTGAAGTATTACAAATAGGGATTTTGGGGATTCTAAGTGGATTCGGGGGGAAGGGGGGCTTTCGTCATGGAAATTGCTTTTCAGGAGAGCCTCTGAGAAAAAAATGCCTCGGCCACAGGACTATCTTCCTACCGCCTCTTGGCCGGTGCTCCGGTTACGGGCGGAGCTTTTTGCCAGAATAAGGGCGTTCTTCACCGAAGAGGGGTTCTTGGAGGTGGACACCCCGTTGCTATCGGCCGATACGGTGGTAGATCGGCACATTGATCCCTTGGCGGTGGAGGTGCCCGGATGGGGGCGGCGTTGGCTTCAGACATCGCCGGAGTTTTGCATGAAGCGGCTTCTGGCCGCCTTTGGCGGACCGAGCTCTCCGGTAAGCTCCGGACAACTGGCCATCTATCAGATCTGCCATGTTTTCCGAGCCGAAGAATTCGGCCCCCTCCACAACCCGGAGTTTACTATGGTCGAATGGTACCGAGTCGGCCAGTCCATGGAAGAAGGAATGGACTTTTTAAGCCGATTGACGGATCGCCTCCTAGGTCGGGGACCGGTACAAAAGATTACCTATGCGGAAGCCTTTCAGCGGTGGGTTGGCTTAAATCCACACAACGCTTCAGCGGCAGAGCTGCAAGCGGCGGTTCGGGCCGCCGGAATCTGCCCCCCAGAAAGTCTCCGGCTGGATGACCGAGATGGTTGGCTCGATCTTTTGCTTAGCTTCTGTGTCCAGCCAAAGCTTCAAGGGGTGTGGATCGTCTATGACTATCCAGCGAGTCAGGCCGCTTTAGCTCGGATTCGGCCTGGGCCGCCGCCGGTGGCCGAGCGGTTTGAACTCTTCGTGGACGGCCTGGAACTGGCCAACGGCTACCATGAATTGTGCGATCCTGAAGAACTGCGCCAGCGGAACCGCCGTACCAACCAACTTCGGCAAGCCGACGGCAAATCCCCCCTGCCGGAAGAAAGCCGGCTGCTGGCCGCCATGGAAGCAGGTCTGCCGCCTTCGGTGGGGGTAGCCTTAGGATTTGACCGCCTGGTCATGATCGCCGCCGGCGCCAAAACCCTGGCCGACGTGCTCCCCTTCCCCTTCGACCGCGCTTAGCGTGAACCACTCCCTACCGGTCCCGGCTCGGTGGTTTGATTTCCACCTTCTACCCTCGACCTTCTAGTTTCGGCCCTCTATCTACTAACCGGCCCTCTATCTACTAACCCTTGTAAGAGGTTGCCCAGCGTCCGGGTCATGGCCGTCGGGTATGCCTGGATATCCAGAATCCGCAGGATAAACTGGGGCGGTTTGCCCACAGCAGGTTTCGACCTCTCGGTAGATAGTTCCCGCCAATGAGTTACCCCCTCCGGCGTGCACTGGACTTCCACCGGCACAAAATCGAATACGGCCGAATCGCCCGCTTCCTTTACCGGCACCAGGCGGCCGTCTCGGGTAACGGTCAGGCCAGCGGCGTGCAATTGGCTGGCCGTGGACCACATACTGCGCCACGACCGGCCATGACGGGCCAAGAGGTCCGGATCCGGCGGCCCCTCTAGTGCCCGAAGCCATCGAGTCGGATGTTGCCAAAACCAAGACTGTTTTCCTCCCCCGGCAGGCCCACTACCCGCCTCCAGCATCCAGAGAAAATAGTTCTGCACCGGCGCCGACAGCTTGGAGAAAACCTCCTCTTGCCGGAATCGGTAAAGCGAAGCGTGTCGGCTGCTGCGCCACATCAGGCCCGTATTGGTTCCCTCAAAGCAGGGAAGCCAATACACCGGCGACGGGAGACTAAATATCTCCTGGTAACTTTTTGGATCCAAGGCCACGTTGTATTCCAGCGGCGATTGGTAGGCTGGTTCCGGACTCCCTAGGCCGGCATTCACATACACCGCTCGGACCTTACCAGCAAACAATTCGGAGGGGCATTCCTTGGCTGCCTGAGCCACATCTCGACAGGATCCGGTGGAAATCAGCACCACCGGCGGCAGGGCCCGCTTGATCCACTCGGTAAGCGGAGTACCGTTTTCGGACTGCTTCTTCCAAGGATCGGAAACAGATGCGGGCATACCAGCTACCACCGGCACGGCCAAGCCAGTGAGCCGATTCAACTGGGCCACTGCCATCACATCCGGATCGCCGGCAAAGTCCGGCTTTGGAGCTTCGATCACTACCGCCGCCAAGTCAATATACCCTTGCTTGGCCAACGCAAACGCACAGACCAGATCAAAATGATCGTCCGGGTCCGCCGGCGGCCGATATAGATCGGTAATGTGGATGACCGAGGGCCGATGGTTTTCTTGGGCTGGCGGGGTTTCTTTGGCTAAAGGCGCTTCTTCGGCCAGAATCGTTTCGGATACCCCACCGCCCAGCCAAACCATCGCCCCAATGAACATCCAGCCGAGGCGTCTTCTGAGTGGAACAGCCTTTAAAATTTCTCCTTCCAAATGTCGGAACACTTTTGGGTCCATGGGATTTGTCCTCCGAACAATAAGTGAATATATTTTCCTGTTAGGAGTTCAGCCTCCCGCCCGGTGTTTTTTCTTTTGTAACACGTCAGCCGAATGAAGAAGCTGCCTAGTTGAACCGAGAAAGGGTGTATGAAGGCATTTCTAGCGAAGGCGACAGTCCAAGCTTGTTCCGCATCAGCGGGAAACCAGAAAAACTAACAGGAAAAAAACTGGATTCCTGTTTGCGCAGGAATGACAGAGTGCGGCATTTGGCTGAAATGTTACTTTCTTTTTAAGTCCAGAGTGGCTGTCCAGCAAGAGGCGGTAGGTTTCGGCTGGCTGGTGTACTTTTTGATCAGCCAGGTTCGGCTATTTCGCCAATATATAGGATAGCAAAAAGAGGGGGGGAGGTTTCGGCTGGCTGGTAGAGCTCCTAGGGGCGGGACTGGCCCTGGGATTTTAGCTCGAAGGTGAACTGGTTAGGGCCTTGGGGGGTTACCTCGGCCCGGAGGATGGTTTGGGAATTATAGCAGGCCGGGATGTAGGATTCTCGGGGGGCCATGCCCATGACGGGATCTACTTTGCCGGTGGGCCGGTCTGCAACGATTTCTACGCGGTGTCGGCCCGCCTTGACCTGAAATTGAAACTTGCCTTGCACAATGGGGGCGCTATCCGGCGCCGCCTTGCCGTCTTCGGGCACAAAACTGATTCGGCCTTCGGGGATCGGCTGACCATCGAAGGTAACCGTTCCAGAGACCGGATAGGTCTGCGGCCCTTTCTGCCCACAGCCAGCGGCAACCACAAGACCCATTCCAATCCAACCAAGCCAAATCCAAACACGCTTCTGGTTCATGGGTTGTCCTCTATTACGTCCCAAAAGTTGGCCGGAGCAACCTCGCCCCAGTGGGCACTGTTACCACCACGCATCGGACTACTCCGGAACTGCAGCGCTGCGGCATCCAGGACGCCCAGGTGGGTTTTATGCTCAAGCGGCGGGAAGATTATCCCGTGGTCGAGTACATCATCGAACATACCGAGTACTTGCCCGCCTACGAGGAATACGAAGCCTATGAGCGGGATGTGGGCGACGACGGCTACCCGATGGTCAATTGCGGCGATGTGCCGTTTCATCATTGGATGCGCGGCTTGGCCGGTTACAATCAGGCGTTCTATCACTTGAACGATTTTCCCAACGAGGTCGAACGGCTGGTAGGTGTGCTTACCGACCGGATGCGGGATACCGTCTGGAAGCACATGCTGGAGTCGCCGGCGAGGCTCTTGATGCATGGGAATCATTTGTCCAGTTATATGACGCCACCGCCGATCTTCGAGCGATATATCCTCCCTTATTACCAGGAGCTTACCCCGCTACTCAAAGCCCGGGGCAAAATGGTGGCGCTCCATGCGGACAACGACACCCGGCTAATTCTCTCACATATCGAGCGGGCTGGAATTGGGATGGTCGAGTGCTTTGCCACCAGCCCGATGGTGCACACGACGCTGGCTGAAGCCCGAGCAGCCTGGCAAGACCGGGTGATCATCTGGGGCGGTGTGCCTTCGGTGATCCTGGAGCCGCCGTTTACCGAGGAACAGTTCGAGGCCTACATGGACGAGGTGTTTCGGACCATTGCTCCAGGCCGGGCGTTTATTCTGGGCATTGCCGACAACGCCATGCCCGGCTCCGATATCAATCGCATCCGACGCATTACCGAAATGGTGACCCAGCGAGGTGCGTTGCCACTTCAGGGGTAAAACCATATCGGAAAGGGCAGAGGACGGAGGGCGGACGGCGGAAGGACAATCCCTCGCCTCTCCCCTCTGTAGCGATTGGTATCTACATAACGACTTTCTCCTACAAGATGTTATGGCCTTACCGAGCAGTTTACCCTAACATCTTGTGGGTCCGAAAAAGATGTGTAGATACCAATGCTTCGTAGCAGGGGCGTCTTGCCGCCGTTTTGCATCAGCGAGACGCTGATGCCACGTATCGCCTCCTCCAGTGCGGGAAAGACGAGGTTCTTCACTCGGCTGAGCTGTTCCCGGTTTAATTTTCGGGCCGGTTATTTCTGGGCGGGTTGGAGCCGAGGGTCGGCTAGGTCGAGACGATACATGATCTGGTTGTAGTCGTATCGGGGCGTAGGCGTTGGATTGCCGGAGAAGCTGTGGCTATAGGTACCTTCAAAGAAGATGATCCGGCCGCCTTGCTGGTCCAGAAAATCATGATGGACAGGGTTATAGAAGCTATAGCGGTCATGGGTAACGATTTTAACGGCCCGTCGCCAAGGGCCGACCGGGTTATCCGCCTCGGCGTACCAGACTTCGCCCAGAAACGAAGAGTTGCCCCCTTGCTGGACGCCGATCAAAATCCATCGCTTTCGCCAAGGATTCCAGCGCACCGAGCCGGAATGGATTTCTACCGGCTTGCCGCTTTGCACGTCCACCGGCAAAAAGTAGGTTTCTTCAAGCCGGAGCTGGCCTGCCCGCACAAGCCGATGTTCCATAGCGGGGCTAATCGGCGGGGCAGATCGGCTCCAACGCCAGAGGGGGTTCCCGGCCGGATCCCGCTTGACCAGGGGCAACCGGAGCTGACCGCTGGATTGACTTTTACCGCCTGACAACTCCAAATCTTCCTTCGTCGGTACTCCCAACGACGTTTCTTCCAAACAAGTCCAGGTTTCGTACTGAGCCGGATCAGCAATGGTTTCCAGGGTGGCCCGAACCCGAATGTTCGGAAAAGCTAGTCCGCAGTAGATATATTCTGGCCGTTCGCTGTCAAAAGGGAGCGGTTGTTTGCCTTTTTCTTTGGCTTCGGAATCGGCCGAGCGGGCCGGATCCGGTGATCCCTGATGCCGGAACGGATGACCCAGCAACGTCCGGTTTGCCAACTGCTTCGGAAACCGAACCCACAGACGGAACTCTTGGTTCTGGTCGTTCCAGATGGCCAGGCCGTGTTCGAGCATTTCTCCCAGCGACTTCATCCGGGCATAATGAGCGATGAGTTTTTCACCCTCTTTGGGATCCGGTACAACCACTAGGCCGTCGATCCAGATCATGCCTTCGGCAGGCTCAAAGGGGCACATGTTTTTACATCGGCCATCCGGTCCAGTGAAGTATTCCAACGGCACACTGACATTCGGGTCAAAACCTGCCTGTCCCGGCAAAGGGGAGGTAGCTCCGGTGGTTCGGAAGTTGCCCAGCGGATACACAAGCCGATTGGTGTCGCCCCAAAACCAATAGATTCGGCCTCGATAGACGGCGGCCTGGACGGAATCCTGGCCGGCCACGTCGGCCCGAACCAGGGGGGTATTTCCCGGCGTGGGTTGGCCTAGAAGGAAGCTATTTTGATAGATTCCGGCGCCGGTGATGCGGTATAAGCGTTCAGCTACATTCTGCCGCTCTAACCGGATGGTTGCCCGGCCGCCAGGACGAACCAAAAGCCGAACTCCCCGAAAGCCAAATCCATCGGCCGGTAGGGTGTAGCCATGGCTTCGCACGTGGAAATAGACCTCCCGGTTCATCAGTTCTGGCTCTCCAATGGCGGCCCAACCGGCACTATCGGTCCAGTAAGAGACTTCGTGCACGGTACGAAGTTCCACCAGCGGAACGCCTCGGCCGGTTTGAGCGTCGATCACCCGGACGCCGAAATACCCAGGAGGTGATTGATCGGCTGATTGGGCCTGTTCTGCCGAGCTTACCTGCTCCGGCCAAAAGACCAACAACACTACCGCCGCCAGAGCAGATTTTAGGAAGAAGCAACACTTCGTTCGAGGAAACCAGCAGGCCATTTTTTCCCCCATTCGCAACGATGCGATTTTTCACATCCGAGAAAGTTCACCAGTGTCATTCCCGCGGAAGCGGGAATAACACTAAAACCTCCTCACCCGGCTTCGCCTTTGGCGAAGCCGGCCTCTCCCGCCCTAGGGGAGCGGCTGGGTGAACAAAGTTGTTGCACAAGGGAGCCTGGGTCCCTGCTTGTGCAGGGATGACATAATAAGGTGCTCAGAGGGGCCTGGATCCCCTGTTTGCGCAGGGCTAACCTGCTTGCGCAGGGATAACAAGAAGACGGCTTTTTTCGCCGGAATGGTCGCCAGGTTTTATGATACGGTTTCGGACGTCTAGGGAGAAGAGTGGGTTGGAGCAGTCAAATGGTGTGGAGTACCTCGGCGGGTCATGAGATCATAGATGACCGGCAGCAGGAATTGGGTAAGGATGCCGGAGACCAGGATGCCGCCGATGGTGGCCACGCCGACGCCCACCCGGGGTTCGGCGCCAATACCTTGGCCCAGTGCCAGAGGTACCATCCCTAAGACCGCTGCCAGAGTAATCATCAGAACAGGCCGGAATTCATCGCAGGCTGCCTGAATCATCGCTTCATGACGGGGGATTCCCTGCTCCAATAGAACTTGGAAACGGTCGATGATCAAGATGGCGTTGTTGACCACGATGCCGATCATCATCACGATGCTGGCGACGACGAAGATCTCGAAACTTTTGCCTACCAATGCTAAGGCCCAAGTGGTGCCGATCAGAGCTAGTGGTATGGTTACTAGCACCAAGAAGGTGCGGCGGAAGGATTCGATGATGGCAGCCAAGCTTAGAAATACCAGAAGTACCGCAATCAGACCGGCTTCCACCAGCCCGCCTAAGCCTTCGGTCATCACCTCGTACATGCCGGTGAATTGGTATCGGTAGCCAGGCGGGAAGGCCATTTGGGTGTTGAGCTCTTGGCTGAGGATTTGGACAGCTTTTCCCAGTGGTAGCGTGGGGTCCAATTGGGCGGTAAGTTTGGTTACCCGTTCTTTGTCTTTGCGGATGATTTGGATGGGTGCGGAGCCTTCGGACACCTGGCCCAGCGTAGCCAGGACCAGGGCGTGGCCTTCGGCCCCTGGAAAGGCGAAACTGGCCACCTGGTCTTTGCCCTCCTGTTCTATGAACTTCACTACAATATCGTAGTTGCGGGCGGTCTGTCGGGATTTGAAGGTGCCTGCTTTTAGGCCTTCCAGGTTGCCGCGCAGGGTCAGGCCCACCCCGACGGCCGGGGTTTGCAGATCGGCCAAAATTTCTCGTCGTGGCCGGATCCGCAATTCTGGCTTTGGCGGGCGCACGGAAATGTCCGGCGTCAGGATACCGGGGATCTTTTTGGCCGTCTCCAAACTCGCCAAGGCCAACCGATCCAACTGTTTCAGATCCAGGCCAACAATTTCCATTTCGATGGGGTTGGCCTGCCCGCCCATGATCGATGGGATGCTGACCAAGACATTGGCGTCGGGAAACGGCACAATTCGGCGTCGGACTTCATCCATGAGGTCATAGATGGTAAGCTGCCGTTCGGTGCGTTGAGAGAACATCATCTGGATTTGAGCCAGATAGACGCCTTCACTGGTTTGGCCCAGGATGGCTTCAGCCCGGCCGACAAAGGTAAGCATATGCTTTAGTTCCGGTAGATCTTTCAGTCGTCGTTCGGCTTCTAGGACTCGCTCCATGGTGGTCTTCAGATCATAACGGGTGGGAAACTCCAAGCGCACATACAAGTCGCCTCGGTCGGTTTCGGTGAAAAAGCCGGTGCCAAGTCGGCCTGCTAGCCAGAGGGCATGCGCCATCATCGCCAGAACCGCTAAGATCAGCCCCCCAGCGGCCCAGCGATGCCGCTCCATAAAGCCCAAAATCCGGCGATATCCTTCGATGACGGTGGCCAAAAAGCGGTCAAAACCCTGCTGCATCCAGATAAGCGGCGACCATCGGCCTGGCCGACGCGGCCGAAGCAAAAGCGAACAAAGCATCGGCGTCAGCGTAAACGAAATCCCCAGCGAGACTACGGTCATGATGACCATGGTCCAGGCCAAGGGCCCCATAAACATTCCAACCCGTGTGCGCATGGCCCCCAACGGAAATAGCACCACCACGTTCGTCAGTGCACTGGCCAAGACGGCAACAAATACTTCCGATGCCCCAAGCCGAGCCGACTCCTTCGGATCACCAGTGCGCTGAAACCGGCTAATAATCGCCTCCAAAACCACGATGGAGTTGGTAACCAAAATGCCCACCGAAAGGCCAATGGCAATCAGTGTCGGTGTATTCAGCGTATATCCAATCGCATACATGAAAAATAGGCTGATCACGATGGTCAGGGGCATGGTGATGCTGACGATCAGCAGAGAGCGTAATTCATATAGGAACAGAAACAAGATGCCGGCGGTCAAGGCGATGCCGACGGCCACATTCAGCCAGGCGTCTTGGTTCATCGCTTCGACGAAGGTACCGTCGTCCCGGAGCCAAACTAGTTGCATCGAAGCAGGCAGATCGCGATTGATCCTTTCGACAGCTCGCCGAAGGTTCCGTACCACTTGGACGGCATTGGCCTCGGCCTTTTTCACCACCCGAATAGCGATACAAGGTTGACCATCCAATCGGGCCGCTTGCCGAAGCTCCTCCGTGCCCATGACCACTTGGCCGACATCTCGCAGATAGCAACGTCGGCCCTCTTGATTGGCAATCTCCAAGCTAGCCAGTTGCCCCAGGTCGTCATATTCGGCGTCGAATTTGACGGAGTATTCAATGCCGCCTTCTCGCACCCGACCGGAAGGAATGGTCCGCACACCGGCCTTGACCGCTTCGACCACCTGCATACTGGATAGTCCCCGGGCAGCCAGCTTCTCCCGATCCAAAAGGATCTGTACCTGCCGCTCCGCCCCGCCAATCAGATCCACATTGGCCACCCCCTCCACAATGCTCAACCGATCCCGAAGCTGATTGTCCGCATAATCATACAGTTCGTCCAGCGGAGCAGTGCCGGTCAGCGCCAAGGTGGCAATCGGTCGAGCGTTGATATCAAACTTTTGAATAATCGGATCTTCCACATCTTCGGGTAACTGAGACCGGATCAGATCAATCTTTTCCCGAACATCCGTGGCAGCTATATCTACGTCCACCGTCAGCTCAAACTCCAAAAGCGTTTGACACACATTCTCCATGCACACCGAAGAGATATGTTTAAGGCCTTCGATGGACGAAACAGCATCTTCGATCCGCTTGGCCACGTCCAATTCCAATTCTTCGGGCGAAGCCCCAGGATAGACGGTAACTACCGTAATGTACGGGATATCCACCTGGGGCATCATCTCTAGACCCATCTTCCGATAGGCGTTTACGCCCAGGATCGTCAGCCCAATGATCAAACAACTGGTAGCTACCGGCCGACGCACCGCAAAATCCGAAAGGATCATGGTCGATTGCCCTCAGATCGTCCTAGAAGAATTGGGAAAACACTTCCTCGGAAAAGGAAGCCCTTTGTTTGTCATCCCCGCAAAAGCGGAGATCCCGTTTTCCTCCGGTTAGAACCTTGGTTGTGCTAGTTTTATGTTGAGGGAGGGAATACGTCTGGATTTTCGGAAGGACTTTATAATTTCCTCCTTCCCTATAGCTGCATATATAGTTTCTAGCTTCCGCTTACCCTGGGAATAACACCAGTTTGCCCGGCAAGTAGTCCTTGGAGCATTTGAGCCGAATGGTGAAGCCGCTTTGTCATCCCCGCGAAAGCGGGGATCCAGCCTCTGTTCCGCCGTGCTGCCTCCGGCAAGCCGCCCATTCCCGTCGCATAAAAGAGGCGTCCTGGATTCCCGCTTCCGCCAGAATGACACTTGATAACTTTTCAACCGGTGGATAACTCCGCTTCATTCCAGCTATTGTTTTTTCTGTTCTACTTTCTCTTCTAACAGGCGGACCCGCACCCCATCGTCCAACATACTTTGACCCATGGAGACGATCGGAGTGCCTTCGTCTAGGCCAGAAAGCACCTCCCGCCAGCCGTCCATTTCCAACCCCAATTGCACTGGTAGTGCCCGTGCTCGATATTCGTGTACCGTAAAGACGACGTCGGCTCCAGAGCGTTGGACCACTGCCTGCGTTGGCACCCCAATGCCGGTTCGTACTTGCAAAATCACTTCCACCTGAGCCAGAGCGCCAGGCACTACTTCCGGCGGCGGAGACTCGACCAAGGCTTTGACCTGAAAGGTGCGAAGTCGGGGTTCTACAGTAGGACTTTTATAAGTAACCGCCAAATCTCTCAGCAGAGTCTGGCCTACTCGGACCCGAAGCTTTGTTTTTCCCTCTTCGACTCGGTCGTAGTATTCGGCCGGCACAAACACGCTGATTTCCACCAGCGAACCGTCTTCGATACGAAGCACCGGCGTGCCGGCGCCGGCCATTTCGCCCGGCTCCTTAAGTCGAAGCGACACCCGGCCGCTAATGGGAGCAACGACCAACGAGTCGGCCAAATCCTTCTCGGCAATCCGGAGATTCAAGCGGGCCTGCTCCAACTGAGCTTTGGCCAGGTCGATCAACGTCTCAATATGCCGAATATCTGCCTCCAACTGGCGACATTGTGCCTGTTGATGTTCTACTACTTGCTGGGCGATGGCATTTTGCTGGCGCAATTGGCGGTATCGTTCCAGGTCCGCAAAGGCCTGATCTCGGGCCACGCGGGTCTTTTCCAGAAGGGCATATTTTTCTTTTAGGGCGCATTCGGCCACGGCCACCTGTTGCTGAGCAATGGCCACAGCCTGCTGAAGTTTGAGAGCGTCGGTCTGGAAAAGTTTTGTTTTTCCGGCTTCGACGACATCACCGGCATCCACAAAGACCTGGTCTAACGTGCCGGGAATCCGGGCCGAGACAAGGGCAAACCGCTTGGCCAATACGGTGCCGGAAATCTTCAACTTTTCCTCAAACACCCGGCGTGTAGCCTGGGTAAGCATCACCGGCACCGGTGGCCGGTCCTCCAGCATACTGGCAGTGGCTTGCCCTGCACCAGAGGCTTCAGTAGCTCCCCTAGCTGGCCTCTGACCTGCAGTAAGCTGACCTTCTGACTGCCTGGCCGGCCCTCGCTCATTCCAACCCCAACTGACCGCTGCCACCCCAGCAGCTACCAGCAATAATCCCACCATTACCAAACCAAGAATATTTCGCCAATTGCTGACCGTCATCACTCGGCTCCAGCTGGAAACGAAGGGGAAAAACGAATACCATGTAAAAATACGTCTAATAAATGGCGGACCAGCTCTTCTGGAGGACGCCGTTCGCCCAGCTCCAACTGCCGTTCAATCAAAAACATCACTGCCCCGAAAAGCATTTCGGCTGCCAACTTTGCTTCATGGGGCCGGAAGACACCTTCCTGCATCCCCTGACGGAGAATACTCTCAAATTGACTGGTGGCCAGATCATGCTTGGTGCGCCGAGAATTCATGCACAATTCTCGAATCGCTGCATCATGAAACAGAAAATCAAACAAACTCCGATGCTGGCTGAAATATTCCAAAAGCATCCTGAGCATAGCTTCCAGTTTTTGTACCGCCCCAAGCGGCTGAGCCATAATCCGTTGGCTCTCCTGGACTGCCGGTTCGACAATCCGTTCAAACACAAAGCTAATGAGCTCTTCTTTATTGCGGAAGTAGTTATACAGACTTCCTTTGGAGACCCCGGCACTGTCGGCCACCCGCTCCATGGTCATTCCGGTATAGCCGTACTGCCGTAACACCTCTAGAGCCGCGTTAGCAATACCATCCTTCATGGCCGAGGCGGCTAATTCACGACATCGTTCTGCCAAGTTGCTCATCCAGGCCCCCTTTTAATTCAGCGAAAATAGGAAAAATGAAGAAGTTTTCCTAGTCGGATTAAGAAATCCCACCTTGCTTTGCTTTGCTTTTTCGGAGGCTTACCTCCCGAAAAGTACTATTGAAAATGACCTTCAATCCATTATCGGAATAATATAGCCATTTTGATGACTCATTGGTCAATTCTATGACTTTTTGGTCTTCATGTCAAGGAGATTCTCAAAATTTGCCGAAGAGGCAAAAGGTACCTTTTATACCGATTCTTTTGGGTTTTCTGAGCCAACAGATTAGCCTATTTTGAAAAAAACTAATTTCCAGGAATATACCTAAATTGCCCATTTTTCTAAAGTTGCCTATTTTTTCTGCCAACCAGTTGCTGAATTCTGATAGGGTCCAAGGAGGGGAACGAATGGGAAGGAATCTCCGAAGAAAGCAGTTCACCCTAAAAATACTATTTGCCCCCCCTCATATAGGTTATTGGTGGGGATGGTTTGCCCTGATTGGGTTGCTGGTGGGGGCTGGTGGGTGTCGGACGAGCCTCCGGCAATGGGTCGCCCAGGGTTTTAAGGTGGGGCCGGAATATTCTCCCCCGGCCGTGGAAGTGACCGATCATTGGCGGGACCACCAGGAACCGGGCATCCGCACCGAAGAACCAGAACTCCGGCAATGGTGGACTGTCTTCGGCGATCCCATACTCGTCCAGCTGGTGGAAGCCGCCCAGCGCGAGAACCTCCCCTTACGGATTGCCGGCCTCCGGGTCCTGGAAGCCAGGTACCAATTAGGTGTAGTGCGCGGCTACCTAGGGCCTCAGGAGCAAATGCTTCTGGGGGCTTATAAACGTACCGGAATGAGCAAAACGGCTCTGCCGTTTTCTCGATTTGCACACACAGGGATGATCCCGCTTTGGTTTGACGAATGGGCACTTGGCGGCCAATTAGCTTGGGAGTTGGATTTTTGGGGCCGATTTCGACGGATGATTGAGTCGGCCGAGGCCAACCTGCAAGCCGAACAAGAGGCCTGCCGAGCTGCTCTAATCCTGCTGCAAGCGGAGACGGCCACCACCTACCTGCAACTTCGGATGGTCGATGAACGGCTAGCTCTAGCAGAAAAGAATGTCCAACTGCAGCGGGATACGCTCCGAATTGCCCGTGCGCGATTCGAACAGGGCATTGTCAGCGAGTTGGACGTTCAACAAGCTCAGGCGGCATTGGCCAATACGGAATCCATGATTCCGATGCTCAAAACGCTTCGGCGGGTGTCCGAAAACCGGCTGTGTACGCTTTTGGGGATGCCGCCCCAAGATATTTCCGAAATCATTGGCCCGCCCGGCAAGATTCCGCAGGTCCCACCGGAGGTGGTCGTAGGGATTCCGGCAGATTTAGTGCGGCGTCGGCCGGATGTGCGTCGGGCCGAACGACTGGCAGCCGCTCAATGCGCCCGGATCGGTGTAGCCGAATCCGAACTGTATCCCCATATTGCCATCACCGGCCAACTGGCTTTCCAAGCCGAGGAGTTCTCCTATCTGTTCGACGGCCGAAGTTTGGCCGGCTCTGTCAGCCCTGGGATCCGATGGAATATTTTACATTACGGTCGGCTTCGCAATGCCATTCGGGTGGAAGATGCCCGGTTCTGGCAAGCCCTGCTAGGTTATCAAGAGGCGGTCATCCGGGCCTGTGAAGAGGCTGAGGGAGCTATAACCGCCTTTCTGCAGGAACAGGTACGAGTGCGAGCATTGACCCGGGCCACCGAAGCCGTCGAAAAAGCAGTGCAACTGGCTCTGCTGCAATATCAGCAAGGAGTGATCGACTTCCAGCGGGTGTTGGATTCGCAGCGCGCTTTGGTACAGCAACAGGATGCCCTGGCCGAATCCCGCGGCAAAGTAGCTACCAATTTGGTAACTATCTACAAAGCACTGGGCGGCGGCTGGCAAGGCGTTGCAGCCATAGAGGCTCCGCAAATACCCGAAACACCGACTCCTACTCCAACGCCCTCTAGGAAATCGGAACACCCTCCTACTAAATCGGAACACCCTCCTACTAAATTAGAAAAGTCGGCGAACTCCGAAAAGTCGGCTGGAGAAAAGCCCCCCTCCGAAAAAGCTGCCGAAGAAAAAACACCAAACCCACTCCGCGAAAAACCATTACCGCCAGAAGCTGCTCCAGCCGAAATCGTCCCTAAGCTCCCAGAACCGCCGAAGCCATGATTCACTTCAGCCTGTTAGGGAAAAATCGCTGGAGAAAATTAGTACATTTCAGCCGAATCGGGCAATGTCTCCTCCGCAAGCAGGAAATCCAGGTTTTCCCCAACTTTGCTGTTTCTGGATTCCCGACTTCGCGGGAATGACACTAATTTTGTTGGAAAAGGGCTAGAGAGTTTTTCCCTGGACGGAAATATTACGAAAATCGAAGAACTGTTATCCAGCCGGTTTCCCGGGAAAATAGATACCGCCAGCGGCCAGAGCCCACATGACTATTTGAACAGTGGCCAGGAAAATATTCAGCGGTAGGCTTCGATGGCCAATGGCCGCATCGGCAAAGAACGCCCCTGTTTGGGACACCAGAATTGCTCCACCCAAAGCCCACAAGGCCCAATGCTCTTGCCGAACCAACGCCCCCCAAATCACCGCCAGTTTTAGCAGAGCCAGGCTGGCCAAGGTGCTTTGAAAGTAGATAGCTAACGTTCGGGTAGCCGCCAACAGAGTCGGGTCCAGCCGTTCGATCTCCTGAGCCGAAAGTACCACTGAAAGCACAGGAGGAGGTTTGCCCCAAACAAGCAGTGCTGTCAAAACGACTCCAGCAAACACCAGTTGCCCTGCCGCCGAAATCGTCAGCCCCACCGCAGCGATCCAAAGCATCCGCCCATCTCCTTGAAATGAAATAACGTCCTCTCCACCTTTCCCATTTTCCAGGGTGAAACTCCCTTTGGAGGTCCCTACCCCTTGAAGATATTGAAAGGGGGAAAATTTGCTAAACACACAGTCCTCAAAGCCTAACCCCTTGAAACAAAAAAGTTACAAAAATACCAAAAGTCAAGACGTACTAAGGCGGCTATCTTTCAACATAATTTTCCTATCAGCGGCAAATGCCTTCTCCGAAACACGTCGGCCGAGTGGAGGGTCGTTCCTTGTCGTTCCTGGGTAAGGAGGGGGGCCAGGAAAAATATTTCACACAACCTGGATTTCCGCATGCGCGAGAATAAGATTTTTTCAACCGTTTCGTGTGTTTGGGCAGTTTGCCGCTTCGTTCGGCTGAATTGTTCGCAAAATGTTTTCTTCCTATTTGAATTGCCAACTAAAACTCCGCCGGCTCGGCGAAAACTCGATTTTTGGCTTTCTAGGGAAAGGCCAATGGAGTTGGCAATTCCAACACCAATAGCAGCTTAAGCAAGAGACAAATCCAGAAATTCTTTAATCCGCATGACAAATTATTCCGGCCACTGGACAAGTGTTCTGGCTTGATCTTGCTCAAGTGGATCCATATCTTGATAGTCGCTCCGTTGAGGCAATTCGAAGGCTTTGTGGAGCCACTGACTCATTTCCATAGGAAATCGGCCGGATTTGACAAAGTGCCGATCGAACAAGGCGATCACCCTGGAATGTTTGGCTGAGCCTTGACCGATCGAAAGCAGGAAGGCCGCCGTTGCATAGAACATGGCATAGTAGGCTCGGTTAATGATGCTCCAGGCGCTTCCCCCTTGGCGCAAAAGCAGTTGGGCGTCGGCCAGAACCGCCTCGGCCATTTCCCTTGGTATCTACATAACGACTTTCTTCTACAAGATGTTGTGGCCTGGCCGCCCAGTTTCCCCTAACATCCTGTGGGTCCGAAAAGATGTGTAGATACCAATGGCCATTTCCAGCCGATACCGAATCAAAGCCTGCTGCTCCGCCTTCATATCAGAATTCCTTCCCGCTGGACGTTCTGGAAGAAAGGCGAAGCCTGAAGCAGAGGGAGTTCATCTTTACCTACTGGAATTACGGAAAGTACTTTTCCTGCCTGAAAACCGATTTCCCATGCCGCCTCGTCCAGGAGGTTTTCCACTTGGCTGTTTCGGTAGGGCAAAATGACCAGAAGGTCGATATCCGAGTCTTCGGAGGCCTGGCCCCGAGCATAGGAACCATACAAAATCACCTCCAGAGAACCCCCCAGCATCGTTTCCATTCGCTGCCGAAATTGCCGCACCAATTCTTCGATCTTCCGATCCACCATATCCAATCCTTGATGCACAGTAACATTTTAGCCGAATGGAGAAGCCGCTGGCGTCATCGGGAGCGAAAGCAGGGTTCCAGTTCATCAAAACACTGGGAAAAAAATCTGGGTAACCATTCAGCCGAATGGAGTAACCCTATTTTTCCCCCTCTCCCCGCCGCGTCAACAGGAGAGGGGACGAAATCTCCTCTCCCCTGGAGAGGGCTAGGGTGAGGGGGAAATAGGGTGGAGGCAGGGATAAAGCCGTTTCCTCACGGGCGCGGCTCAGTACCCCCTCACCCGGCCAGCCTCCGGCTGGCCGGCCTCTCCCACCTCAGGGGAGAGGCAGTTTCGCCACTCGGCTGAAATGTTACGAGGACGAAATCTTTGAAACCCCTGCCCGGAAATGATAATTTTGCCTCTTCACTCTAGCCTACTTCCTAACCTTAAGTTACACAAGGAGGAGAATAAGCACCTTTTTATGAAAGGAGCCAAAGTGATGTATAGGGTGTTTTTTCTCCTATGGTTAACGACCGCAGGCGCTGAGGGGAAATTAAGTATGCCAGAGGCGGAACAGAAACTGTCTCCGGCCGCTGAACATGCCCGCCAGATGCATCAGATGGTGCTGATTCCGGCAGGGGAGTTTCTGATGGGAACCAGCCAAGAGGAAGCCGAAACGCTGGCAAAACACTATGGAGTGCATCCGACGCACTTTCTGACCGAATCGCCTCAGCGGAAGGTTTATGTGGAGGCGTTTGCCATCGACCGATTTCCGGTAACTAATGCTCAGTATAAGCGATTTGTGGATGCTACTGGTCATCGGCCGCCCCCGTATTGGCAGGGCCGAAACTTTCCAGAAGGTATGGCCGATCATCCGGTTGTGTGGGTCAATTGGCACGATGCCCAGGCCTATGCCCAGTGGGTAGGTCTGCGACTTCCGACCGAAGCAGAATGGGAAAAGGCAGCCCGTGGTACTGATGGACGTCAGTATCCATGGGGCAACCAGTGGCGGCCGGATGTCGTCCGAATGGAAGACCCGGTCCAGCCCCGCTCGCAACTTTTGACCCATCCGGTCGGCGCTTATCCAGCCGGGGCCAGTCCGTATGGAGTATTGGACCTATGCGGCAATGTGGCCGAATGGACCGGTACACCTTCCCAGGCGCCGGATCCAGAGCGGCAGTGGGCTTGGTATGTGATCAAAGGAGCAGGTCTCCCCATCCGGGAGAAATACAATTATCGGTGTGCGGCCCGGAACTTTTCCGCCCACACGAGCCGAATGCATCCTTGGCTTGGTTTTCGCTGTGCTGGTCCAGCCCAGTTAGGCAAACCGGCAGAATCGTTGCCGCCCTTGGAAGCTACGGCAGGGCCGATCCCCGCAGTGGAAGGTCCCCGCACAGAACGGGCCGGCAAAGAACCGATCCGCGTCGAAGGCATCCAAGGGGCACACTTTGCTCAGATTTTTGTGCCCGCTTTTCCGGAAGGGCATTTCGGTATGAATGTGCCGGAGCAAGTACAGGCCGACGAATTGGCCCTCGGCTGGTCCGAACCGAACGAAGGCATCCGATGGCAAAAGCTGGAAAACGGTGTAACCGAATATATCTGCCGATTTCCGGGTAAAGCGGAACTACGGGTCTGCCTGGAGCCTGGTACCGATGTGGTGGTCTTGAAGCTAGAGCTTAGGAATCTTACCGATAAGCCGTGGCGGCGGGTATTCACGAATACCTGTTTAAATATTCATCCTTCGCCCTATTTTGTGGATCCGGAACGAGTGCGTTCGTTTGTCTGGACCGATGACGGCCCAACCTGCATGCTACGGATGCCGATTGCACCGCGAAGCGGAGAACCCCTGCATGGCGGTTGGGGGGTAGCCGCTGCGGATCAAAAGGCTCCAGCCGGTGGACCGTTGATCCGGTATCCTTTCTTATTCATCCGGAGTCGGGATGGGCAGTGGCTCGTCGCCCATACGACCGGCGAAGGCATCGGCGTGGGCAGCAACGCCCATTATTCCTGCCTGCACGCCCACCCGGCGTGGCCAGAGATTCCACCCGGCCAAACCCGATCGGTCCTCAGCCGACTATACTTTCTCCGCGGCAGCCCCGAAGACCTGCTAGCCCGCTGGAAAAAAGACTTCGGCAAATAGCATGAAACCGATAACTGCCCCTTGAACGGGCCGGTGTGTCATCCCTGCGCACGAAGCGATCCGGTGTAGGAATGCGGGCCAGATGTCCGCACTTTCAAGAGTTTACGGAGGAGATGTCTGCGCTGACGGCGGTTAGGGCAATTTGGAGCCATCGACCACTTCGCCGCCGTTGATGGTCGAAATGGCTTTGAAGGTGTTTAGGTCAATGCTATCGGAGATGAAGCGGACTGAACCATCGGCAAACACGCAGTTGACGCCGCCGGGATGGAAGCTGTTGGCATGCCAGGGGTTCCACCGATAGGTATTGGGGGTATAGTCAAAATAGACGGCGGAGTGAACGTGCATACCCCTACTGGATTCTGCACCACGATCTTGTTCACCCGGTCCGGGCCCCTGATGATTCTTGTACTTTCGGCCCCAGACTTCGCAGACCATCGCCGTGTTACTAGTGCCGTCGGTAATATCGCTCATGCGGGTGGCCGAGTCGTTAAAGAAGATACCGTCATGGCCGTTGCAATGGCCGTAGGTCCCGCAACTGGTGCCGTCCGGATGCCGGAGGGTAGAGTTTTCGTTAGAACCGTGGACGGCAAAATAGTGCAAGATACGTGCTTGGTCTCTCGTCCCCCCTGTCCACACCGTGGTTAAGCCTCTATAGGGATCGCTGGGACAAAGAAACAGGGGATATTCCCCCTGCATGATTTCCACATTTCGGTCGGAATTGTATTGGGGAGTAAAGCCAAACTCCAACCGATCATACTGCGGTTGCATTTCCACAAAGGGGAAGATCAGGTTTTGCCAACAGCCGATGAAACAATTCCAACAGCAATGGGGACAAGAGCCATGCACTGCACGGGCATGGATCTCCGCCGGCGGAAAGACTCTCCGGGCGCTTTCGTAATTCAACAACCCCAGGCCAATCTGTTTGAGGTTATTGGTGCACTGGACCCGTCGGGCGGCTTCCCGGGCCGCCTGAACGGCCGGTAGTAACAAAGCGATCAAAATCCCAATGATCGCTATGACCACCAAAAGTTCGACCAACGTAAACGCCCTTTCTTCTGCCTTTCGACGCCGAGTGGCAGAAGCACCAATGGAACCTCCATAGAACTGTTTGAGGTTTCCTGGATTCATCCGCACCACCCTCCTTCCGCAAACGGTAATACCCACACCCAACGTGTCCCGACTAAAAAGCAAATCCCCTGACCCCAGCATTAGGAAAAACTAGGTTTTTCCCGCTTTTACCGAGAGCGGAGTTCAATAGTAAAATCGTTTTTTTGTCCGGCTTTGACTTCAAAGCTTAATCCGGAGGTATTTTCGTTTTCATATTTGGTTGGGATCAAAGAGGGTTCTTTCCCTTCCTCTTGAGGAGTTTTGGCCTCTTGGCGGGAGCGGATGCGGACCTTATGATGGCCGACGACGGCTCCGGACTGTTGGGCCGTCTGGAGAGTAAATCGGCCGTCGGGCCCGATCTGCCCCACCGCAACAGGACCTTTAGTACCTTTGGATTCGTCGGGAATAAAAGTTACCGTACCCCGAGGGAGGGGATTGCCGTCTAAGGTTACTTTGCCGGACACCGGAGCCAGCGGCGGCAACTTCCCACCACTGCCCCCACATCCCGTCAAAACACCGGAAAGAATCGTCGCCACCAATACCCCCACCAACTCCGGTTTCCGGATGCCAAGCATTAGGCTCATATCTTGGATCTCGCTAATCTTCCACCCCGCTAAACAATACCCACCCACCTTTTCCAAAAGGAAAACTCCTTGCCTGGAAAAGATTTGTACCAATTTTTTTAATGTAAAACCTCCTCGCGAAAATGTCAAGAGAATGGGAAAAACCTACCCCCCCAAACATTGGCTACAACCCTTTACCCAAATGAAGTAGAGGAAGCCCGTTTGGACAAAACAATACCCTTTAGGCTATTCCTGAGCGAGCGGGGATGACACGAAGGGCTTTCCTCACATTAATCAAGCGGGTCTTCATTCGGCTGAAATGTTCTCCAGATTTTTTCCTCCAGGTTTTGATAAACTGAAGCCTAGGTTTCGCGGAGATCGCCCGAGAGGCTTCTCCATGAGCTTGAAGAATTACCCAAATTTTCCCCCAGCTGGTTGACATAAGAAACTCAAAAGGAGTATATTGTTCATTAGAGTCGATTGTGTTGAGGTTCTCATCAGGCGGAAGGCTCGCAAAGTTTTTTGGGACCGAGTTTGGAAAGCAAAGGAGATTGCTGCTAGAAAGAGTTTTCGGATCGGACGGTTTAGGCCCTTCCGGAGACACTGGAGAGACTAAAGCAGGGAGATTTGCAGGGATTCTTCTTTTGAGCGGCAACGGAAACGATTCTCTCTAGACACAGACTCTCTTAGACAGAGTAGTAGTGGAAGTTCTTTTGGCAAAGAGAAGAGAATAGGAATCCCTAGAGAACTAGAGAATAGGAACCCCTTTTAGATGCTTTCCTGAAATTTTGGATGTTTCCGCATAGGTATTTAGTCTGACCAGTACGTGCTTCGACGCTCCTCAAACAGAAGAATTTTGGGGATTCTGGAATATTCAGGCAGGGTAAGGTGTTTTTTTCGTGGAAATACCTTTTCCGGAGGGCCTCTTAGCTCGACTTTTGCCATTTGTGCTTGGGGGCTCTGTTGAAAGACTGCCGCAGTCTGGGGAGATTTTGCGCATACTGCTTAGTTTTCTTCAGTGTTGGTGGGTTTAGGCCTCCGACCGGCAAGGGTTTCAACAGAGCCTGCTTCGGTCTGAAAAAGCAATCTTCTAACGGGTGGGTCTGATTGTTTTGTGGCCAGTTTAGGGGATTTGGCGACCATAGCTAGCCCGCTGAATCATCGAACCGCCCCCTCACAGGCCAAGAGGCTCCGTTTTCCAGGGGCCAGGAGTTGCTCGAACTACTTTAGGTCCCTATCTGCGGAAGGAACTAAAGGAGTTTTTTCTATGGGTAGGTGTTTGTGCAGAGCAGCTTTGCTAGGGGCGAAGCTGGTTTTGTCTATAGCCTATATTGTCCAATTAATCCACTGATTTTCAGCCGCACCCGTTCTAACTGCTTGTGGCCATTGGAGTGAGGAAATTGGGAGAACAGGAGAACATAGGAGGTTTCGTTGTAACAGAGGAAGGCAAGCAACTTAGGGAAAATGCTAAACGTCGAGGTTAGCTCAATTTTTGCCAATCTCTAGGGTGAAGCTTCCTTTGGATATTTTACCTTTATTAGATTAGGCAATTTGCTGAACAAAGAATCCTCCAATCTTCATTCTTTGAAATAACTGTACTTTCCTAAACATTCCTCTAGGGTGGGGGATGTTAGGAGGTTTGGCCTACCAGAGGGAAAACCTGTTGCAGCCTTTTTTTGCCGGATACACTCAGCCAGGCAACAAACCAAACGAGGCAATCGCGCCTTAGTTGCAGGAGCCGGTTTGGGCTGCTCGGTCTGGAAATCTTTCGCTCCCAGCCGAGGCAAGGAAGCAGCCGAGAGATAATCCTTTTGGCCCCCCTATCAGAGGAACTTCGGCGGACGTACAGAAATACAAAATACAAGAAGTTACAACCAATGAAAAAAGTTGCACGTAGAGGCTTGTAGCGAACCGTACCTGGAATGATGCAAATAAGTTCCTAGATCGCTTCTTAACCAATGAAAAGTCCTGTTTGGTAGGGCTTTTCCTGCAGATGCCGGTCCCCAAAATGCATCGGAAGAGACCAAAGCCACTCTTTTCGGGAAACCTCTGCGGGAAAGCACCGCACCGTTCGTCCAAGCAGATGTGAGGAGAGAAGAGCTTTTTTTTGAGGAGGTGTGCCATGCCTAGACAATTTAGGATCCAACGGCTACTAACCGAAAACGCAGGCAACAATCTGGTGGATATCCCCCACCTTGGCTTCTTAAGGTATATAGAACCTTCTGAGATTAAAAACTGGTTCAAGAAGCAATGGGGTTTAGAGCCGAATGGTGTGGTCTTACCGGTGGCCCATCCGGAAGGCCTATTGTTCAAGGTGGAGGGGGTAGAGGAGGCTTTTTCCCCTTATGCGCGAGTGTCCGATACATTGACAGACTACCACCAGGTCGTCCACCTATTTGCCCAGCAGGGACTGGATATCTATCTGCTGTTGAACCCCACCTTAGAGTTTGTGCGGGCTGCTCCCCTGCATATTGTGGATATTGTGGGCGACAGTTCTCATGCCTTGTGCGTTTGCAATCCTACAAGCCGGGCGTTGATCGGGGCGATTCTGGGAACCGGTGTGGACATTGCGATGGCAGCTACCCAAGATACCCCCGGCAAACTTGCCGGGGTAGCCTTGGATATGGTGGATCTGCTCCCCATGGGCGCCAAAGAGGAAAAACTGGAACTGACCTGTTTCTGTGCAAGCTGTGAGCAGTGGTTTGAAGATCATGCTCCGGGACTTCTCAAACGGTTCAAGAGCTTTCCTAATCCTTGGAATTTAGTATTGCAGGATTCTGGGACCGGCATTCGATTTATCGAAGATATCCCGCCGGATAGCAGTCCAGACCACATCTTAGAACTCAGTCGGCAGAAGGGGTTTGATAAAGCCTTTGGAGACCGAGCGGATAATCTGATCTATCTGCGAGAACAAGCAAACTGGCTCCTTCGCTATATGCATGTGCGGCACGAGCAGATAGTGGAATCTGTGAAAGAAATCTTTGCAGAAGCGTTGCATGGGCTGGAACAACCACTAACGCGGATTTTGGTGATGGAGGCGGCAGAATACGGATGGACCTCGGGTGTGTTCATCAGAGAATTCGATCGGATCCCTCTGCCTGGCCTAGAAGCGGCCAACGGCATTCCTTGTGATGAGGTGTGGTTCGATCCTATCTCTGCAGACATGGTTTTCACGAATATGCCTTTCCGCTCGTATATGTGGACCCGAGCACGGTATTATATCGACGAATTCCTCCGAGCGGTCAATAGCGTATCCAGTCCCTTGAAACGGATGACTACTGGAGTGGCCCTATTTTCCGAGTCGGCTGCCAAAGCCTTGGTTCGACGCCGACTGCATCAATGTGTCGCTCGTGCCATGAGCGGTTCGACTATCCTTCTTTCTCTCCCGCCACTGAAATCCCCGAATACCCAAAGCCAACGGATCGGTTTTGTGGGTCCCTTGCTCACGCAAGATTTGGGAGAAAAATTCGTGGAAGACATCAAAATTGCCGAAGGCTTGGGCGAACCCTCCGAAGGAGAAGGAAAAAGTCTGAGCGAATTGTTCGATCTGCTGAGGAAAAGCATAAGAGAGTCCTCCTCGGACGGTTCTCGGTCTGAAGACTAGGAGAGGAGCAATGGTTCCCAGCTGTACTCGCCGAGATTTTGTCAAAGGGTCTGTTTTGGCTTCTGCCGGTTTGGTAGCGACTGTGGCAGGGCATACCCCTCACAGCCGAGCGGCCGAAGAAACTTCCTTTTTACCCCCTTGCCAGGAGCCGCCGCCTCTACAAACACCTCAGTCTCCCAAAGAGCAAGTGCCAAAAGCAAAACTGGGCCACCTTCAGATAGGCCGATTACTTCTGGGCGGTAACCTGCTTACTCATTACACCCACAGCCGGGACCTCCGCTATGTCTATACTCTCACTCAGCATTACAACACCAGAGAAAAAATTTTCCAGACGATGGCACTGGCGGAAAGCCACGGCATCAACGCCCTGGTCATCCACACAGCCCCAGGCGTGCTGGAGATGCTCAAGGAGTATCGGCACCATCGCGGTGGACGGATGCACTGGATTATCTGCCCAACGGCGGAAATGAAGCCAGGCCTCAAAGAGTTTCAGGAACAAGTGCAAAAAATGATCGATGTGGGCACCGACGCCATCTATATCTGGGGTGTGCGGGCCGACGCCCTGGTATCCGAAGGGGAACCAGAACTAATCGGTCAGGCCGTCGAACTGGTCAAAGCCAAAGGCTTACTCTGTGGGGTCGGAGCGCACGACCTCCGGGTTATCCAAGAGTGCGAACGGCTGAAAGTGCCCGCCGACTTCTACATCAAAACGCTCCACCACCACCAATATCCCACCGGGCCAAAACCAGAACAGATTACTGGACCTACGGCCGAAATCCCTGGCTACTGGTGTAGCCATCCGAAAGAAACCATCGAATTGATGGAGAAAGTGGAGAAGCCGTGGATTGCCTTCAAGGTGATGGCCGCCGGAGCCATTCCGCCGGCCAATGCCTTTCGATATGCCATTCGGGGTGGTGCGGACTTCATCTTGGCTGGGATGTTCGATTTCGAGATCGCCGATGATGTACGTATCTTCAATCAAATCCTGGCTGAAAATCCCAAACGCAGCCGCCCTTGGCGGGCCTAATCCTGGAAAAGCAGTTCAAAGTTTAGTGAACGGATAATACTTATCTGTAACTCCTTAATGTATAAGAACTTAGAAAAAGCATCTTTCTTCTACCCGAAAACCTTCCGGAGATGTTTTCCAAGGGGTTTTTGCTCTGGCCTGCCAGAGCACCCA
>JANXAQ010000075.1 GCA_025062105.1 Thermoguttaceae bacterium
TGGGTGCTCTGGCAGGCCAGAGCAAAAACCCCTTGGAAAACATCTCCGGAAGGTTTTCGGGTAGAAGAAAGATGCTTTTTCTAAGTTCTTATACATTAAGGAGTTACAGATAAGTATTATCCGTTCACTAAACTTTGAACTCCTTATCCTGCACAGCATGGTCGGACTTTCACCATTTTTGGCGTCCTGCTCGAAAGGGGAAAACTCTAAGTCCTTGGCATTATTGGAGTTAGGAAATTAGGCGAACAAAAAGAGGTTTCGCCGTAACTTCTGAAGGCCATAGCAGTTAAGAGAAATGGCAAAAGTCGAGCTAAGATGCCACCGAGCGTTTGCTAGCGGATTGCCACTGTCCGGTTCTTTAAAGAGCATTTGCCACCGCGGAGCGGAAAAAAAACAGTCCGGCAGACCGCTTGCGCGCCCATGCCGGACTGTAGTCCCCCCTGGGAACGTGTCAAAGGCTTTCCTGGTCTCGCCTGTATATGGAGGACGTGGCGAAGTTGTTTTAGCTAATCGGCAGAATCGGCCCGTTAACTTTGAAAAATACGGAAAAATCCGCACCTTTTTAGCACACAACCCAACCGGAAACCTTTTTCTCCAACCAGGTGAAATTGCCCCCAACGCCGTCCAAGAATATAGCGTCTGAACAGGCGGGGTTCCATTTAGCGGAATTTTATGTTTACTCCACTTTCCATTCCAAAATGCCGCCGGACCAATTGGGTTTCAGCTGGACTTCGATCCGAAGGGCGCGTGTTCGGACCGGCTCAAACTGCACCCGGTGGTATTTGTTCGGCTCCGTGCCGTAGGAGTCCTTGGTCAGAACCGGTTTCCACTCTTGGCCTTCTTTGTACAAAAGTCGCCAAGACTGCGGGGTTCGGCAGTGTCGCTTCAAGGGTTCATCATCGAACCAATAGACTTCCACGGCCCGGACGATCTGGGGCTCCGACCAATCGTACTGGACCCACTCTTTGGTGCCTAGGTGGTTCCACCAGGTAAATCTCGGAATGTCGTGGTCGCAGGAGTTTTTCGGTTCCAGGCCGTCGTTGAGAGCTGAAAGTACACCTACCCCGACGAAGGAGGCGGACGGCTCGGCCATTTCCATAAGAGTAAGCGGTTCCGAGGGGCCTAGGCTATCCGGATCCAACGGCCGATAGAGCCGACCCTGCCAACTCGGATCATCCGTCCTGGGCTTTTTGGTTTTGCCATCTTGTCGGACCCAGACGATCATTTCCCCAGCTTCTCGATGGTCCCAGGCGTAATAGGGGATGGCCCGGACGGTGCGGCCATCTCGGGTCTTGGCCGAAATCATTACTATCCCGCCCAACAGGTCCGGCTTCCAGTGGGGCTGAAACTCTGGCTGGCGGGCCAATTGGATATTGCGGACTCGGCCGCCGTTATCCACGGCTTCAAAGCAATAGACGATTGGCCCGCGTTGGATGGCGACCCGGCCTCGGTTGGCCTCGACCAATGGATGTGATTCGATCCGATCCACCTCCATCGGGAAGTCCAATTCGATCCGGTCGCCCGGCTGCCAGCTCCGCCGGAAGACCAGATAACCCTTTTGCACTTGTGGTTTTTCTACCGGTTGGCCGTCGAGTTGGACTCGGACCGGTCGGCCTTCGGTCCAGCCGGGCAGACGGCAATGAATGGTAATATCCATTTCCTTTTGCGGCTCCAGGGTAATGGCCACCCTGCCTTCCCAAGGATATCGGGTCTGCTGACGAACCACCAGTTTGGAGCCGGCTAAGGAAATCTCTGCCCGGCTGGCAACATACAGATTCACATACAGATCCTTTGGGCCCACGGCATACACATATCCGGGCAACGAAGGCAACACCCGAACTACATTGGTTGGGCAGCAGGCGCAGGGATAGAACGGTTGCCGATGGTGGTTGCCGGCCGATTCTAGAGGATTGACGTAAAAGAACCTGTCTCCCTTCAACGATACGCCAGACAAAAAACCGTTGTACAATACTCGTTCCAGGACATCGGCGTATTGGGCGTCGGCATGGAGAAGGGCCATCCGATGCGCCCAAAGGGCCAGACCGATCGCCGCACAGGTTTCACAATACGCACTGGCATTGGGCAGTTCATACCGATCGCCAAACGCCTCTCCAGCATGGCGGGCACCAATGCCACCTGTAATATACATTTTATACAACGTCAAATCTTTCCACAGCCGATCTAAGGCCTGGATGAATCCTTCGTCGCCGGTATAAGCGGCCACGTCGGCCATGCCACAGACTAAATACATCATCCGTACCGCATGACCGACCACTTCGTCCAATTGGCGGACCGGTTTGTGGTCCTGGAACATCGGTCCAAAGAGATTGTCCCTGCCTTGGCGTTTGGCCTCGTCGCCCCGGATGTCTAAGAAGAAGTGCGCCAATTTCAAATACTTTTCTTGGCCGGTTACTTCGTAGAGTTTCACTAAGGCGAGTTCTACCTCTTCGTGGCCGCACACGCCGCGTCGTTTGTCCGGGCCGAAAATGCTCTCAATATGGTCGGCAAACCGGACCGCTACATCCAGCAGCGTCTTTTTGCCGGTGGCCCGGTAATGAGCGGCGGCCGCCTCGAACAAATGCCCCGCACAATAAAGTTCATGCATATCCTTCAGATTTGTCCATCGTTTGCCTGGCTCTTTCAGCGTGTAGTAGGTGTTCAGATAACCGTCCGACTGCTGGGCCGCCGCTATCTTAGCGATTACCTCATCGACTTTTTTCTCCAGCTCCGGATCTGGCAGATCAGCCAGGCTGTAAGAAGCCCCTTCCAACACTTTATACACATCGGAATCGTTGAAATAGATGCCCTCAAATTGACCGGGCATTAGTTTGGCCGCCTTGGCGAAATTGGAAATCCGCCCCGTCTGCTCGCACCAGGCGAAATTGTGCGGCAAAGATACCTTCCGATTGGTTTCGATTCGGGGAGCCCAGAAGATGTCCTGCACCTTGACCTGGGTAAACGGCACGGCCGAGAGTTTACGATGTTTCGGCCCTTCGGCGGCTTGGCCTTGTTCTCCACCCCCTATGCCCCCCAGCAGATTGACTCCCATCAGAACTACCAACCAATTCGTGCATCGTACCGAACTCATCAGGCTTGCCCTTTCTGTAAATCTAGAAAGCAATTCGTACTCTCCAAAACACCGAAAACTGGCTTATCGTTAGACTACCTTACTTGAGCAGCCATGGCCAGTCTTTAACCGGTTCCCCGCCGCTTTCCCGCCAGGATTTACAGTCCGAGGATTTCCCGCATGGAGTACCAGCCGGGGGGTTTACCGGCCAGGAATTTGGCGGCGGCCAACGCCCCCCGGGCATAACAATCCCGGCTCGTAGCGCGAACGGTAATCTCTAGCAGTTCGCCCAACATGCCGAAGACAATCGTATGTTGGCCTGGATCGTCGCCCACCCGGACCGCATGATAGCCGATCTCTTCGTGCCCTCGGCGGCCGGGCCGACCTTGCCGACCGTGTACATGCCGGTTCTGCCCCATCTGCTCGGCAATCAGCCGACCAAAAGCTAAGGCCGTCCCGCTGGGCGAATCCTCCTTGAACCGATGATGCCGCTCAATGATCTCTACATCCGCATCGTGGTCTTTCAGGGCTTGGGCGGCCAGTTCCACAAGCTTCATGGCTAAGTTCACCGAAAGACTCATGTTCGGCGCCTGCAAGACCGGAATATGTTGAGCTGCTTCCCGAAGGCGGGCTGTCTGCTCTGGGGTAAGGCCCGTAGTGGCAAAGACCAAGGCAATCTGCTGATCCAGACAGGTCTGGATGACCCGGCTAGCCGCTTCCGGAACAGAGAAATCGATCATTACATCCGGCTTAGCCGAACCTAGCTCCGACGACAGCACGACGCCAATCGGCTCCAGGCCTGCCACCCGGCCCGCATCTGTTCCCAATTGGGGATGGTCCGGGGCTTCCAAGGCAGCCACGATGTGCAGTTGTGGATCTTCGGCTGCTAGAGCCACTAAGCGGCGTCCCATTCGGCCAGCCGCCCCATGAATACAAACCTGAATCGGCTTTTTGATACTTATAGAATGCTCCTGCATAAAATGCTCCTTCTGGGTGGTTTGCTCCGAAAGCAGTAAGAACCTCTGTTTCATTCAAAGGAGACATCTTCGCACGATTTCGCACTATTTATTAGTCTTCGCACTATTTAGTCTCCTGCCTCTCAAACCTATCGATAGGGTTGCTAGCACTGCTAGCGACCTACATATAGTAGGGCGTTAAATGAAGCGGGCCAATCCCCACCGCTTCAAAGCTTCCTGAAGTTCACTCTATGTTCAGGATTATGCAGAGGTTCCAAAAAACTCTCACAATGTTTCCCAGAGTAGGAATCGCTTTTCCTAAATTACCCATTTTCCCCAAATTGTGGCTCCAAAGCTGTTACTCCACTCGGCCGAACTGTTACAAGTTAAAAATTAAAAATTTCCTAAACCAAAAAATCTTCAAAACATAAGTCCTTGAAATAAAAGAAGTTGCAAAAAAGCAAAAGGTCGCAAGTAGAAATTCCTGATTTTCAGCCTCGAACAAAGGCAAGATGGATCCATTTGCCGGAAAAGTTCCAGAGCCTTTGTTGATTGCTTCTCTATTTTGCCTCAATTTCCTTTTCCTTACCCCTTTTGCTTATCTCGACTTTTGCCAATTTCCAGAGTACAGCCTCTTTGGGATATCCTAACCCTCTGACAATCTTGGAGTTAGGAAATTTGCAGAACAAAGAATCCTCAAAACCTAACGCCTTGACATAAAAGAAGTTACAAAAAGAAGTCAAGTTTCTTTAAAACTTTCCTGCCAGACTAGGCAAAGCTGGCAAGCGGGGTTCAAAACTCTACTGCCCTGCAGGTTGGGTAGGTTACGGAATGGGGCTGATAATATGAGCCTTTAAAGCCCAACAATACCCCCCTTAAGTGGGAAGTGGGACAGGTAATATAACTAGTTATACAAAAATAAGTTACGAGCATCACCATACTTGCTTCTCCAGGCAGGACCACTCCGGAAGATCATCCGGAAAAATCTTTTGGAAAATCAGCAAACTGGCCTTGACGTCTGGGATGGGGATTAGGTATTTATCCGCCCGCTCTTCTACCTGAGTGCATGTGCGAGTGTTCCGGAAAGCTTTTCTGGCGGGGCGATCGGCCCGGTCTATGGATGAGTCTCTAGGGTACACAATCTTCTGCCAAATCAGAGGATTGGGGATTTTGTGTGGCCAGATCGGCCGATTCGTTTCCCCAAGCGGAATATCGGTATGGGTTGATAAGGTCGTCTCATCCTGGGCAAGGAAAGGAGAACTGTGTTGAAAGCCATCAGATGGATGTGGATTGGGTTAGTGCTGGTAGGGATGAGTTTAATGGGTGCAACAACCCAAGCCGGAACCCTTCCAAGTTCCCTGGGCTGGGTGGCAGGGCAATGGGGGATAACGCAAGTCGGTTCACCAGACCGAGCGCCAGCAGACAAAAAAGCACAGGCCGATGAGCTGCTGCGGCGTGCCCGAGCGGCCTTAGCAGAAAACGATCTGGAGGCTGCCGAGCAGTTGGTTGCCCAGGCAGAGCGGTTGGGTGTCCCCTATGGAGCGATGAGTTTGGGCGACACCCCCGAACGGGTTCGCCGGGACATTGAGCTGAAACGCTCTGCGACCGCCAGACGTTCTGGCGGGTTATTACCGCTACCTTTCCGGAAACCGGAGGCGGAGCCGACCGATCCGTTTGCAGCCCGCGGTCGAAGTGCCGAAGAAGATTCCCGTCGCTCAGCAGCCGAGCCGAACGATGACTCCATCAGCATGCTTCCGCCAGTCGATCAAGTTAGTCCGGTCCCGCCTCCTGCTGGCAGCGTGGGTAACCGGCCAGGCCTGTCCGGTCCAACCGGCTATGATGCCAGTGCCCGAAGCGGCGATCGAACCCGCAGCGATGAGCTATTGATATCAGCTCGTCGGGCTTTGGCCTTGGGCGATGTGCGCCGAGCCAGCCAGTTGGTTCAGCAAGCTCGAGAATTGAATGTGCGTTATGGACCGAATGAAGATTCTCCGGCCAGGGTGGAGATGGCCATTCGCCAGTATGAAGAGCTCATGCAGCAACCGCCCGAACGCCGTCAGTCGGAAGGCTTTCGTCGGCAATATGCGAAGATTTTATTGGAACAGGCGGAAGCCTTGGCTGCCTGGCAACAATATGGGGAAGCCGAACGACTGGCTTTGGAAGCCAGCCGATTAGGGGTTACCTATGGCCCGTTTGAGACGCGACCAGAGACACTGCTTCGGCAGATTGACCAAGCGCGTCGGCAAGCGCGTGGGGCGGTGCAACCGGCTTCGGGACAATTTCCTGTCAGTCCAGCGGTTGGTCCGTATGACCATCAACGCGCCAGCCATGCCCTGTATGATCCTCGACAAGATACCACTCGGAATATCTGGGCAGGGGCATCAGCCCCTGGAGGCAGCGGTCCAGAAGCTGGCTCCAGCCCTGGCCTGACACTCTTCCGTCAGGGCGAAGAAGCCCTGCGGAATCGGGATACCGAGACCGCCATTCGATTGTTCCGACAAGCAGCACAATACCGTCATGAACTGGATCCGGTAACTCAGCAACGGCTGCAAGAGTATTTGCAACTGTATTCCACGCCCTCGCCGCCGGGCGGCTCGATGATCGACGAAGCAGTAGCCCGGCAACAGGCTCTGCTTCGGCAGATTCATGCTGAGGTAGCTCAGCAGGAAAGCAACGCCCTGAAACTGCGGGAAACCGATCCACGCGGGGCGTTGGCTCTTCTAGAAGAAACTCGCAAACGTGTCGAAACCACCCAAGGCTTAGACGCCAACGCCCGCGCCCAACTACTGCGGCGCATCGATCGGAATATCGAACAGATGCGCAAATACATCGAAGAAAACCGTTCTCGAATTGAACTCGACGAACAAAATCGCCGCCTCCAAGAAGAAGTTACCCGCAGCCAGATGACCAAACTAGAAATCCAACAAAAACTGGCTGCTATGGTGGATGAATATAATCGACTGATGGATGAACAGCGGTTTGCCGAGGCGGAAGTGGTGGCTAAACGGGCTTATGAGCTCGATCCGGATAACCCGGTAACCGTACAGTTGGTCACCCAATCCAAATTTGTGCGTCGATTCTTCAACAATCTCCGGATTCAGGAAGAAAAAGAACGATCTTTTGTAGATCGGTTGGCTGAGGTGGATGCCAGCATGGCGATCCCAGTCGGCGACCGCAATCCGCTGGTCTTCCCAGACGCCAAAGAATGGGCTCAGCTAACCAAAACCCGTTCCAAATATCTGGCCGAACGACGTCGGGGCCTCTCAGAACGAGAATTGGAAATCGAACGGAAGTTGAAAACCCCAGTCACCCTGGATTTCAAAAACGCTCCCCTCTCCACAGTAATGGAGTATTTAGCCAAGCTGGCTGATGTCAACCTACATTTGGATCCCCAGGGCTTGGCCGAAGAAGGCGTTACCACAGATACTCCGATTACCATCAGCCTCACGCATGAGGTCTCGCTTAAAAGTGCTCTGAATCTGATCCTGCAGCCGCTTCATCTAAGTTATGTGATCAAAGATGAGGTACTAAAGATCACCAGTGAACAAGCTCGCTCCGGAGAGGTCTATACAGTAACCTATCCGGTAGCCGATCTGGTAATTCCGATTCCTAACTTTACGCCGAATCCTCGGATGGGTTTGGCCGGAGCCTATCATGATGCATTAGGGGCAGTGGGCTATGGTGGTATGCCTGCATGGGCCGGTGGGGCCGCAGCGCCGTTGGCCGTGGTCGCCACCCGAGACGGTACTCCGAATACTGCGATGATCAGCCCGGCCATCTTGGCCCAAATGCAACAAGCCACTGGCGGTGCCGCAGGTGCAACCCCTGGGGGGCCGACGACCGGCTTGCCCTTGGCATTCGGACCAGGTGGACTGGGCGGCGGAGTCCAGGCCGACTTCGATAGCCTCATCAAACTCATCACCTCCACCGTCAAACCTCAAAGCTGGAGCGACGTGGGGGGACCTGGCTCCATCGAACCCTTCCCAGTCAACCTGAGTATCGTCGTCAGCCAAACCCAGGAGGTTCACGAAGAAATCGTGGATCTGTTGGAACAGCTTAGGCGGCTCCAAGACCTGCAGGTAACCATCGAAGTACGATTCATTACCTTGATCGACAACTTCTTCGAACGGATTGGAGTGGATTTTGACTTCGACATCAACGACAACAACGACTTTCCAGGTCAAATCTTCGGCGTTCGTGATCCTACAGTGCCCCCACAATACACCAATCAAACCTATGACCAAGATCGTCCCCGAAATACCCAAGATCAAGATCTCCGGCGAAACCAAAGTACTGTGGCCGGTCTGAATACCGCCGGAGCGGGAATTAATCTAGGGACCTTCTCAGCTGACCTAGATATTCCGTTTCGGCAGGATAGTTTCTCGCTGACCATTCCTCAATTTGGCGGCTTTCCTGCAGGTGCCAATCCGGGCGCTCAGATCGGCTTTGCGATCCTGAGCGAAATCGAAGCCTTCTTCTTCATCCAAGCCGCCCAAGGCGATACACGGACCAACATCCTGCAGGCTCCGAAAGTAACCCTATTCAACGGACAGCAGGCCTTTGTGTCGGATACTTCGCAAACTCCGTTTGTTATCAGTGTGATTCCGGTAGTGGGCGATTTTGCAGCCGCCCAGCAGCCGGTCATCGTCATCCTGAACGAAGGTACCTTCCTGACCGTCCAGGCAGTAGTTTCCAACGACCGGCGGTTTGTCCGACTCACTATAGTGCCTTTCTTCAGTAAGATCGAGGATGTCAATACGTTTACGTTTACCGGCTCCGAAACCAGCAGCGAAGAGTCCTCCTCCGAAGGCAATCAGGAAACCCCCAACGACAACACCAAAAACAGGAATTCTCGGACCGTTCGCCGGGAGGGTACCACCGTGCAGTTACCTACCTTCTCGTTTGTGACGGTAACGACCACGGTCAGCGTGCCGGACGGTGGCACCGTCTTGCTAGGCGGCATCAAACGCCTCAGTGAACAACGCCGGGAGTTCGGTGTGCCGATGCTCAATAAACTTCCTTATATCAATCGGCTGTTCCGAAACGTCGGCATTGGTCGAGAAACTTCCAGCCTAATGATGATGGTTACCCCTCGCATCATCATCCAAGAAGAAGAAGAGGAACGCTTGGGCATCCTCCCCTAGTAGGTTAGCCAGGGGAAACAATCCTTTTGCTTCCCCCCCAATTTGGAGCCTGCTGTGATTCGCACCTCCTCCCCTTGAGGGGTTCCCCGGCAGTCACGGGAGCCCCATGACTAACTTGGCCCGCCGGGAATCTTCTCCCTTTACCCGGCGGGCCGTCTATTTTTGAGAAACCTCGGCATCCTCCGGAACTAATATTGGAACCTCTGCATTATTCAAAGGGGATATTTTCCATATTGGTTTACTCTTCCTCTAACCCAATATATAGGTTTAGGATTGTTAGCACCCAATAGATAGAAGGTATTCGGGTAGCAGAACCCAGCGCCTCCAGAATCTGAAGTTGCTAAAGTACAGGAACCTCTGCATAATTCAAGGAGGATATTTTTATACCATTTTGGATGTCCTTCCTCTAACACAACATCTAGAGCTGCAGTATTGTTAGCACCCAATAGATAGTAGGTGTTCGAATAGAAGAACCGAACGGCTATAGAATCAAAAGTCCATAAAGTTCACTACATGTTCAGGATTTTGCAGAGGCTCCTACACTATATGTTCAAGATTTTGCAGAGGTTCCAGAATTATTTTTGACCACACCTCAGCCATCTGGAGCGATAGTGGGTTTCTCTCTTTTCTGCCCCCGGGGCAAAGGGCACAACCTGAGGCACCTCTGAGAGGTCAACCAACCTTTCCCCTCAGCTGGCATTACCATTGCCAATGTGGGCCTATTCCTCAGAGAGCAAGGACAGATTTCGCCACTCCGGTGAAATGTGACTAAATTCCTCTTGGATGTTTTTGCTGAGCCGGATGCCTGCTTTTGCAGGGATAAGAACAGCAGATCAGTGATCCGTTATTCTTTTTGCAATAGAGGCGGCTGGTGGTGGAAAGCAAACTGTTTTTCACACCAGCCGGCTACTGCTAGAAGAGCTTCTTCCTGATGTGGCGGGCCAATCAGTTGTACGCCGCCGGGCATTCCGTCCTCGCCCAGGCCGCACGGAATCGCCACCACCGGCAACCCAGCACAACTCCAGGGTGCCTGCATTGTCTTATCGCCGGTGGTCTGCAGGTTGGCCGGCGCCGTTGTCGTTGTCGAAGGCATGATTAGGGCGTCCCAATTGCCTAACCAATCGGCTGCTTGGTGCCGGAGGCACAGAAGACGATCCACTGCCGACAAATACTCCACAGCCGGTATCCGAAGTCCCAGGTCGAGAAGCTCGGTAATTTTGGGGCCATATTGGTTGCGGTGTTGAAGGAAGCTGGTCCGATGGTACAGGGCCGCCTCCACCGCCATAATCTGGGTATGCAGATCCAGCACATCAGCAAATTCGGCCGGCCAATCCCATCGTCCTATTTGCGCCCCCGCTTTTGCTAGCTTGTGCAGGGCTTGGTCAAAAAGCCTTTGGATAATCGAATCAGCCTGGTCTGCAAAGAAGCCATGGACCTGAGCTAACCGCGGGGGCCGATCCAATACCTTTAAATACCACGACTGTAGTTCCTCTATCGGCGTCTGATGTGAGTCGGCCTGCGTCGAAGCTAAGGGAGGGAGCAAGCCTCGTTTTTCGCCGTATGGTCCCTGCTCCACAGACTGCTGCGAACATGGTTTTTCCAAACCAGGCTCAGACGAGCTTAACTGCTGCGGAGCAAAGAGGTTACGCTGCACCGCTTCCGCCGCTTCGGAAAACAACAGTTTTTGTTTCCATGGAGGTCGGTTTGGTACTGTGAACTGCTGAGGACCTGAGACTTCTTGCTTAGCAGTGCGAAGCACCTGGTACATCAGCCAAAGGTCTTCCACGCACAAAGCCATCGGACCAGCATGATCCAGCCGCCAACTGACCGGCACTACTCCTTCTAGAGGCAGTTGGCCGAAGGTGGGTTTGAGAGCGGCAATTCCACAGTAGGCGGCAGGCCGAATCAACGAACCACCCGTCTGAGTGCCCAAGGCAGCCAAGCACATGCCCATCGCTACGGCAGCCGCCGAGCCGCTGGACGATCCCCCCGGTGTGTGGGAAAGCGTCGGGCTCCAGGGATTGCGAGTCGGCGGAGGATCAAAGCAGGCAAACTCCACAGTAACCGTTTTGCCCAAAAGGATTGCCCCTGCTCGCCGCAAAGCAGCCACTAATAGAGCATCTTGGTCGGCCCGATGGCCTTCTCGGAGCGGGGAGCCGGCCTTGGTAGGCCAACCAGCTACATCGAAAATGTCCTTGATCCCCACAGGAATTCCATGTAAGGGACCTTGGTCCTGGCCCTGCTCTAACTGCTGCTGAGCCGCCCGGGCCGCCTGTAGCGCCCCTGCTTCATCCACCATCACCCAGGCTTCCACCTGATGGTCGTAGCGCCGAATCCGCTCCAAACAGCTTTCCACCAACTCCGGCACGCTCAGCTCACCCCGCCGTAAAGCACCGGCCGCCTCTGCAATGGTCCAACGCTTCATCGCTAGATTTCCTTTTCCAGATGCTTGATCCTCTAGATGCAACTGCAAGCGCACACCTTACAATAAGAATAACATGTTAGAATCGACGAAAATACTAGAACCTTTGCGGAACCTTGGACATATCGGGGATTAGGGAATTTTTGTTTCGACAGGCAGGAACTGTTTTTATCGAAGACCTACTATGTGTTGGCTTGCTATCGTTGCTAGCAACTGTATATATTGGGCTGAAGAGAGGGGGAACCAAAATGGTATAAACATAATCTGCTTGGAATTATACATAAGTTCCTCATTCTGAGTTTGACGGGAGGCTACCTTGAAACGAAGTGCGATTTGTTTGGTGGTGGATCGTTGGCATTTTGGGTATGTAGGAGCGTATGGGAACACATGGTTGCCCACGCCGGAGTTGGACCGGTTAGCAGCGCGTGGTTTTGTCTTTGACCAGGCTGTCCTTGACACTCCGGCGTTGGAAAATCTCTATCGGGCTTGGTGGCAGGGTTGGCCTGCCATTCGGCGCCGAGAGGTGCCGGAGGATTGGCCCAGTTTGGCCCAACGATTGGCCGCCGCCGGCATCCATACCGCTTTTCTGACGGATGAGCTGCTGCTTGCCCGAAGCCGATTGGCAGAGGATTTTGCCGAACTGCTGCTTGTCGATCCTCCAGCAGAAGTGCGGGTGGCAGAAACGATCGACCAGACACAGACAGCTCGTTGTTTTGCGCAGATGGTCGATTGGTTGGAAAAAGCGCCGCGTCCGTTTTTGCTTTGGTGCCATTGGAGCGGGTTTGGCAGCCTATGGGACGCCCCGGTGGAGTTGCGCGAAAGTTTTCGTGAAGAAGGCGATCCGCCTGTCTATCAGGGCGTTCATCCCCCAGAAAAACACTGGCATACCGCCCCTGATCCCGATGAACTGTTAGCTTACAGCTTTGCTTATGCTGGGCAGGTAACCGTTTTGGATGCCTGCCTAGGAGGGCTGGCCACTTTTTTAGCCGAAAGCGGCTTGGACAAGGAACTGCTTTGGGTGCTGCTGGGGGCTCGGGGATATCCTTTAGGCGAACATGGTCGGGTCGGTCCCTGTGACCAAGCTCTCTACTCCGAACTAGTCCAAGTACCGTGGATAATGATTTATCCGGACGGCTTAGGGGCAACGGCCCGTAGCCAAGCCCTAGTAGAACCGGCCGATCTTTGGGCCACCCTGCTCGGTTGGTGGCAGTTGGCTCCGGATCCGCCAGCGCCGACTGCCTATGATCTTGCCCCGATTGTGCGAGAAGAAATCACCTCGGTCCGAGACCGGATTTGTCTGGTTCATCCCGACGGCCAGCAAGCCATCCGCACCCCAGCTTGGTATCTTCGAACTACCGAATCCCTAGAAGAAGAGGAAGGCTGGGAGCTCTACGTCAAACCGGACGATCGCTGGGAGGTGAATAATGTGGCCGATCGATGTCCCGAAATAGCCGAGGCACTCAAACAGGCTTTTGAACAAACTGGCCAACACCTCCAAACCGGCCGATTAGCCGACCTGCCCCCTCTAGATGAAGTTTTGCGGATAGGCATAGAGTAACCAAGATCACCTCAGATCCGGTCCTTTCCCCCTCCGAGCTTTTTTGAGAAAATGGTAGCCATTCCGCCAAATGAAGTAATCCGGATTAGGAAGGCTACCAACTCTAGATCTCGGGTTAGAGTGCGGATAAGCCAAGAGGAGCAAAATATTTCCTTTAAATCATGCAAACAGGCAATAGTTCCTTATGGAGAAGGGTTTTACTGATGCCTGCAGAGATTTTAGACGGTAAACAGATTTCATCCGCCATCCGGCAAGAACTAGCAGAGCAAATCACTGAGTTTGTTCAAAAAACCGGTGTAACTCCCGGACTGGCTACAGTACTGGTGGGTGACAATCCCGCCTCCGTCTCCTATGTAACTGCCAAAGGCAGAACTTGCCGAGAGCTGGGGATGCTATCCTTCCAGCATACCTTACCAGCCACTATAAGTGAACAAGAACTTTTGTCGCTTGTAGATCGGCTTAACCGGGATCCCCAGGTGCATGGCATTTTGGTGCAATTGCCTCTGCCTAGCCACATTCGGGAAAGCCAAGTGCTTTATGCCATGGATCCGAACAAGGATGTGGATGGCTTTCATCCAGTGAATGTTGGTAGGCTGTTGATCGGGGAAGAAATTTTTCCACCATGTACGCCGGCAGGTATCCAGGAGTTGATCCTTCGCAGCGGTACCCCGACCGACGGTGCCGATGTGGTGGTGGTAGGTCGAAGCAATATTGTCGGAAAACCGATCGCCGTCATGCTTATGCAAAAAAAGCCTGGTGCCAATGCCACAGTAACCGTCTGCCATACGCGGACCCGAAATCTTGCCGAGCATACCCGCCGGGCTGACATCCTGATCGTCGCTGCCGGATCGCCGAAAGCGGTTACCGCCGATATGGTAAAACCCGGCGCCGTGGTCATTGATGTGGGGGTCAACCGCATCGGCACCACGGAAAGTGGCAAACCCAAATTGGTCGGCGATGTGGACTTTGAAGCTGTCCGGGAAGTGGCTGGTAAAATTACTCCCGTCCCCGGCGGCGTCGGCCCGATGACCATTACCATGCTGATGCGCAATACACTTCGCGCTGCTCGTTTACAGGTCCTAGGGCAACCCTAACTTTTTGCTGTCCTGTCGGTTGAGTAGTAGTTGGAGGGATCGCCCATTGGCAGTAGCAGGTTCCGGTTCGTTATCGCAGGTTACGGTAGTCGGCGCTGGCATTTCGGGCTTGTCGGCTGCATATCGGATTCGGGAATTAGCCCCTCAGTGCAAACTGACGGTCCTAGAGGCCCAGAATCGTCTGGGCGGAGTCATCCAAACTATCCATCTGCAAGGGTATCAGATTGAATTAAGTGCCGATAACTTTATTACTACGCTGCCTTGGGCCTTAGAGTTATGTGGACGCCTTGGGCTCTCGGACCAACTGGTCCAAACGAATCCCGCTTGCCGACGCACTTTTGTCGTGCATCGGGGCCGACTCCATCCGTTGCCGGAAGGCTTTCTTATGATGGCCCCAAGCCGATGGTGGCCGCTAGTGGTAACGCCGCTTCTAACGCCCCTAGGCAAACTCCGGGCAGCAATGGAATATTTTTTACCTCCGCGTCGGCAAGGCGGGGATGAAAGTGTGGCGCAGTTTGCCCGACGGCGATTTGGTCGGCAGGCCTACGAACGACTTATCGAACCGTTGGTTAGCGCCGTGTATGGGGCCGATTTGGAAAAACTCAGCCTGGAGGCTACCCTGGGCCGATTCCGTCAGATGGAACTTCAATATGGCAGTCTGATCCGGGCCATGCGATCCTTGGCCCGACAGCGACGATCCGGCACCGTCGAACCAAGCTCCGGATCCCCTTCCGCCCCTCTAGAAAGCGATTCTGCTTCGGATGCCGGTTTCCAGGCTGCCCACTCGCTCAGTACTTACCAGAGCGGAAGTTCTAGACAATCGACTTTGGACCAAACAGTTACCACCCGCACTGGGACTGTCAACCAAGGGGCTTCCCCAGCAGCCACGCCAGAAAGCGGCGCCCGCTACAGCATGTTTGTTACCCTACGGGATGGCCTTTCGAGTTTGATCGAAGCATTAGCCCGATCCTTACCCCATGGCACCTTCCACTTGCAAACACCGGTGGAAGCCCTGCACCGATTGCCGGACGGAACATGGCAGCTTCAGCTTGGGGGCCCCAAGGCCGGTCATGTTCTCTCGGCCGATGCAGTTCTTTTGGCAGTACCGGCTCATGCGGCCTCCAAGCTTCTGCAGATAGTCGATCCGCCATTAGCACGCCTTCTGGCCGAAATCCCTTACACAGGCACTGCTATTGTCGCCATGGCATTCGACCAGGCTCAGGTCGGCCATCCACTGGATGGCATGGGAGCCGTCATCCCCGCTAAAGAAAATAGCCCCCTGCTTGCTATCAGCTTTTCTAACCGCAAATACCCTCATCGAGCTCCTGTGGGCAAAGTCCTCTTACGAAGCTTTCTGGGTGGCGCCGCACACCCAGAACTACTAGACTTAGACGACCAGCAATTACGGGAGGTGGTCCTCTCGGAACTCCGCCGTCTGCTCCTTATCCAAGGCCAACCCTCTCTGGAACTCATTGCCCGTTGGCCGGCCAGTATGCCGCAGTATCCCGTCGGTCATAAGGACCGGCTGGTTGAAATCCGGCGGCGGTTAGAGCGGTTGCCTGGTCTTGCTCTGGCCGGCAACGCCTATCAAGGCATCGGCTTGCCTGACTGCATTCACACCGCCCAACAAGCTGCTGAAGGCCTACTTCGGCAACTGGGCCTAGGTACCTGAAGCTTCCTTCCCGATCGAAACACTCCAATTATTCAGCTAAATGAAGCAAAGCTTCCCGTTTCTCAGGAAAGAGCTTTTCAGGAAAGAGCCTTTAAATTCGAAACCTCGGGAAAATCCTGAACATATAGTGAACTATCTGAATCTTTGACTCGACTGGCATGATGGCCCCCTCATCTAGACTTCTACTGGAACTTCTGCATAATCCTGAACGTTCAGTGAACTTTATGAACTTTAGCTTCGATAGGCTTTGGTTGCCCACCCCAACACCTACTCTATCTAGACTGCTAACAGTGTTAGCAACCCAATATAATTGGATCTGAGAGGCTTTCCGAAAAAGCATTTTCATGATGAAAGGAGTTTCCCTTCCTCAATTCCTCAGAATCTCCAAAATTCCTGTTTTGAAGGAGTCTGGAGGATAGGAGCCGGTCGGCCAAAACCCATGGGAAACCAGCCAAATCCCCATTTTAGAAGAGCCTCTGAGGCGGAGGAAACTCAAATGTTATGAAAATATCTCTCCCGAATTATGTAGAGGTTCCTACTACATGTAGGGTGTTGCCAGGGCTACCATCGGATCTCTTGGGTCAGAGGGGATAGGAACGGTATTTTCTCAAAAATTTGATGGGTGAAGGATTTTGGAGGCCTCGGCAAACCTGGCCATAGAGTGAACTTTATGGACTTTTGATTCTATAGCAATTCGGCTCTTTCTTCCCGAATACCTCCGAGTTATTAGGTAGTAACAATGCTAGCAGTCCTATGTATTGGGTTAGCGGGGCAAAGGACCAAAATGGTATAAAAATATCTCCCCTGAATTATGCAGGGTTCCTAAGTTTTTTCTGTAAACGAAATTTCCATTTCGGTCCTTTTGCCGGAGAGATTTTGGCTGGCAAGTAAGCGAGCTGGGAAATAGTGCTATCCATGCCAAGATAAGAGCAATGCGGAGCAACCCGGGGAGAGGTAAGTTACTTTACTCGGTTAAACTACTGTTAATGAGAAACAATAGAAGCCAATTCCTTCGGCTAGATGGATGGCGAGCAGTAAGTCGGCTCTTTATGCCGATGCAGAGGGTTTGGTGCTGCGTACTTTTTCGACGACACCGAAGGCCGCTTCAGCCAACGGAATCATCTGCTTTTGGCCGGTGCGGCGGTGTTTGAGTTCTAGCTGTCCTTGTTGGTAATTTTTCGGTCCCAGCACTGCCCGCCATGGTACACCCAAAAGATCGGCGTCGTAAAACTTTACCCCAGGCCGAAGCGGCCGATCGTCCAATAGCACTTCCAATTCCGACGCTTGCCAGTGGTGGTAAAGCTCTTCTGCTGCCTTCCGTATCAGCTCATCCTCCGGAGCCAGGCACACTAACAGAATGTCCCATGGCGAAAACCGTTCCGGCCACACAAGCCCTTGGGAGTCATGGTGTACTGCAACCGTTGCCCACAAAAGTCGTACAAGGTCTAGTTGGAGGCGATGGAGCAAGATCGGCTGGAGCTGCTCTTGAGCGTCTCGGAATCGGAGTTCCAATGGTTGGCTTGCTTCTTTCGGCAAACAAGCTGCCTCGGCTACCGAAAGACCTATACCAATTTCTAGGTTGGCTGGGCACTGCGGACACGGGTCACCGGGCATTGGGAGCCGGAGATCGGCAAAAAAATCCGGTACGAAATCCCGGCCGATACACACGCCCACTAAGTGGGCATCCGCTTGATTTGCCCCAACGATCACATTCTGTGCCCACTGTACGTCCCAATCGGCATACATAGCAATGCGCTCTTTCAACCCCACCGGACCGGAAAACCCAAGGGGTGCGCCGGTAACTCGTTCCACGGTGGCTGGATCGGCCATTTCTAGTTTGCTGATACCAAAAGCTCGACAAATCTTGGGCGAGCTGGCCTGATGATCACCGCGAACTAACACGGCCACCGGCTTTCCGTCGGCCAGATAAACAAGGGTCTTCAAAAATTGAGAGGCGGGCTTTTTGAGAAAATTGGTTACTTCGGCAATGGTTCTGGCACCGGGCGTAGGCACACAGCGGACCGGTTCTTGCTGCTGGGCAGGCTTTGACAGCGACTCTCCTCCCCTTGTGGGACCAACAAGACCGACAAGCACAGAAGCTGCTGGCACTGGCTTGCTTGGCCGACCACCGATCCGCCCCGAAGGCCGAAGCGCCGTATAACCACATTGTTCACAAAAGGCCACCTCTTCCAGCGAACCAAGCTGCCTGATGGGGGTTATGAAGCCCGAGTTCGTCCCATTTTTTTCGGTAGGAGGTTTCGCTTTGTTGGTGGTTTCCGGTTGGTTTGCCGCCGCTTCAGATTGCGAGGGTTCGAATGCGGAGGTCTCACTTCCAGGAATATTTCCTCCGGACAGACGAACTACTAATTTGTGCACGGGTTGTTGTGGCAGGGGATCTGCCTGAGCTACCCAATACGGAAGCTCGAGGAATTCCAAAAGATTTTCTATATGCTGGAGAAGCTGTTGGTAGTTTTGGTGCAGGCTGTCTGCGGAGGCATGGAAGCCATATACCTGTACTGCTTCACGGAGCGGCGCCTCTGCCAGCTTGCTGACGCTCCCCCCCTCTGAGGCTCCCACCAATCCCAACTGAAACACCACCAGCGGCAGATTCCGATAGCTATTCAGCCAGCCGGCCAATACCTCCGCTAGGATAGGCTCCTGCCACCCGCCCAGCACAAACCGACCCTTCCGTTCCGGATCCAGAAAGTCCGCACGTAAAACCAGTTGATTCTCGCCCACCGGCCATTCCATCCGTTGCCACAAGCCCATTGGTGCAACGATCGGCAGACCGATTTCTTCTATACCGGCATCCAGAAGCTGACCTCGCACCTTTTCCTGCAGCTTTCGGAGCATCCGGATTCCAAGTGGCCACCACACATAGCCCGCACTGCTCAAACCCATCAAGCCGGCTCGCAGGAGCCACTCCTCCGGGCTCCCCCGGAAGGCCGGAGCCACTTCCTTCAAAGTGGGCAAAAACCCCTGCGCCCATCGCATCCGAAAAGCTCCGCCAAAAAGCACATTCTTACCAAACCAACCGGTTCCGGAGTCTTGCCAAACCTCCGGAAGAACTTGTGCATACTTCTGAACATATAGTGAACTCTATGAGTTTTTGATTCGGTAGGCTTTGGGTGCCTCCATCCACACACCTACTATATGTAGGATGCTAGTCGTGGTAGTAAATCCAATCTATTGGGACAGAGGCGGAGGGGACCAATTTGGTATAAAAATATCTCCTCGAATTATGCAGAGGTTCCCGTAGTATTTCCGACTAAGCTTGAGTTTTGACATTTTCCCTAACTTAGTTTGCTTCCAATAGTTAGGACGAAACCTCTTTTTGTTCAGCCAATTTCCTAAGTCCGAGATTTCCACTCGACTTTTGCCAATTTGTCTAACTTATTTTGTCCTCAAAAGTTACGGAATACCCCTCATTTGTATATGCAATTTCCTAAATCTAATGTTCATAAAGAGTCAGAGTGCAGCACATTCAGGACAGGCGTAAAAATGGCAAAAGTCGAGATTTTCAAGGAGTTAGAGCTTTTTCCAACCAGGAGCAGATCGAAAATGGCAAAAGTCGTGCTAACTGACTGCCGTTTGACAATGGGCGATCATATAAGGTCCTTTGGGAATGACGGCGATGGTGGCATTCGGGCCGTATTCAGCTAAGCATTCTGCTACAGCTGTTTCTACCGTTTGGGCCGGTTCTACAAAAAGTCGTTCCAAGACTTCTGGCGGCAGTCCATCGCTGACCACTTTGATCCTGGCTTTTCGTCGCACTTTGGCCATTTGTTCAAGTTGCCATTGATCCATCACAAAATAGTCCGACTCTGGAGCTAGTATTTTCTCCATGAACTCATCCAGACTTGCATGTTCCTGGAAAAGACGCTGAAATTCGGGACTGCCAATACCTTCGGATAAACTGGCTGCTAGGATGACGGTGCCGCCGGGTTTGACAATCGGCTCAGCGGCCACCATCCCCTTGATCGATTGATAAAAAGTGGTATCCAATGGATAGCCGGCCGCTGTTGTTACTACGATATCCACCGGTTCTGGCACCGTATCTTCCACCATCGGCCGAACCTTTTGTACTCCTTCCAGAAAGGCAGCTTCCATATCGCCCGCGACGACTTCCATAATTCGCCGCTTTTCATCCAGAGCCACATTGACAATAAAATCACAGCCAGCCCGTCGGCCGATCCAGGTGTTCTCTTCATGAACCGGATTGCCGTTCAGACAACCGGTGCGGGCCTTTGGATGCTCCAAAAAGCTGGGGCCATGCCAGACCCGTATCGTATCCAGATGAGCTAGGCCGGGGCAGATGAGTTTTCGGCCGCCGGAAAAGCCGGCCATAAAGTGCGGCTCAATTAAGCCGGTGGTGATTTTCAAATCTGCCTCCATATATCGGCGGTCGATCCAGATCGGCACCCCTCGGGGACTGTGGCCAAGGAAAATGTGTTCTTCGCGGTTTTGGCCGTGGTGGTTTTCAATATGATATTGAGCCGTGATTTCCGGCCCGAGCATCTCCACCAGTTCCTCGCCCAAATTGGGCCGATGAAGCCCGGTAGCAACCAAGATCAAGATTCGGTCTCGCCGAATACCTCCCTGTTGCAAGGTCTGCAAAATGGGCGGCAATAGGATGGCATTTGGTACCGGCCGGGTAATATCACAGATGACCACGCACGCACTGGATCGCCCTCGCACTAAATCTTCCAAAGGCGGTGAACCGGTTGGCTCGGTGAGTCGGTGGGAGATGACCTGGCTGAGATTTTCCAACGCCGGGGCAGGGCGATAACCGAAGCATTTCACCACATTACTCTCGGGCAAAGCGACTTCTAAGCCCGTTCGGCCATAATCTAAGCGGACTCGCATAACTCACCCAGCCCTCATAGCTTTCCGCACGAAGCAGTCGTCCGGCCGTCTTTTGAGCACAGCCATTCCAAAGAAAAGAAACCCCGGCTGGAGGATTATTGGGACCTCTATATAATACTGAACATATAGTGAACTTACGATAGACTCACCGACCCCCTTCCAAACACCTACTATATGAAAGCTACCAATGCTAGTAACCCAATATGGTCAGATGCGGAGCGGATCCAAAATAGGATAAAATTAACCTCACGCCAATTATGGAGAGGTTCCTATTTTTTGGATTGGCCACTGCTAGAAGCAGCCGGTGTGGATGAAGGTGTCCCAGTGCCTGCCGCTTGGGCCGCCTCTTCTTTCTTTGACTTCTTCTTTTTCTTAACCGTGATCTTATACACCCGTACCTTAGGCAATCCAAAGGGGCTGTCCCCTTCATGCCACCGATCCAGCTCCTTCAAGCGTGCTATGCGTTCAGCCCGCTTCAGCACACATCGATTCCGCACTGTAGCTCGCCGAATCTTTAACGTTTTATCAATAGACATCTTCAAACCTCCTCAGGGTTTTTCCACGCATTAAAGAAATTTTATTTTATCAATTGCTTTATACAAGCTCCACTTTTGCCGGGGGAATTTGGTGGTCAATTTAGGGATTTAAGGCACATAGATAATCTCCCCGGCCATCGAATCGGGCCCCCACGGGTACGGCAGAAATCTTGTGCGTTAACTGGACAACATAGGGAATATAGACAAAATAGGCTTCGGCCCCCTGCAAACTAGCTTTGCACAGCACCTACCTATAAAAAAACAAATCCTTTTACTCCCTTTCCTCCCGACATATAGGGACCTAAACTCCTTCGACTGACTCCTAACTCCTACAGTACGGAGCCTCTTGGCCTGTGGGGGGGAGTTTCCAGGGAGAGAGGCTTCCACAGGGCAGAGGGCGTCTATCTTCACCAAATCCCCTATGACCACAAAAAATCAGCCGCACCCCTACTGTCCTCTTGTAGGAATAAAAAACTCCCTATCCCAGATTCCAGCGGCTATCACTAATCTGGAAGGAGGGTAGGTCTCTGCCATTCGGAGGTAAAGGGTAGGTTCTATGCAAAGCTGTCCTTTGGGGTATTTATTTATGGAACCTCTGCAAAATCCTGAGCATATAGTGAACTATGTGAATATTGGATACCCTAGCCGTTCGGTTGTCATCCTTGTTATACCTACTACCTATTGGGGGCTGCAATGCCAGAAACCCTATATGTTATGCTAAGGGAGGGCAAGACAAAATCGTATAAAAAAGTCCCCTTCGAATTATGCAGAGGTTCCTCTATCTTGCTCAATTCCCCTCAGAAATTTAGCCGCTCTTCAGGCATTTTTGGCTTTTCTCTAGAAAAGCAAACTTCTAAGTCTTTGTAACTATTGGACTTAGGAAATTGTGCGAACAAAAGGAAGTCTCGTCGTAACTGGAAACAAAAGGACTTAGGGAAAATGGCAAAAGTCCAGTCCGAATCCCTGACGAAAGGAGGGTTCCTTCCTCAATTCCCTAGAATCCCCAAAATCCCTGTTTTTAAGGAGTCTAAAGGATAGGAGCAGAACGGCCATAACCCATGGGAAACCAGCCAAATCCCCATTTTAGGACAGCCTCTGAGTCCTTTTTGGGCTTTGCCGTCGGCTGCCAGCCTTTCCTTCAACGCCCAAGTGGGCTAAAACCCGCAATTATGCAGCGGTTCCTAGGAAAAATTCATCAGATGTAAGGAAAGGGATGAAATGGGCTTTAGCTTTCCTTTTCTAGATTGCCTATGTTGCCCATATTTTGGAACTTTTTCGTTCCTGAATGCAAAATCTCTGGCGAATGTGTTCCAGATCTTTCGGAACTCTTTTCCGACAGGAAGTTACCCCCACTAATGGTTAGAAAAACCACTTTGGGGTTAATTTAATCATCCGGAACGCCTGGATCATTTAAAGGAGATATTTTTTCACCATTTAGGTGCCCCCCACCCTAACCTAATATATAGGGTTGCTGGCACTGCTAGTAATCTACATAGAGTAGCTCTTTATATGGGCGTGCCAATCCCTATCGAATCTAAGGTTCCATCCTTGGGATTAGCTGAAGCCCACAGTTCAGCCCCAGCCTAGGCCCACACGCCGGCAATCTTTCTGCCACAAGATGGGCATTTGCCACCTTTTAATTCATTCCGAATCACGAAAAAACCTTCCCGATAGATTAATTCTTTTTTACACTGGGGACAATAGGTGATGCCTGCGTCGTCCACCTCATGGACATTCCCGATATATACATAATGGAGGCCGGATTCTCGGGCGATCTGGCGGGCTTCGATCAGCACACTGGCCGGGGTGGGCGGCAAGTTGGTCAGCTTGTGGGCAGGTCGAAACCGAGAAAAATGCAACGGCCAGTCCGGTCCCAGCTCATTGACCATCCATTGGCACATCCGCCGAATCATCTGCAAATCGTCCGTATAAGTCGGCACCACCAGATTGGTTACCTCAAACCAGACACCCTCCTCTTTCAAAATCTTCAGACACCGGAGCACCGGTTCCAATTTACCCGTGTTTAGAGTCCGGTAAATCTCTTCGCTAAAGCTTTTTAGATCCACATTGGCCGCGTCGATCACCTTGGCTAGTTCGCGGAGTGGCTTTTCCTGTATATAGCCACAGGTGACCCAGATATTTTTCAGCCCCCTTTGCCGGGCTAATTGGGCCGTATCGTACATATATTCATACCAAACCGTCGGCTCCGAATACGTATAAGAAATCGAGGGACTGCCCAAATACTCCGTCAGTTCCACCACATCTTCCGGAAAAAGACTGAGCCGATCGATGTCTTCTGCTGTTAACCTCCGAAGCGTCTCCGGACGTAGCCGAAGAGATTCCCCCCGGGGGTCTTTACTCTCTTCGGGCTTTCGCTGGGAGATGTCCCAGTTTTGGCAGTTCAGACACCGAAATCCACAGCCGGAAATGGCAAACGAAAACGTCTTAGTACCCGGCAAGAAATGATACAGAGGCTTTTTCTCGACCGGATCATTATTGAACGAACAGGCATTCCCATAGGCTAGAGTGTACAAAATGCCCTCTTTATTCACCCGGTTTCGGCAATGCCCTCGGTCTTCAGGCGCCAGGCGGCATTCATTCGGACAGAGTTTGCAATGGATGTTTTTGCCCAGTTTCAAATAGTGGCGGGCTTCCCGGACCCACCCCCGCCGCTGCCATGCCTCCCATAGTTCCCCTTTAGGAGCATCGGCTTTGAACACATCAGCCGAGTCGGCCGAGAAGGTCTGGATAAAGGCCTTTTTGAACGACTCGGTCCATGAGTGACTCTGGGCACCCCCACTGCGATGCCGCCACCAATAGGAGCCGCCTACAGCCGCCGCACACCCGGCCGCACAGGCCCCATAGAGCAAAAAACGCCGACGAGCTACCGACCTGCAAGCTCGTTCCGAGAAGAGTTCCTGCTGCTGTTCGTTGGTGGTCCTGAACCCCTTCGCCCTATCCATCCCCATCTCCTCAACGCAAAATATATCTCCAAACCAGAATGCACTGAAAAGACCGCCACCAACGGCCAAACCAATTTCTGATGCAACCCTAATGCCAGCTCTAAATCTATCTTTTCCTGTAGGCTAAAATCTCCCCGGAGTGTAAAACCGGTAACGATATAAATAATCATCAAGAAAAAGAGCACCCACCCCGTAAACCGCGCCAGTTTAATTAAATAGTAATAAATCGTTCGGCCAGACATCCGGGTATCTGGCTTTCTGGAAGGTGGAGTTGGTGGCTTGTGGGACATAAGACGGAGCCGTGCCTCTAATAAACTAGACTACCACCTCCTGGAGAACATACTCTCTGATAGCAGTTCTACCAAAAAGGTTCCTCTCATCGGTAGTAGTCCATAACAGTTCAGCCGAATGGAAAAGCTCGGTTTTTTCCTTTGCTCTTAACTGGCTGTTGAGGGTGTCAGGCTGATGACCCACCCGAGCGGGGTGGTAGAAGTGCAGAAGGTAGGCGAATAGTTTCGCATTTTAATCCTGTGTTCTGCACTTCGCACTTTTGGCATTTTGACTCCGGTCTCAAAGCCAGCTTGGATGGCGGAGGATCCTTCACCTGTCAGGAGTGCGTAGCACCGTACCCTGCAGGTTACCTGCTTCGGCAAGCTCCCCGTAGTACCATCCCCCCGACCACAGCCGGAGAGTAGCTGGTCACTAAGTTGGGGGGCCCAACCAGTTCCACCACTCGGCTGAAACGGTACACTGCCCCAAAGCCACCGTTTACTTCCATTCTAAATCAAAAAGGAAAGGGGGAAAGAGCTGGAACCTGTCCGATGCCTGCTCCTTCCCCCTCTAGGGTCGATTGGCCAAAAAAGAGGGCTAAAACGTGAAGGGTCTCAAGAAAGAGGATTAGGATTTTCGCTTTTCCGAGGTTTTTCGGTTGACCGAGCCGCTTGGGAAAATCGGGGAAATAGGAGATTTGGGGATTTTGACGCTTCCAGGCAGTTCTCGGCTTGTGAGGATCAGCACAGCTTCTGAGCTCGACTTTTCCCCAACTTGGTTTACCTCCAGTAGTTAGGAGGTAACCTACTTTTGTTGGCTCAATTTCCTAAGTCCAATAGTTGCAAGGAGTTAGAAGCTGTCTGAAAAGAGATTTTTCACTCACTTCGCTACTAAGGAGTTACCCTTACTAGGAGGGACTACAGTTCAGAATTTAGACCCTTGGCCCCCCAACAGGCTTCACCGGCCAGTGGAAGAAGCAAACCGCTTCCTCCCTTTTCAGACAACCGCTGGCTCTGTTGAAAGGTTGTCCGCAGTCTGGGGATTTTGCCCATACTGATCGCTTTTGGTTCAGTTTTGGTGGGTTTAGGCCGCCAACCGGAAAGGGTTTCAACAGACCCACAGCCTCTTAGCTCGACTTTTGCCATTTTAGGCCTTTTCCTGGAAGGGGAAAACTCTAAGGCCTTGTCTCTGTTGGACTTAGGACATTGTGTGAACAAAAGGGAGTCTCTTCGTAACTACTGGAAACAAAGGGGCTTAGGGAAAATGGCAAAAGGCGAGCTTAGAGGGTGTCCGAAAAAGCATTTTCTATGATGAAAGGAGATTTCCTTTCTCAATTCCCCAGAATGCCCAAAATCTCTGTTTTTAAAGAGTCTGAAGGATAGAAGCCGGTCGGCCAAAAGCCATTGGAAACCGCCCAAATCCCAATTGGAGGACAGCCTCTTAGTTCGACTTTTGCCATTGGCCCTCTTGTCGAAAGAAAAAAGCCGTAACTGCCTGGAATTACTGGAGTTAGGCAATTGTATGGACAAAAGGAAGATCTGCCGTAACTCCTGAGGAAAAAAGCAGTTAGGAAAATTGGCAAAAGTCGACGTAGAGGCTGTCTAGAAATGCATTTTTCCAAATGCATTTTTCCAGGAGAAATCTGCTCAGTGGTTGGATTACCGAGCATTCCGAGGGTGCCTATTTCTGCCGTCTTTTCCTAGGCAATCCGGTTAATGCAAAATCTCTGGGGAAACGCCCATGTCTTGATTTCCAGACAGCCTCTTAGGGCCCAGGCGGCGTACATTGCAAGGCGGCGATGCAGTTGGCCAAGTCTTGCAGTTCGCACAAAATCGCATTGCGCACCGCTGACAAGCCACCAATCAGTCCGATGACCAATAGCGAAATCAGCAGGATCCACTCAAAAGTTACCATGGCGCGGCGGCAGACCAAGCTCTTTGCCCGTTGCATCTTCATTGGCACCTCACTCTTTAAAAAAGTTAAAAAACCAAACTACATCCACTTCTTGACAGAGTACCCAGACTCATACACCTGTTTTTCTAGGCATACGTTGTGCCAATGGGAAATGTAGTTTCATATCTGCCATAACCTTATAAATTACAATGAGTTAGGAGAAACAATTTGGTCTTCCCCTTGGACATTTCGCTAGAAAATGTTGAGAAGTTGAAACATCTGCTTTCGTGAAGTTTTGGAAAACTTACATACCCCCTTTGGGTTATATTATATAATTCTCAAGTAGGTGATAATCCCTTTTATGTTTTTACCAGCCTCTGGTCCCCCTTCCGGAAACCTAGGTCCTTCCACTTAGTCCGATATTGATCCAGGCATCACTTTCCAGTACAAAACCCTTTCTTTAAAAAAGGTGAAGTTTTTGGCCCTCTTCTGTGACGGAACTGCACATGCTGGGGGATGAAAGGCCGATTCGGCTACCAATTTTTATGGTATATCAAATCCCCCTAATATGGGTATTATTGTATGTTTTACCCCTTGCAGGGAGAGCTCAAGAAGTTTGGAGTGGACAGTCTGGGAGATTCGTTGCCTCCCTAGCTCAGTCAAACGAAACTTTTTTGGATGGGAACCATATCCTCCAACATGGTGGATTTAATTCCCTTTACGAAACGGCTTTGCTGGCTTTCTCTGGCAGGCAGGCTTTTGGTTGGTTTTCTTGGGCAGAACAGCTTTCGATCTTATCAGCTGAGGACTCTAGGGCAAAAAGGGATCATAGTGAGGGGGCCATCTTTTGGGTATCGAATCCGACTACAGCGATTTCAGGAGAGGCTTCCGGTTCGGCCAGTTCTGGGGGCGAGATGGAAGTGATTTTATCAGGCCCTGCCAATAACCCAAATTATCCTGAATTCTCAGCTTCTCCAAAATCTACAACTTCCCTATTTTCTCAGCCGTACTCAAGCATCTCTTCCCCCAAGCCAGCTCCTGTCATTGTGGTTCAACCTACCATGCCCGGGTTTGACCAGTGGGGCATCGACGCCTATATTCCTTCGCCATTGCCATCTGCCGGTAGTGGGGTCCTCTCCAGGGGGCAATGGCTGTATGGGGGGGCGAGGGACTTCTTTTTGCGAAACCTGTTGGTGTTTTTCGGGGTGCATGGATTTAAAGGGCCGACCGATTTAGGCCACAGCGGCAACTTTGGGTTCCACGAAGGGCTCAATTGGGGTGCTCCGCTATGGGAACCCTGGGGATGGGGAGTCCAATTGGGGATGGAAGCTCTCCATAGTAATTTTCTGGACACACAAGCGGTCGATGTGGGTTTTGGGCCGCCGCTGCAAATGGCCGATCGACACCAAATTTTCTTCACCGGGGCTTTGTTCCGCCGTCAAATGGAACAGGGGATGCAGGGTGGCGTGGCAGTGGATCTTTTCTATGACCATTACTACGAAGAGACCACACTGTGTCAGATCCGCTCGGAAACCTCGATTGTGCTCAATCCGTATCATGAACTGGGTTATTGGGGTGCCTATGCAGTGAGCCGAACCGCTATCCGAGGTTTTGGTGGGGCCGACGGGATGCTTCGGCCCAATGACGTGTTTGCCGTCTTCTACAGACGACGTTTTACCGGCGGTGGCCTAGGCCGGATCTGGACCGGTCTGAGTAGCTACGGCGATCTGGTGCTAGGTCTGGAAGGAACGGTACCCTTAGGAACCCAATGGGCTATTGATAATAATTTCACCTGTCTGTTTCCCAAACATGGTCGTTCTGCTGGTGCCCGGCCGGAAGAGTGTTGGAGTGTGTCGATCCATCTGGTCTGGTATCCTGGGCGATTGTCCAACCCAGTAGTCAGCAACCCATACCATCCGTTATTCTACGTGGCGGATAACTCTTGGTTCCTGGTCAAACGCCGTCCGTAACTTTCTAAAGGAACCTCTACATAATTCAAAGGGGGTATTTTTATACCATTTTGGCTGATCCTCTCTCTAACACAGCATATAGTTGGATTAGCATGCAGTCCCCAATAGATAGTAGATATCCAGATAGGACAACCGAACGGCTAGAAAATCGACGTTTCACGGAGTTGACTATATGTTCAGGATTATGCAGAGGTTCCTAAAGGTTTTGCTGATCCAGTAGGTTTTAGAATTGAAAACCTCTGCATAATATAAAGGATATATTCGTATAGTATTTTGGGTTGCTGGACCTCCAACCCAATTTATCAGGGGGCTAGCATAGTTAGCAGCTGATAGATAGTAGTTGCTCGTGTAGGAAAACCAACCGATAATAGAATCAAAAGTTCATGTAGTTTCCTCTATATGTTCAGGATTTTTCAGCGGTCCCCTTCTCTATTTTCTCCAAGGTTCCCAGGCAGATCCGTGGGGATGTTTCTGGCTGGTGAGAAAGCTGCCAGTTGCTCCTGGGAAATGAAAGAAGTCCGGGGCTTGTTTTCTTTTTACGTGCATTAGATAATGCTTGGAATGTTGGTTTGGATTCCGCTTGGCTCTGTTGAAACCTTTTCCGGTCGGATCCCGAAACGTCCTAAAACGGACGCCAAAACAACTAGCATGGGCAACTCGACTTTTGCCAATTTCCAGGCTGCCGCCCCTCATGGGTATCCTAACCGCTTGACAATGTGGGAGTTAGGGAATTTGCTGAGCAAAGAATCCTCAAGGTCTAAGTGCATGAAATAAAAGAACTTGCAAAAGACGGCAAAACTTGAGGGGCAAAACTTTCCCGGGCTGCCGCCAGCCTTTTCACAGAGCTATCCCGCGTCAATGGTTGGGGGCTGTAGAAACCTTTTTCGGTTGGATGCTCAAAGCCACCAACACGGAAGCCAAACCGCCCTACATGGACCAAACCTCTATATGCTCCGTAGAACCTTTCAATCGAACCTTGTTGGGTCAGAGTACCCATGAGACGGCTTTGGGTAAAAATCTTCCTGCTATTTAGGAAATTTATTGAGCTTTGAATAACCAGTTATTAAGGTTTTGGATAACCAGGGAAGGGGTTTATCTAGGAAAGCTACGCTTTTGACGGGCCAGAGGACTTTAATTAGTTGTAAGGAATCTCTCTGTAATTTAAAGGCGATATTTTTATACCATTTGTGCGAACCTCCCTCTAACACACTAGCATAGATAGGAGTTATCCAAGTAGAACAACCGATGGGGATATAGAATCAAATGTTCACAATAATCATTATGCGTTTACGATTTTGCAGAGGTTCCATAATTCAAACACCAATAACGAGCCTTATGCAAAAAAGACAGGAGGATTTGTGGTTCTGAGGGATAGGGCTTTTGGGTTCTAAGTGGGTAGGGCTTTCGTTGGTAATGAAGATATGCATTGTTTTGCAAAGGAGCTTTTGAATGCGGTCGGATACAATCAAGCGAGGGGATGCCCGGGCGCCACATCGGAGTTTGTTGCGCGCTACAGGGGTAACGGACGAAGATTTTGGGAAACCGTTTATTGCCATTTGCAATAGCTATACGGACATAATTCCTGGCCATGTCCATTTGAATCAAATTGGGGAGTTGCTCAAGCAGTATGTACGGGAAGCTGGCGGAGTGCCGTTTGTGTTCAATACGATCGGCATTGACGACGGGATAGCGATGGGGCATGAGGGGATGAAGTTTTCACTACCCAGTCGCGAGCTGATTGCCGACTCGGTGGAAAGTATGGTGCAGGCCCATTGTTTCGATGGGATGATCTGCGTCCCTAATTGCGACAAGATTATCCCGGGGATGCTCATGGGGGCGATGCGCTGTAATATTCCGACAATTTTTGTTAGCGGCGGGCCGATGGAGGCGGGCCAATTACCAGATGGCCGAAAAGTAGATCTAATCAGCGTCTTTATTGCTGCCGCTGCCAAACAGCGGGGTGCTCTTTCTGAAGAGGAGCTTGAGTTGATTGAGCGGATGGGTTGTCCAAGCTGTGGTTCCTGCGCTGGACTTTTTACGGCTAACAGCATGAATTGCCTGTGCGAGGCGTTGGGCATGGCGCTGCCGATGAATGGCACCTTGTTGGCCACTAGCATGGAACGGAAGCGGCTTTTGCGTTGGGCGGCTCATCGGATTGTGCAGATGGTATTAGAGTTTGAACGGCTTGGCCCAGGCCATGGCCTTTTGCCTCGAGAAATCGTTACCCAAGAGTCGATCGACAATGCCATGGTGCTGGATATGGCCATGGGCGGGAGTACTAATACGATTTTGCATATGCTAGCTGTGGCCCATGAAGCGGGGGTAGCTTACGATATAGAACGGATCAATACTTTAAGCAAACAAACGCCCAATGTATGTAAGGTGGCTCCGAGCAGTCAGTATCATATGGAAGATGTGCATTTATCAGGTGGCGTTCATACGATTTTAGGTGTACTTCGGCGGGCCCGACCTGGCCTGCTGCACTTAGACTGTCCGACGGTAACTGGCAAGACCCTGGGGCAAAATATCGATGATTATGATATCCGAGGGCCGAGGGTACTGCCGGAAGCCTTGGAACTGGCTGCGGTTACTCCCAGCCGTCAGCTTCACACTCCCGCACTGAGCAGCCCTCGGCAATATCAATCCATCCGGCAGTTAACGCCGGAAATCTTGGGTTTTGATCCCTATGATTGCATTCGGGAGCCGGACAATCCCTATAGCGATGAAGGTGGGTTGGCGATTTTGCGAGGGAATTTGGCTCCTAAAGGAGCGGTAGTGAAAACAGCAGGTGTGCTACCGAAAATGCTTCGACACACTGGGCCTGCCGTCATCTTTGACAGCGAAACCCAAGCCTATGAAGGCATTGTGGGCGGTAAAGTGAAACCAGGCGATGTGGTGGTCATCCGCTACGAGGGGCCCAAAGGCGGTCCTGGGATGCAAGAGATGCTCGCACCGACCTCGGCTTTGAAAGGGGTGGGTTTGGATGATAGTGTGGCTTTGATTACTGATGGGCGTTTTTCAGGAGGTACGGCGGGGGCTTGCATTGGCCATGTCAGTCCGGAAGCGGCTGCTGGCGGCCCGATCGCTCTCCTGCAACCGGGCGACATCATCGAGATCGATATCCCCAAGCATCGGCTTCGGGTCCGTTTGAGCCGACAAGAACTTGCTGCCCGAAAACGCCAGTGGAAAAGGCCGCCGCCTCGTTATACGAGCGGCTATCTGGCTAAATACGCCGCCTTGGCCACCAGCGCCGATACCGGAGCGGTCCTCAAGTGGAAATAACCGAACCCCAGCTTGTCGTCGAACAAAAGCATCAGTTCCGCCGAGTGAAAAAAACTCGCTTTGCCCCTTCTGGTTTGGCTATTATCTAGAACTGCTAGAAATTTTGAACATATAGCGAAGTCTTATAAATTTTCGATTCGATATGCATTCGGCTGCCGGATCCAGATATCTACTCCAAGTAGTTTGTTAGGAGGCGAGCCACTTTATATCTCGACTTTTGCCATTTTGGGTTCTTCCCGGAGGAGAAAAGTTCTAACATCTTGTAATTATTGGACTTAGGAAATTGGGTGACCAAAAGGAGCTTTCGCCGTAACTCCTGGAAGCAAAAGCAGTTAGGAAAAAATAGCAAAAGTCGAGTATATAGGAACCTCTCCAAACTCCTGAACATAGAGCGAACTTTATGCACCTTTGATTTACTCGGGATCTGCCTGCCTCATTTCAAAACCTCCGTAATGTAAGTTGCGGCAGTGCTAGCAAGCCTGAGAAGTGGAGGGAACTCAATGTTTAAAAATTCTGGAGAGGTTCTAATAGATCTTTTTCATCCCTGTGAAGTTCCTTGAATTTAAAGCTCTTTTCAGGGAATGGAGTGTGGCGTGGGAGCTTGAGGCCGGATGGGGCTTGGCAGAGGCCTGTTATCATAATTGGCTGGGACCACCCAGGCCAGGAATCCGCATACAGCAAAGAATATCACCCAATTTGCTGTTCCGAGGAAGAAACTCGGATGCATGCCGATCAGGGCCGCCCAAGCCGCTCCATATTCAGCCAGGATTGCTGCACTCACGACATAGAGGATGCCTACCGGGATAAGCACATACCAGGCCAGGTGCATGATCTGATCGAAGCGGAATCGTGGCCAACTCCACCGAGCTACCATGAAAAACCAGATGACCACCAGCACCTTGCCCAGTAGGATGAGCACCCGCAGCAATGCAGTTGGCCAAGCCGCCGACGGCTGCTCCCCCGTCAGCCCCCAGAAATGCCAGCCACCAAAAAATACCAACACCAACAAAAACGAGGCTAGGATCATGTGCAGGTACTCGGCCACCATGTACATCATCAGTTTCATGCCGGAGTATTCGGTATGATAGCCTCCTACCAGTTCCTGTTCTGCCTCGGCCATATCGAAGGGCAATCGGCCGGCCTCAGCAAAAGCTGCCAGGAAAAACACTGTAAAGCCCAACGGTTGCCAGAACACGTGCCATAGGCCGCTTTGTGCTTGCCAAAGGACGATCTCTTCCAGACGGAGCGAACCAGTAGCCAACACAATGCCTAGCAGGGCCAGCCCAAGCGGGATTTCATACGAGAGCAATTGAGCAGCTGCCCGGATACCACCGAAAAGACTGTATTTATTATTGCTGGCCCAACCGCCTAGCAAAACTCCCAGCACACCTAAGCCGCTGACAGCCACAATATATAAAAGTCCGACATCCACTCCTGGAGCGACCACCAGCTGAAGCCGATAGCCTAGAATCTCCACTTCGCCGAAGGGTACGACGGCGAATACGCCTACGGCCGCCGTCAGCGAGACAACCGGCGCTAAAAAGTAAAGCAGTTTTTCAACATGGCTTGGGGTGAACTCTTCTTTGAAGATGAATTTGCCGCCGTCGGCAATGGGCTGGCCCAGACCGAAAAGGCGGATTCGGGTTAACGGGATACCGGCTCGGTTTGGCCCAATCCGATCCTGAATCCAGGCGGCCATCCACCGTTCCACCAATACTAAGTAAGCCGCTCCCCCCATCAAGCCGCCAAACAAAATTAACATCTTGATTCCGGCTTCCAGCGTTGTCAGGAGATCCATCTTAGCTCAACCTCTGTCGGATTCTTCTTGCCTCCCCACTTTCTTATTCCAGGACAATTTCCAGGACAATCAGGAATCTAAAATACCGACTTATTTCGGTAACACTCAGCCGAATGAAGCCATGTGTCATCCCCGCGTAAGCAGGGATCCAGTTTGACAGGGGGTTTAATTGATCTGGGGTCCCGCTTGTGCGGGAATGATAAAGGACCTTTTTCTGCCTAAAAACAATGACGTTTCCTTAGACCGGCTGAGGTGTAACACCCTTTTGCTGGGATCCGGCTTTTGTGGGATGCGATGCCCCTGCGTGGAGAGAAACAATGTTCTGGTGCATTTAACCTCTCAGGTCGGCTTCTGCGTTGGACTGCTGGTGGCTAAAAGGCCCACTTTCAGGTCCAGCCCTACATCTGGGACGCCATAGACTACAGGGGCAAAATACGTGAGTTGTTGGGCGATTTCGTCTAGGACCATGGAGGCGTCGAACCGACCAGCACGTTGGTGCATTTGCCATAAGAGCCAGCCTTCGGGCAAGACTCCTCGGGGAGGGCGAATGGCCCGCCGAAAACTTTGCAGGCGATCCTGCCAGTTTACATAGGAGCCTTCTCGTTCCGGCCAGGCAGCAGCGGGCAACAGAAAATCAGCCCGTTCGGCCACCGGCGAGGGAAATAAATCATGTACCACCAGCAGTGCCAGTCCTTCCAACCGCTCTGCTACCGATTGGTCTAGCAGGTGCGATACCGGAGCCACTGGGGCCTTATAGCCGCCAGAAATCCAAAGGCCTCGGATACGCTGAGGCTCAAGCTGGGACAACAGCTCCTCAAACTGAAAGATCCGGCCTTTCATGAAGTAGCTGAGTATCGCTTCTACCCCGCGGCGATTTGGGCATTTTTCGGCCAAAATGGTAAACCCGCCGGGAAAATGTTCATCCTGACCGATCCGGGGGATCGGTCCAAGACCTAATAGCGCCTCCGGGTCGATTCGCCGAACTAAAAGGGCCAACAGATAGGCTTCTTCTACGGTCAAAAAAGGTGAAAGTACGGCAGCCAAACGTCCTGCTTGCTGCAGGGCCTGCCGAAGAAGAGGAGCAGCCTGCTGCCAATCGAATTCTTCCCACCCGTCCGCCGTCCGACGTCGGGGCCTCAACAGACGTCGGCGATCGTGCACCTGATGATAGCCATACCGACCGTCGTTGCAAATCCACCATCGGTTGACATGGGGATTTTCCCTAGGCCGGATCCGCCAAATGTGATCCTGATTTTCGTCGATCCAGATGGAACAGCCGATGGCACACTGAGGACAGACACCCGCATGGGACTGCAGAAACCAAACCCGCTGTTTATAGAGAAAATCTTTGTCTGCCAAAGCGCCCACCGGACAAAGATCCACTACATTGCCGGAAAGCTTGTTATTCAGAGGATAACCGGGTAACACAGCAATTTCCTCATGGATGCCGCGGGCCAGCACCAACAGCTCTCCGGTCCCAGCCACTTCCCGGACAAACCGGACACAACGGGTACACATGATGCAGCGATCGACGAAAAGCCAAACGTCGCCCAAATCTTGGCGTCGGCTATGGAAGGGTTGTAGCTCGGCGCGCCGCTGGTTTTGGCCATATCGGAAATGATAGTCCTGCAATCGGCATTCGCCGGCCTTGTCGCAAGTGGGGCAGTCGATCGGATGACGAAGCAACAGGTCTTCTTCGACCATGGCCCGGGCCTGTTGCACCTTCTCCGATTGGGTAACGATGACGGTACCGTCCGTGGCCGGGGTATTGCAGGCCGGCTGCAACTTGGGAAACATGGTGATATGACCGGTCTGACGATCCCGTTTGCCGATTTCGACCAAACACATCCGGCAGCTACCGACCACCGACAAACCGGGATGGAAACAATAATGGGGAATTTCCACCCCAGCCAGGGCCGCCGCCTGGATGCAATTCAGTTGCTGCCCTTCGGGTAACTCAATTTCCCGATTATCGACAATCACCGTCGCCATAAGCACTACCAGCTATTGTTTTCACAATTCCTGACATACCTTGCTTTCCCAAAAACATCCATTAGCAGAGCACTCCCATCAGGAGGACTTGCCAGGAGGAGGAAGAGGTTTCAAGCCTGAATGGTATTCATATTATACTTTTTGATCGCAATCTTTCTAGGGATTCAATACGGGCCGCGGATGTAAGCGACCACCTCATCTTCGTAAAACTGCCGGAGCCGACGGTGGATGGTTTCTGGCAACGGAGGCAGTTCACTGGCTGCGGCGTTCTCCCGAACCTGTTTGGGCCGTTTGCTGCCGGGAATGACCGTAGTGATTGCCGGGAAGTCCAAGCACCATCGCAGAGCAAACTGTGCCATGGTCATGCCTTCGGGCACCAAAGGGCGAAGGTAACTCACCAGTTCTACGCCCCGTTCAAACGGCAGTCCAGCAAAGGTCTCTCCGATATTGAAAGCCCGACCATCTCGGTTAAATTGTCGATGATCCCGTTCCCCAAAGGCGGTTTCTGCCGACAGCTTGCCGCCCAATAGCCCACTAGCTAGTGGCAACCGGGCAATCAGCGCCACTTGCTTCTGTTGGGCCTTGGGAAACAGCACATCGATCGGTTTTCGCCGAAAAATGTTAAAAATGATCTGTAACGAGGCCACGTCAGGCTGGTTCAAGCAAACCATCGCTTCCGCCATGGATTCCACGCTGACGCCGAAGGCCTTGATTTTTCCTTGTCGGCGGAGTTCCCGAAGATGTTCGAAGACTTCACCTTGCTGAAGCACTTCCATCGGCGGGCAATGCAACTGCAGAAGATCGATAGCTTCCCGGTGGAGGCGTCGGAGGCTATCTTCCACGTGTTGGAAGAGAATGGGACGGGAGAAATTTTTCGGCATCCCAGGATCTGGCCGTCGCCCCACCTTAGTGGCGATAAAAAACCGATCTCGATCTGGACGCTGTTGTAAGAATCGGCCAATCAGAGTTTCGCTTCGGCCCATGCCGTAGATGTCGGCCGTATCAATGAACGTAATACCGCTTTCAGCAGCTGCTTGCAAAGTTTCTAGGGCATCCTCTTCGGAGACCGGGCCCCATTCCGTGCCGCCTAACTGCCAAGTGCCCAAACCGATTTCCGAAACTTCCCGGCCCAACTGGTAGAAGAGTCGGGTTTTCACGATCTGGCCTCCTTTGCCAAAACTGGTCCCGTGTTTAACTTGGCTGCCAAGCTCCGACAGAGACCTCGTAGGTTTCCCATTGAAGGATTCGTGTATTCCAATTTGCCCAGCGGGCAAAATCCAGCTAATCTCGGCCCCAAACAATCGGTTGGTTAGCTTTTTAGCGTAATGAAATTTTGGATCAATGCAAGCCCACCCCCTGAATCCAATTCTAGAAAGTCTAGAATACGAATGTATAATAGTTCAGCCGCTTGGACTCCCAGCAATGTTTCTCCTCGCAGGACCTCCCAGTTGTTATCCTCGCACACAGGAATTCAAACAGGTCCTCTCTTCCCATTTCCAGACACGGTCACAGGCAACCCGACCGGGAACAGCCCACTAAAATCGAACCTCTCCCGAAAATGATAATAAGGGGTTCCCCCGTTGGGGCAAAATGTTATGTGTTTTTCTTTCGGGGGGGGCGTCCAGAAAGTTTTTTGGGCTGTGGCGGGTTAACCTGGGCAGCCGAAGAAACAGGCTTTGTAGGACCATCCACTTCTGGTGCCGGAACAATCTTCTCTGGGGAAGGCGTTCCTTGTGCCGGCTCAGGAGGAGTGGCTTTTCCGGGAGGCATTTGCTCTTGGATACCTAGGAAGCTTCTAGGGGCTGGTTTTTCCGCGTCCGAAGGCTGAGGAGATATTAGGCCGGGTTTGACTTGCTGTTTGGCCTCCCGCAGACGAGCACGAATCTCTTCTAGCCGCCTAGCTAATTCTCGCTCAAATCCCCGATCCGTGGGTCGGTAGTAGATTTTTTCCACCCCCAAATAGTCCTGCGGCGCAATGGCATCGGGAAAATCGTGGGCGTATTGGTAGCCTTGGCCGTGCCCAAGCCGGGCAGCACCCGGATAATGACTATCCCGCAAATGGACCGGTACAGGTAAAAGTCGTCCTTCTCGAATATCCGCCTGAGCTTCCCGCAGGCCCACATAGGAAGCGTTGGATTTCGGGGCGCAGGCCAAATAGGTAACTGCCTGGGCCAGGTTCAACTGGCATTCGGGCAGGCCGACAAGTTCACAGGCCTGAGCCGCCGCCACGGCCAGGGGCAAAGCAGCCGGGTCTGCATTGCCTACGTCCTCGCTAGCCAAAATCACCAGCCGACGAGCCAAAAACCGCACATCCTCGCCGCCTTCCAACATGCGGGCCAGCCAATACAGGGCTGCATCCGGATCGCTGCCTCGGATACTTTTGATCAGTGCACTAATGGCATCATAATGGGCGTCCCCAAGCCGATCATATTGGATCGCCTTTCGCTGCACGGATTCCTCGGCCAATTGGCGGGTGAACCGGATCGGACGCTCATCGGTAGAGAGGACCCCTACTTCCAAAGCGGACAAGGCTCGCCGAGCGTCTCCATCACAAGTTTCCGCTAAAAACTCCAAGGCCTCCTCCTCCATCTGGATTGGATAGTTACCTAGGCCCCGCTCTGGATCCGCCAACGCCCGCCGGAGCAATGTTTTAATATCTTCTTTGGACAGGGGTTCAAACTGGAAGATTCGGCTTCGGCTTACCAGGGGACTAGTAATGGCAAAGAAGGGGTTTTCTGTCGTGGCACCGACCAAGATCACGATCCCTTCCTCGACCTCCGGCAAGAGCACATCCTGCTGAGCTCGGTTGAACCGATGGATTTCGTCGATAAAAAGCACGGTACGACGGCCTTCGGCAGCCAACCGATGCCGGGCCTCGTTCAGGATTTCCCGAAGTTCTTTTACCCCACTGGCTACCGCCGAAAGCTGCACAAAATGACTTTTTGTTTCGAGAGCGATCAACCGGGCTAGAGTTGTCTTCCCCGTGCCAGGCGGTCCATAGAAGATCACCGATCCCAGCCGATCCGCTTTCAGCAGACGGCGCAGCAATTTCCCCTCTCCTAGGAAATGCCGTTGGCCTACAAATTCATCCAACGTCCGGGGCCGCATCCGTGCGGCCAACGGCATCGCCTGACTTAAATTCTGCTGCTCGGCCGAGTCAAATAGTGTGGACATATCCCCATTCTACCTGAGAGCCACTATGATTGTAACTATTCAGCCGAATGGAGTATCCATGAATCGGAGAAACTGGGCTAACTAGGAAAAGTAGTTCAAAGTTTAGTGAACGGATAATACTTATCTGTAACTCCTTAATGTATAAGAACTTAGAAAAAGCATCTTTCTTCTACCCGAAAACCTTCCGGAGATGTTTTCCAAGGGGTTTTTGCTCTGGCCTGCCA
>JANXAQ010000141.1 GCA_025062105.1 Thermoguttaceae bacterium
GGAGTAAGAATCTCCTCTCGCAGCATGTCTTCCAAGCGCGGTGAACCACAAGGGGTCCTACCCTTAACGCCGCAGGCTTCCCGGAACTGCTTTGCAAAAACTGGGCATTGATCGACACTTAAGGAATGCCACAAGCCTTCGTCTGGTTCTGGATTTTTAATAGTAAAACAGCCGAACCCTTTGCGAGATTTCGCGCCAATGCCCCCATACTGGCATAACAGCCATAGTGTTGCCTGAGCCTGCTGGAGCAACATCTGAGGATCAGCAAGCTGAATCTCCTCTAGTAGATTTCCTTTGGCGTCCATGATCTGGTATCGGGAAGCCCGGGCTGTGAAACGCACCTGCCATCGGGCGCCAGGCTCTACAAAATAACGCTGAAATCGATATTTTCTGCCAATCTCTCTTCGTATATCATCCATACCAAAGGAAAAATACCAAAGCCCTGGGGTGGTTTTGTCATCGGGGGGACTTGGCAACGCATTTTTGTGTTTAACCGCTTGCTTGTCATATAATATGGGTGTGATTTGTGAAACCGGTCGGACGGTGATTTGGACGGCGCCGCCTTGACTGGTGCTGCCCCAGACAGCGGATTCGAGTTGGGCTAGTGTTCGGGCATCGACATGCCCGGCGTGCATGGTGCGCCACCACCATCGCAGGAGGCCCCGCAGCGTGGCGGGCCGAAGCTCGCAATCCGAAGCGTTCTGCTTTGCCCCGGCCAAAAAGGCCGGCGTTACCAGTTCCAAGGTGCATGTCCACTCACAGCGGATCTTCTTCTCTTTGGCCTTCTGCCAGGTAGCAGAAATGGCCTGCTTGGCCTTTTGTACGTCGATCTGGGCAGCGGCCGGTTGACCTGCTGGGGGATGGAGGATTTGGGGTTGGTGGGTGATTTCAAAGGATCCGTAGCCAGCAGCCGTTTTGGCCCCGGCACCTTGGTGCTGCAAGGCGCCGATGAGCCACTGGACGGCCAATTCCAGTAGGTGATCGGGCACATCGTCTCGGCGTTTGCGCAGGGCAAAGAGGAACTCTTGGCCTGCCGGCACTGCCAAAAAATACACCGGCACCGGCGATTCCCAATCGCCCGGCGGTTCTTGATGTTCGTAGTAGTTTTTGTGGTGATTATTCAGAATATCGACCACGAGCGGAGACCAGTCGATCGGCCAAGCATCGTAAAAAACAATCTCTCCCACATGAGCCTTTGCATCTTCGGACCGTTTTTTATCCCGTTCTTTTCGATGTCGGGCCAGTTCCTTAGCAAATTCGGACATCTGGGCTCGCTCTTCTTTACTCGGTTCAATATAAAGCACATAGCCGAAGACCCGCTCCAGCAGTTCCAGAGCTTCGTTCCACTGCTGGTCAGTGGCGGATCGCCAATCTTGGTTATCTTGGCCCAGGTGGGCTGGTAGCCAAACGGTTTCGGCAAACGCCCGTGCCATGCCCTTTAGGCCTGAGCCTGGCATATACACAAAGCCATAGATCGGGTGCATACAGATCCCGGCATTTTCCAGCGCCGAGGCCCGAGCCAAGTGCAACGTGAGCGGACTTCGAGATACTGCCGAGAAACATGTCGCCCTTTGCAGGCTCAATATCTGCTGCCACCGGAGAAAGAGGTCTTTGCTCCATCCTCTTTGAGGGATCTGCTCGTTATTGTGTTCGACTACTTTTACTAGGGCATATTTTGCCACCGACTGGTCGGCACAACGGAATATGAATTTGTCGAACATCAGGCCGGGATGGTCGCCGGTTTCTTCGGTCAATATTTGGCGGAGCTGTTTTGGAAGGAGTGCATAGGTGCGGACGTTTTTCAGTTGTTGGCCTTCTATCTCATACTCAATATCCAATCCATCCAAAAGATCCGAATAGTTTAACCTGAACCATCCTGAGGACAAAAGACTTGTCGGGGTGATCTCATAGTTTGTCCCCGCCAGAAAAGGCTTTTCAACCTTTTGTTTTCCCCCTCCGACTTTACGGACTTCTACTATCCCGATCGGCATAACTATCCCTCCTGAGATGTATCTTCCGTTAGTCCTTCGGCTTCGGCAAATCGGTTGAGCCATTGCAGGTAAGCCAACGTCTCGTCTGTAGCCCACCGGAGGAAATCTGCATCAGCCTGCAGAATTTCTTCCAGGAGGCTGGTATCCGAAGGTTTTGGCTGTTGAGAGTTAGGGTTATGGCGTTTATCCAGGACCCAATCGGCAAGCTCCACCAAGAGGCCGGGAGCATAGCCTTTGGCTTTAAGGAACGCTAAGGCTTGCCCTAGTCCAGAGGTCATGATCCGAACAGGCATTTTTCGGGCTTGGCCACCGAATTTCTTGGGGTCTTGGTTCTGATGGGGTCCTTGTTTGTTTTTAGCCGCTTGCACCGCCTGCCAGGCATGAGCCGCCCGACGTTGATCGGTCGTCTGGTTTAAAGAAACTACTTGGGACATTACCAACTCCTCTCTTTTTGGTAAACCTTCATTTACTGTCTGTCCTTCGGGAACAAGGCTTTTCTCTCCCGATACTCCAGAAGTTCTGTTACCGCACTACTTGCACGGCGCAGAGGCCTTTGCCCGTGGTCTCGTCGCCGCCGATCTGTAGGTATTTGGTTTGACCCAAGCAGTCCGAAACCTTGTCCAAAATTTGGTCCGGGGAATATCGAGCGTTTTTGTCATCCCGTCGGGTTTCGTACGCTAAGAGCACCGTATAAAAGAGCGTTTCCGGCGGAAGGAATTCCTGGTAGAACAGGGCCCCGCTTTTGACCGTTTTCCGATCATAGTCCAGGGCAATCCGGGCCTGCACCTCCGTGGCATGGCGAACAAAATGGGTAAAGTCGTCCTCATAGAGTACAACCAGATGGTTAGCCATCCATTTGGGGGTGAAGCTATCCTCGGCCAAGAAACAGCGCTGGCTCAGCCATTTGGCCAGTTCGGTGCAGTCTCCCACCCGCTGGAAGTCGAACTCTTCCAGGACGATTTTGTCGCCTGCCACCAGAAGGGGACTGCCGTTGGGAACTACTGCTTGATTTTTCCCGGGAGCAGGTGGCATGGGCAGGTTATCCCTCGGAAGCCCAGCCAGGGTTAAATCCCGCTGCAGCCCCTGTAGCACAGCCGGGCAGGTTACCCAGGCAAACACCCCCCGAAGCGAACGCACCGGAAAGGCCAAGATCCGAGCATCGGTTACACACAAAGCGCCGGCATGTTCGCTGGATTCCTCCGCTTTGCCAGGACCAAAAATGGACACCAGTTCGTCATCTTCTTCGTTGGCCTTTTTTCGGCTGTTGTCATGATGCTTTTTCCGGATTTCCCGGTAGGCATCGCGGAGGATACCTTTCAGAGCCGATCCGGCAATCGTTGGCCAGCCTGTGTGGCGTTGGCGTTGGATCGGTAGATCCACCGTGCCCAGAGCAGTGCCGCTGCCAGGATGCAGGGAGGTCTGGGCATGGATGAATAGCAGTGCACCTGCCGTTTTTGTGTTATTCTGTACTGTGCTAGTCATCGGTCCATACTCCTTGTACGAAGCAACCCCAGCCCTGTTGGCGATCTTCCTCCAGATCGGACAGGGCCTCGGGTAATTGGTCTGGGATTTTTTCCAAGAAATAGACGCTTCCGGCAGCGGCAGCAAAGCGTGCTGGTTTCGGCCCACCGCGGGCTAAGTCCCAACCGGAAACAGCTGTCTCTCCAGGCACTGCCGCTGCTACGAGATGCTCCTGTAAACATGACGGCAGCCAACCCTGCTGAAACAGTCCCGGCGTCGTGAGTAGCAGCAACGGTTTTTGGCCGTCGGTTGGCTGGTGGTTAGGCCACCGGCAAGGTTGTTGGAGCACATGGAGGAGCACATTTCGGCTTTCGCCGCCCCAGCGCAGGCAGTGGATTTGCCGAAGCGCCTGGGCCCCCTCGGGCGGCAGAAGCACCTCGGCATAAAAACCCACGCCCTTTTGTAACGCCAGAAGGCTAATGGCATAAATCTGGCCTTCTTCGCTGATCAGCCGATCCATTTCGATGCCGATGCCGGTACGATGGTCGTGGCCGAACAGCTCTTCTTCCGGCACGATTTGGCTGGCTTCGGGTGCCTGGCCCTGCAAGAATCGGTCCAGTGCTTCCAGGGGCAAATAGCCCGTAGCCACTTCCATGTCCTCTCGGGTGGCGATCCAGACGGGCCGAAGCCCTAGAGCTGTTTTAGCTGGCGGCTGCCAAGCCTGACCCAATCGAACGGTCCACTCTGCCGACAAAGGCTTCGCATACACCAGGTTTTTGGTTTCCGAAGCGTTCGAGGACCCTTTGCCCTTCTTAGACTTATAGAGCACGGCGGGCATGGCCACAAACAACTCGATCGGTTGGCTTTTATCCGGCCGGGCCAGCACCGGATAAGCAAACTTCGCTGCCTGAGACGTTGGCGCTGGAGCGGATGTCGGTTCCGCCCGCGAAAGGGGCCCTTGGGATTGCTCCTGTCGAATCCGCGCAAGCCAAGGACCTCGCACGTGCACTTGGAAAATCCAGTCCGGCCCCCCGGCTGCCCGGATGGCTTCCCGAAGGACCCGGGCGTTGTGTTGCCGCAAGAGTTCCCCAGGAGCGGATTGTTCTTGCTCGGATTCTGTTCTTTTCTTTTGGTATTCTTTGATCTTGGCGGTAAGGGTGGGAAAATGACAGCCGGCCTGGCGCAGAAAGGCCGTCCACAGTGCGCCGGCTAAAGTCTGAGGCATAGGCGGACCACTTCGGACTCGGCTGGCCGCCGAAAACGGCCGACCATCTCGGAAAAGTAACACATCCAACGGCTCCAGCCATAGGCCAATTCGTTCCAAGCTGGCCGCTGCGTTCTCCTGCTGGCTCATTCTTCTCTCCTACGGGCCAAAAACGAAGCCATCTGACAAAGCGTAAGAAAATGCCGAAGCAACTGCCCTACTGGGTAATTTCGATCTTTCATCTGCTGCCGATATGAGGCGAATTGTTGGGCCAATTGGTCTCCGGCCTGTTGAAAGTTTGGGCCGAAAAGCCGTTTTCGGGTGGCCTCTTCGGCCCGGTTCATCTGGCGGCGGAGTTCGGCTTGGATAGCTTCCAAAGCTAGGTCTTCCACTGAGAGTCCCCGTCCCTGGGCCATCTGCTGGGCGGAAGGGTCGGCTTGCATGGCCAGAGGTAAGCCTTCCAGCGTGGGCAGCTCCTGATACAGATGATAGGCCCAGCGGTCTGAGGCACCTGGGATTTTTTTGGCTCCTTCGACCTTTGGCAAAAAGGCCTGGACCCATCCTTGTACCGTCTCCACAAACTCCCAAGGACACAGAGCAGTCTGATGTTCGCCAGATCGCCGGCACAGGGTAATACATAGAATATCTCGGCCTGAGTCTTTCGCTCGCTTTTCTGCCAGTCGGGCCTGCTCCAACGCAAACCGAAGATCCTCTTTGTAATGCACAATAGCAATGCCGGCGCTTAAGGTAGGCAGAAGAGACGGAAAAGTATTGGAATCCCAAAGCCTGGTAAACACCTGACGAACCTTGAAGGCACAACCCAGGACTTGGCTAGTCGGTAGCAGGGCCAACAGATCGTCCCCGCCACTGTAAATCAATGTACCTTTGTGGTTTTGCACAATCGTTTCGGCCTGATCCAAGGCAAAGCAGGCTAAGATTTGACTCACATTCTGAGGATGCTTCCGGCCGGCCCGGGCGTTGAGAAACTGCCCCATCCGGTCGCCATCGATCATCAGAATGGCATAGTAGCTCGGTGCCCCTCCGTACAACTCCCGTTTCTGCCGAATGACGGGCCAAATGGCTTTCCAGATCTTTTCGGAGCAGGGCTCCTCTTTGTCCTGGTCGGGCCGATTCCAGTGGATCCATTGGCCGTTCCAATCATTATCCTTTCTTCGGATTTCCCAGGGGTCCAATGCGGGCTCTTCCGCTAACCATTCCGCGGCAGCCACCGTGGCCGTGTCCTCAAATCTCAATTCCAGGGAGTTTTCGTCCAGCTCTTGGCCGATTTCCCTCAACTTGTCCTGCAAATAGGCTGGCCAGGCGAATCGTTTAACCAAACTAGGCGCACAAAGTCGTTCACCTCGCCGAAGTCGAATGCCTCGCACTCGAACTCGCTCGGCAAACTTCTGCCAAAACGGCGCCGATTTGGACAGCTCCGCTGGCCCCAACTGCTCATACGTTCCCAGCAAGGTGCATTTGGGCGCATACATGCCCAGCGGATTGGGCTCGGGCTGGTAGGAGGTTACTTTCCGCACCGCCTTCTGAGCCGCCAATAGCCGAAAAGCCAGCTGCATCCGATCTGTCCACAATCGGTCTTCCTGTGGGCCATCGGTAGGCCCGGTCGAACCCAAAAGCTCCTGCATTAGTTCTTTTGGAAAATCGCTCCAGCGGACCACAACCGCTCGCACGTCCTGATCGTCGAAAAACGAGTCGATCTGCTCCTGCCATAACCGTGCCACTGATTCCTGCCAATCCGCTTCCAAGGGAGTGGATCGAATTTCCTCAGAAAGTCTTTGACGAACTGCCTCGGCAATCTCCTGCCAGGCATCTTGGAAGCTTTTTCGGCACTGCTGGGCCAGGGTGTCGGCTTCTGTCTCCGGCACCTCGGCTAGAAAGCGGTTGGGCAGACAAGCCACCCGCACCGAGACAGCCGACCTCCCCGCCCTGGGAGTCCCAGTTCCGTTCAATGGCAACGGATCCCGGCTCATATCCGGCAGCACAAAGGCCTCCGGTCCACAGGCCGGATGCTGAAGGATCGGCTCCATTGCATGCCGCGTAAGCCACGCCAGCAGAAAACTTCCCGTCCATAGGTCCCGCACCGTCCGGGCCGAGGCAATGAACCGCTGGGCCGGTCCGGCCGAAAATAGCACAAACGCTTTTCCTGCTCCGGGTGCTTCCGACATGGCTGCATTCCTTCTCCCTCACATGAGGATTGTTTCTAGGAAGACTGTTCGCTCTCCTTCCTCCGGAAACGCATTTCCAGTGATTCTATCTTTCGGATTCTTCTTGTGCGGTAAGGGCATTCGAAAATATCCGTTGGCCTAACCTGATTCTGGCAAAGTTTATTCTTGCGACTCCTATCTTTTATCTTTTATTCCTGGCCGCATCGCGAACGGCCTGCAGATTGATAATTTCGGCCACCTCGAACTGCGGCGGCATAGTTGTTGTCGGCCGAAGCCGAATGATGGGCGGAAAATAGCCCATTCGGCCGTGCAGTTCCGCCAAGACCGTACAGGCAATCGGCGCCAGCGAGGGTGGATTAATTAAAATAGGCAGCCCCTGCCACTCGGCCGGCTTAAGTGGCAGAGTATCTAAAAGTTCCCTCGCCTGCTCGGCAAAGCTACGCTGGTGGTCAAATTGACATTTCAGTTCTAGCAGTGTTTCGATCTGCTGGCCAGTCAGAGCCTGAATGGCCCCTCGTTGGGCTTCGGTCAACGGATGCCCAAAGTTTAACACCACCAGCCCGG
>JANXAQ010000208.1 GCA_025062105.1 Thermoguttaceae bacterium
TGCTAAAAATGCTAGCAGCCCTATATGTTGTGTTAGAGAGAAGGCCAGAGAAAATGGTATAAAAATATGAAACATCTAACCCAATGGCCTGACGTATCCGTCCTCTCCAAGCAGGAATCCAGGCTTCCTAGTGCCTCCTACCCACTCAGCCCACGGGAACCGCCCTCAAGCGGTCGGAGAGAAACAAGTTGGGAAGGCCTTGTCAGCCTCCATGACAAGCCAATGCATCCCGTAGCAACTCGGCTTATCCCCCTCGGGAGAAATGGGCCCAGATGTTGTCCTAGAAACTTCCGAAGGGAGCTCTAGCGGAGTTATCCCCGGCCGCTCTTTATTCCCACTATCCTATCCGCTGCATTAACGCCGTTCAACGTCCAGTCGGTGTGAGATTCGGTCCTTTGGCCTCCTTGGGTGGCCGGTTGGCTATTTGGACGCTTGACTTGGCCTGCCCATCCCAGTAGGCTAGCCCAAGCAATAGGGCCTTTGGCCAGATACCTCCCTACCAGTTCACTCCTTAGAGAGACCTCCCTAGCGATCCAAAGGAGAAAGATCATGGCTGTGCATAACCCTCGGGTGGATCGACGGCGGTTTTTATCAGGGACGGTTTTGGGATGGGGGTTGCCGGTGGTTTTGGCAGGCCGGAGTTGGGCTGCCAATTCGCCCCCGCCTAGCCAGCAGGTTACTGTAGCGGTTATCGGCACAGGCAGCCGTGGCATGGGACTTTTGGAAATGGTTTTGCAGGAGCCTCGGTGCCGGGTACTTGCCCTTTGCGATGTGGACAAAAGGCATCTGGCCGCTGCCGCCAAACGGGTACCAACCTCCTGCCAGACCTACACCGATTTTCGCCGGATTTTAGACCGCCAGGATATTGACGCGGTTGTGCTGGGTACGCCAGACCATTGGCACGCCGTGATGACGGTGCTGGCCTGTCAGGCAGGGAAAGATGTTTACTGCGAAAAGCCGCTTGCCCGCACCATCGGCGAAGGCCAGGCCATGATCCAGGCCGCTCGCCGCTACGGCCGAATGGTGCAGATGGGAAGCCAATACCGTTCCATGGCCCGGACTCGGCAGGTTTGCGAGTGGGTGCGCAACGGTCGGCTGGGCAAGGTGCAAGAGGTTCGGTTGACCCATGCGCCTAATCCAGCCCGGCCCTGCCAACCGCCTCAGCCGGTACCGCCGGAGCTTGACTGGGACATGTGGCTTGGGCCGGCCCCTTGGGCGCCCTATCACCCGGCCCGCTGCCATTTTACGTTCCGATATTTTATGGACTATGGGTCTGGGGCGCTGGCCGATAATGGTGTGCACATGTTCGGCGTGGTCTCCTGGGCCTTAGGCGCTGATCATAGCGGACCGGTCCGTATCCAAGCCACCGGCCGACAAGAACCAAATAACCTCTACGATGTGCCGGTCGAAATGGAAGTCCGTTTTGAATTTGCCGAGCCACCCTGCACGGTCATCTGGGAGCAAAAACCGGGCCATAAACTCAATATCGAGTTTATCGGCCAGCAGGCCACCCTGAGCGGCTTCTGGGAATTCCAGCTAACTCAAGGCCAGGCCGACCTGAGCCCCACCCGCCCCAACGAAATCCAATTGGAACGAAGCGATAACCACCTAGGCAACTGGATCGATTCCATCCAGAGCCGACAACTGCCGGTCTATGATGTAGAAATTGGCCACCGGGTAACTGTCTGGAGCCACCTGGGCAATATCGCCTACCGGCTCGGCCGCCCCTTGCAATGGGACCCTGCCAAAGAACAGTTCCCTGGCGACGAGGAGGCCAACCGCCTTCTGCACGTGGCCTACCGACCCCCCTGGCAAATCTAGCCGAGCAACCAGTATACTAGCAGAAGAGAGAGGCCTTTTGCGAAAGTTTGGTAGCCCCATTTTCCTGGGTGTCGTTGGACGCTTCCGGCCAGTATCTAGCAGCAAACTGGGGAGTCATATTTCAGTCGAATGAACAACTCACTTCCTTTAGCCGAGGAAGGCTCTATGGTGTCATTCCCGCGAAAGCGGTAATCCAAAGGGCGGCCATCTATTCAAAAATCTGGATTTCTGCTTCCATAGGAAAACCCTGTTGTACCATTCGGCTGAAATGTTCCACCGTAGGAGTTCTCTTTCATGACGGACTGGCGAAAATGGATCCAGTGTACGCCTTCGATCCTGATGGGGAAACCTGTTATTGCCGGGACAAGAATTCCAGTGGATCTTATTCTGGAGAAGCTCGGCGCTGGCGAAACGATCGAGCAGCTTCTGGAGGCGCACCCTCGATTGACGCGGGAAGCAGTCCAAGCCGCTCTCCGCTTTGCTGCGGACGCCCTTCGAAATGAGGCCGTTTATCCGGTTCAGGTGGATACATGAAAATCGTGGCGGATGAAAACGTGGATCAACCAATCGTGATGCGCCTCCAGCAAGACCACCATCAGGTCTGGTATGTTCCTGAGATGGCTCCGGCGCTGCCAGACGAAGCCGTTCTGGAATTCGCCAATCGCCAGCAGGCCATCCTATTAACCGCTGATAAAGATTTTGGGGAGCTTGTATTTCGACAGGCGGCAGTTCACCAGGGGGTGGTTTTGCTTCGATTGGCTGGGCTTACCCCTGCTCAAAAAGCGGAACTCGCATCCAGGGTTTTTGCCTCCTACGGTCACCAGATGGAGGGCCGCTTTACCGTCATCGAATCTACCAGCCTTCGCATCCGCCCCCGATGGACCGCACAGAACGGATAGAAGGACACCCTGATGCGGTTCCAAGAAGGACGGCTCAGTGAAGTGGGCCGTTTCCGGTGGGGAGTTCCTATGGAGAGGCATGCATTTCCAACGGCAGCACCGCTTCTTCCACCCGGGTGTACAGTGCGTCTAGTTCCTGCTGAATGGCGATCGTGCGGCCAAGAGCGGTAACGATTCGGCAGTAGGTGCGGATTTCGTCCAGGCTGAGTGGACGGTCTTGACGGTCTTTGAGCCATTTGGCGGCTACCTGGTAGCCGCCAATCGGGTACTCCCATACCTCTATTGGGATCGGAGCAAAATACTGGGTCTGGTTGATCCATACCTGCTGGGTTTGGGCGTCGTAGCGCAGGCCGTGTTTGCCCTTTTCCACTCGGTTATTTCCCCCGCCTTCAAATCGGGCCGCGGGCGGGTCCAGTTCGGCCGAGTGCAGCAGGTGCAGATCCACCAGCCGACGGCCCAGTTCGGCCATCGCCGCAAACAGTCCATACGTAACTGTCTGGGCGTACAGGTCGGCAAACTCCTCCCGGCTAAGAGCACCAATAAGATATTTCTGAAAGGCTTCGTAAAACCCTAGCAGACTGGCGTGTCCAGAGGCCGACGGCTCGGCCAAGCGATTGGCCGCGGCTTCCTCGACCAATTGCTGCTGAACAATCTCACGCAAAAACCGCGTGCGTTTGGCAAGCTCTACAGCCAGGTTCTCCGCACTCAGCGGCTTGGGCAATGAAAAGCCCAAGAATTGATCCAGAAGCTCCCAGACGGCGTCCACATTTTCCACCGGCGGCGCCTGACGAAGCTCTGTCAGCACAAAAGGACGGCCTAGTTGAGCCACGGCCACCCGCTGCCCCTGCCGATAAAGCCGAAACTCCAAAAAATTGGTCAATATCAGGTTCGGAAACGTCTCCCGGTAACGCTGCAATTGCTCGGATTCTTCCAGCCGATCCAGCAGTTGATCGGGCGGCTTGGCTTCCAGATAGCCGACAATCCGACTCCGACCGTCCCAAACCCGAAAATCCGGATTGCCGGCCTCGGTGGGCCGAGGCAACACCGTTACCTGCATTTCCGGACGCCCAGTCGCTTGGGCAACCTCCTGGATCAAGTCGGCTAGAGCACCGTAGAAACTCTCCTCCCGGGCATCGCCGGCCTGAATAACCTCGGCCAACTTCTTCAGATACGCTCGGAAACAAGTTTTTTTGCCGACCATAGTCCCTTTGTAACGCCTAAGCTGGATTGGCGAAAATGTCTCGATGTTGCCTGAAAACAAGCCGTTCGCTGCCAATGGTCTCCAAGAGCCGTAGGAAAGCCGTCACCGTCCAGGGAAAGAAAAAACCTACCGTAGCCTTTCCGCCCGATGAAAAACTCTTTGTCATCTCCCGAAAACGGCCCCCTATGGGAAATCACCCCCAATCTATTTTCCCCCATAGGGAGCAAGAGTACCAGGGGGTTGAACTCAAGAGACCTGAGTTCCCACCTTTGCGGAAAAGCCAATAGGCGGCAGGGAGGCCTTCGGTCAAACATCGCCTCCTCCGCCTGCCATTGCCGAAGGCAATCCCACCTCGTCCCACAAAGGTAAGAGAGGAATTTTGGCCCCCTTCATCAGGCCTGGCTCTGGCCAGGTCGCCCTCCTCCGGTGGGGAAAAGGCATGGACAAAGAAGCAGCACAACGAGGTCTAGGTTCCTGTTTGCGCAGGAATGCCAATTGAGCGGGCTTGGCCGGGCGGAACCCGCTCTCTTGAAGGGCAACTACCGGCTGGGCGTTTCTGCCTTTCGGGCTTGGCGGGTAACGATGGGCACGTAGCCGATCTCTAGACCTTTGGGTGGGCGGACCAGCAGGGCGGGGTCCAGCTCGGCTAGTTTGCCCACGGTTGGCGGCGGCAGATACTCCCGGTCTTTTGTCCAGTATCGGTGGAGGAGTTCTACCCGTTTCTGAAGTTCTTCTCGCTCCTGGTCGGTAAGATCGGCGTTGAGCAGAGCGGGCTGGTCGGCAAACCGATACCAATAGTAGGTTACTACACTGCCGTCACCCAGGACGGCCTGGAACGGCCCGGCCACCGGACCAGGCTTCTTCCAACAACTGGTCGGCTCTTCGGGCGTTACATAAGGTTCCGGGTTGAGGCTGCGCCGCTGTGGGAAGCTGAGTTTGGCCAGGCCGGTTTCTCCCGGCACTTCCGAGGGCCGGACCGGTACCCAACATGCTCGACCTTTCGGGTCTTTGTCCAGCCGGTAGTATTCCGGCAGGGTAACCAAGTCGTTCGGTTTTGAGCGAACCTTGGCCACCAGCTCCTTATGCCAGCGGTAGCCGTAGGTAACTTCGTCCAGGGCGAGTGGTTGGGCAAACGCCGACCAATCTAGCCGGATCCGCTCTTCGGGTTTTGTGCCCGGCAAATGAATGCACCAGGTGGCGCCGCCACCGCCTCGAAATACATGGACGGCAGAAGCCTGGGGGTCGATTTTTCCGGAAGCCACTGGGCCGCCCTCGAACCAGGCGTGCACCTTGTCCCACAGGGCCGCTTTGCTGTACGCGGTAATCCGGTGAATGAGAGGGGCCGCTTCGCCGGGTTTGCCGGGAAACTGCACCGGCCACAGCCGAGCATAAAAGACTCCTTTGGAATCCTGCGCCACATAGGCAGGGATGTATTGGGTTTCCATCTGGACGGCCTTGTTGGGCTCCGAAGGCCGACTGTCCAGGAACATCCCGGCAAGCTCAGGCTTTTGCACGGTCGGCTTGGACCAGAAATACGGGAGGAAGAAGGTTACCGGGCCTTTGAAATTGCGGGTATTCAGAAAAAGCGTCCAGCAGTGGTTGCCGGTGGGCACCGGTTTACCGGCGGTTGTTTTTTTGGGGGCGGTTAGCGGCAGAGGCAGATAGCCGTAGCCGAAAAGTTCCCCGGCCGTCCCTTGCTTCAGATTTAGACCATCGGGCGGCCAAAGCACCCAGGGACTCAGTTGAGCAACGGCATAATGGCCGGCCGGTCGAGACCAATCCCGGCCTTTGCCGGCACCGGGGCCGTTGGCCCACTCACAAAAGTTCAACGCCACGCCGCCCATGATGAACTTGGGCGTTTCAGTGGCAAAGCGGGTGTCCCGCCACCAACCTAAGCCGCCTTCAATGTCGGAATAGAGGTCCTTGGGCCGAGGCCCTTCGTATTGAGCAAACATCCATGTGCCAAACAAGCCGCTTTGAAACTCCTGGCCCGGATAATTGCGCAATAGCGGCCAAGCAGCCACATACATGGAAAAACCGCCGTTGTATTTGGCATCCACCCTTTCATGCGGCACGAGCAGATAGCCTTCCAAATGGGTTTTACGGGGCGCTTCTGCCGCCAGGCAACCCAGGCCCTCCCAGCCAACCATCACAAATAACCATGCCGCGATCCAACAACGAGCTTTCGACATCTTCAGAGTCTCCGTCAAAAAATCTTCTTGAAAGAAACCACTCGCCTAATTCTCGTTTCTGGGAAAGCAGAGAGCCGGAAGCATAAGGAAATGAGCTGCTAGTTGTGCGGCAGCCATCATCCAAGGTGAGATAGGATCGGCACCTAATGACTATTTCTTTATTGGCGCAAAGTGGTTCTGGAAGTTCAAGAGAGGTAACGATCAGGTATTAATGTACACAGAAGGCGGAAAGTTTGTTCCGTAGCACCTTGTTGTTCGAAGACCAGGGCTTGAGCGCGTTGGCCCAACTGGGCAGCCCATGTGGGTTCTTCCAAGCAGCGACGTACAAAGGCGGTAAGTTCTTCCTGGCTGTGGACCACGACGGCTGCCTGACGGGCCAAAAGCATCGAAACAATATCCCGGAAATTATGGGTATTTGGGCCGAAACAGACGGCGGCTCCGTAGGCGGCTGGTTCGATCATGTTCTGTCCGCCTCGTCGGCCCATACTGCCGCCCACAAAGGCGATATGAGCAGTGCCCCACCAAGCGGCCAACTCCCCTACCGTATCGACTAGCAAGATGCGGGCACGGCGCCGAAGGTCAGCGTCTTTGAAACCGGTGGGTTCTTCCGAGTGGCTGCTAGCTTGACAGACGGAAGGCACATCCGAAGGCTTTCGCACTGCGACCAGCTCATCCCCCGGCCAGTCAAGCGTTTGAGCTCTCTGGGTTGTCTCTGGCTGTGGGTCGGCCTGACCACTAGAGCCAGCGGCTGCACCGGGCAGTTTTCCTGGAGAGGTTGCCGGAGCGGATTGAGGCAGAACCGAACCGGAGACCGATTGGATTCCTTTCCTAGTATGTAAATCTGAATATGGTTCGGAACCCCCCTTTTCCAGATCCGTCCGGCGCATCCATGGCAAGCCAGATTCCTTTAACAACCGCACTACTTCCTCAAAACGCTCCGGATGCCTTGGCACCAGAACCAGCCGAAGCTGAGGCCACTGGTCCATAAACTGCCGAAAGGTGTCCAGGGCCATGGCTTCTTCTGGAGCTTGGGTGCTGCCGGCCAGGAAGATAATGTCCTGCGGCTGAAAGCCGGCTAATTGGGCAAGCCGCTGCGTGGCTGGATTGAACCGATCCGTCTGCGCCCCGTCGAACTTCATTGAACCGGTAATCACCAGACGGTGCGACGGGGCGCCTAGGGCCAAAAAACGCTCCGCATACTCGGCCGTTTGCACCGCAAACAGATCCACTTGCCGCAAAACCCACCGCATCAAAGGCTTCAGCCAGCGGTATCCTCGAAAGCTGCGCTGACTGAGTCGACCATTAATCAGAGCCACTTTGGCGCCAGCGCGGCGGGCGGCCCGAATCAGATTCGGCCAAAGCTCCAACTCCACCAGTACCAGCACCGTGGGCCGAATCCGCTGCATCGCCCGCCAAACCGCCCACGAAAAATCCAGCGGTCCATAGAAGCTAACGATTTCCGGATATTTTTTCCGGGCCAGAGCAAGCCCTGTAGCTGTGGTGGTCGAAAGCAGACATTTCCACTCAGGCCGTTCCGAAGCAATCCGCCGCAAAAGCGGAGCCAAAAGATTTACTTCGCCTACACTGACGGCATGGAACCAAATGCACGGCAAACTGTCTTCCCTAGACCGCTCCGGCACCAGCCCAAACAGTTTCTCTCGATAACCGGCCCGATATTTCCCCTGACGAATCGCTCGCCACAAAAGCCAGGGGGCTGCCAACACAAGCAGCACTAAATATCCCAGATTCAATAACCAAGCCACTAGAATGGATTCCTTCCCTTCGCCGATTGGTACCGCTAACAAAACGAGAAATCCAAATAGTGCTGAGGTGGTTCCAGTCCTCTTGGAGAATGGTGGAAACCTAATTTTGTTAGAAGCTCCGGTTTTGCTCCCAAACGGCAGTGCTGTTTTGTTGCCGTCTCCGGATCATCTCAGAACAACCAAACAAAGGATCAACCGGGGCCCCACTCTTTTGGGAAGAGATTCCTGAGTTCCTGCTTGAACTGGTAACAAGGGTTGTTCGGTTCCAAAGTGGTGGAAAGGTGATTTTTCTAGTTCGACTTTTGTCATTTTGAAGTAGGCTCTGGAGGGGAAACATCGTAAGCACGACTTCTGTCATTTTTGGTTTCCTGTGGAGAGGGTAAAGTTCTAACTTTCTGGAATTATTAGAGTTAGGAAATTAGGTGGACAAAAGGAAGTATCGCGCTAACTACGGGAAGCAAACCGAGTTAGATAAATGGGCAAAAGTCGAATCCGGAGCGGACTAAAGAATCGGTTGACCGCTTTTTCGGAGGCAACAGTGTTTGTATTTTTTGCCGCTGCCACACGGGCAGGGGTCGTTTCGGCCGACCTGAGGTTCTCGGCGGCGGATCGGTTCCCGAGCTTGGGATTGTTGGGTGCCGTTGATGGCGGCCTGTTGCTGACGGGCGATTTCCGTGGTGGCCGAGGGAGCTTCCTGATGGATGGCTTCGCCCTTGCTCCAGAGGGAAGCTAAGAAACTTTCGTCCATATATTCCATTCGGAAGATGAGGTCGGTAACCCGCTCCGCAATGGTATTCCACATTTGCTCAAATAGTTGCATTCCCTCCCGCTTGTATTCCACTTTCGGATCCACATGGGCATAGCCGCGAAGCCCCACACTGCTCCGCAGATGATCCATGGCCAACAGATGATCCTTCCAAGCCGAATCGACAATATGCAATAACAGTGCCCGTTCCATCTTTCGCATTTCGGGCCGGTAGCGATCTTCAAGGGCCATATCTAGTTCGTTAGCCAGTTGTTTTCGGCTCAGCGAGGCTAACTTTTCAGGCCGGATCTGACAACCGAGTTCCTGTTGGATCCAGGCGGCCAGTTTTTCCAGCCGACCGTTGTCCGCACTGGGACAGAGGGGTTCGGACAGTTGAGTATTCAAGAATTCCGTTATTTTTTTTCTAGCGGCTTCGCTGGCTGCTGCTGCCTGTCGTACCGCCCGCCGACTATGCTCCAAAAGAATCGCTAAGACTTCGTCCCGCTGTTTGGAACGGAGCTCTTCCAGGCTAATTTGGGCGCCGAACCGTTGGTTGGCCCAAGCCACCAATCCTTCCCGATCATATCGCTTATAACCGCTCGGATCTCGATGGGTAAAATGCAATAGGCCCACCCGGACCGGATATTCTGCTTCTTTTTCTTCATAGGCCTGGTAGGCCCGCTGCCGAAGGTAGGACTTTAAGGCGTCAGGTTCTAGGCCAGCCACTTCGTCCAGAGGAATCCGGATGCCGAATTTCCGCTGCGCCCAGCCGATCAAACACTTTAACCCATATTGGGGATCCAGAAATTCTGCCCCGGCACTGAGATCGGTTTGTTCGATGGCCTGGCGGGCGTGTTGGAGGAGGAATTCGGCCAGGTTTTCCCGGCCGATCTTTTTCAGGTCTCGATCTCGGAAGTTGGTACGCCATCGGGTGTTACAGAACTTAGCCAGCGCTTCCCAATTCCATTCGTTGGGATCGGTCTCTTCGGGCAGATGTTCTTCCAGGGCGTCCAGAACTTGGCCTTCCAGGAGGCGGTCGGCCTCTTCTTTGGCGAAACGTTCGGCCGCGGGGAAATCCATGCCACGGAAGTCCCGAGGATCCAATTCAATGGACAAAAGTTTCCCTGCCCACTCCGCAAACGTCTCCGTGCCGTAATCTTTATCCATGAACTGATCAACATGTCGGTCGATCTGCTGGTCGATCATCTGAAGGATCAGCTTTTTGCAGTTGGCGCCTTCGAGGATGGCCTGCCGATAGCCATAGACCCGTTTTCGCTGCTCGTCCATGACTTCGTCATATTCGAGCAGGTGTTTGCGGATCTCGAAGTTCCGTTCCTCTACCTTCTTTTGGGCGCCTTCAATGCGGCGGGTGATCATGGGACTGACAATGGCTTCGCCCTCTTGCATACCGAGCTTGGTGAGGATGTTTTTGACCCATTCGCCGGCGAAGATGCGCATCAGATCATCTTCCAGGGAGACATAGAATCGGCTAGAACCGGGGTCTCCTTGTCTGCCAGCGCGGCCTCGAAGCTGCAGGTCGATCCGACGAGCTTCGTGCCGTTCGGTCCCAATAACATGCAGGCCTCCCATGGCGGCCACCAATCGGCCCTCAGCTTTCATCTGCTCCCGCTCTTCGATTTCTCGAACCAATCGGTCCCATTCTTCTCTGGGTACATCCAGCCGCGTCGGGTATTTATGTTGCAACAGTGACCATGCCATCGCTTCCGGATTGCCGCCCAGGATGATATCGGTGCCTCGGCCTGCCATATTCGTGGCAATGGTTACTGCTCCTTTTCGGCCTGCCTGAGCAATGATTTCTGCCTCCCGTTGGTGATGCTTGGCATTTAGCACCTGATGCGGGATACCCCGCCGTTCTAGCATGGCTGAAAGCATCTCGCTTTTTTCAATAGACACCGTCCCAACCAGAATCGGCCGACCTGCCCGCTGAATCTCCTTGATGGCCGAACGAGGGATCCGTTCTTTTTCCTTTTCCCCTTTGGGCAAAAATTCGATCCACTCCTCGTCTTCGTGAACAATTTTTCCCCAGTATTCTTCCCCTTTGTGGTTGACCAGCACATCCCATTTGTGCATCCGCTCAATCTCGTCCACAATGGCGTTGAACTTCTCCCGCTCCGTCCGGAAGACCACATCCGGATAATTGATCCGACGCAGTGGCTTATTGGTGGGAATGGCGATGACTTCCAGCTTGTAGATTTTCCAAAACTCGGTGGCCTCGGTCATCGCTGTGCCGGTCATGCCACAGATCTTGTCATAAAGCTTAAAGAAGTTTTGCAGGGTGATGGTGGCCAGGGTCTGGTTTTCTTCTTTAATCGGTACGCCCTCTTTGGCTTCGACGGCCTGATGCAGTCCATCACTCCAATGGCGGCCAGGCATCAAACGACCTGTAAATTCATCCACAATAATCACTTCTCCGTCTTGCACCACATAATTTACATCCCGCTTATACAGATGATGGGCTTTCAAGGCGTTATCAATCAGATGCGGCCATTCCATATTGCCCGGCGTATAAAAACTTTCCACCCCGGCCAATTGCTCCGCCAATCGAATCCCCTCTTCGGTCAAGACCACCGTGTGCTCTTTTTCCTTGACTTCAAAATGGACGTCCCGGCGTAATTGACGGGCAATCCGGTCCGCTTTGATATACCGAGTTACATCATCATGCGCCGGGCCAGAAATAATAAGCGGGGTGCGTGCTTCGTCGATCAGGATGTTATCCACCTCGTCGATAATCGCATAATGCAGGCCCCGTTGCACCTGCTGGAGTTCCTTGGGCCAACGGTCATCCCCACGGGCCGCCGGACGCATGTTGTCCCGAAGGTAGTCAAACCCAAATTCGTTATTGGTCCCGTAGGTAATGTCACAATCATAGGCCTTTTGGCGTTCGGCAGTACCCATCTGGCTTTGGATAGCCCCCACGCTCATCCCCAAGGCCAAATATACCGGCCCCATCCATTCCATGTCCCGGCGGGCCAGATAGTCATTGACCGTTACCACATGCACCCCCTTGCCCTCCAAGGCGTTCAGATACGCTGGCAAGGTCGCCACTAAGGTTTTCCCTTCGCCAGTGGCCATCTCGGCAATCTTGCCCTGGTGCAACACAATGCCCCCCATTAGCTGCACGTCAAAATGCCGCATCCCAATCGTGCGCCGCGCTGCTTCCCGACAGACGGCAAATGCCTCGATCAATAGATCATCCAGCGTCTCCCCAGCCGCCAACCGCCGACGGAACTTAAACGTCTGCTCCTTCAGTTCCGCATCGGTCATCTGCTGATATTTTGGTTCCAGGGCGTTGATGGCCTGGACAATCGGCTGAATCCTTTTCAAATACCGGGCGTTCGCCGACCCAAACAGCGAAAGGATCGTCTTATCAATCACCCGGCTAATCACCGCCCCGGCTTCCGAAATTTTTATCCAAACCTTTTCTAAAAACTCCATACGATCCCTCTTCCGGATGGGAGATTTTTGACCACAAGAATATCTACCAGAATACGTTAACTTAATTCCATGCTACATCGTAATTTACAACCAAACCCCGCTTTGGTCAAGCATAGTTCCCCCACCAAAAGGGGAATCGGCCTCGAACCTTGCTTGCGCAGCGGAGCCCGGCTCCGTTGCTTTCTATTCAGAAAGCAATCCCCGGGATTCACCCGGCTACAAATCGCCTTCCAAAACCGTTTCCAATTGGCCAACCGCCAACCTCAGCTTATTGTTATTGTATCTATTTCCCAAAACAGTTTGAAAAAGATTTCTAACCATCCAGTGCCCATCCGCTAACCCTAGGACCTCAAGCTGGCCGTTATTCCGCAGGGGATGGATTTCCCACCACAATAGGGGAGCATAATTGCCCTACATAGGGGATAACGAACTTTTCAAAAAAGCCAAACTGGTACTTTGGAGAAATGGTCTTATGTACGAAAGATTATTAGCATTTGGGAATTCGAAGGGATTTGGGTTCAGAAATCATTTTGCCTATATTCCCTATTTTGTCTATTCTGTATTCTTCAATGAGCTTTTGGTAGTTGTTTAAAGTGATTTCTAAACGTTTCTGTCTAACTTGTGTATCACAGTCAGGAACTCACGAAGGGCCGAAAGGAGTTGAGCACAGCGTGAGAAATGTTTGGGAAGATTACTCAAAATGGGAAAGCAAACATCTCGAAACCTTACCGGCTCTCTTTTCTATTGCGGAATAATTCTCCAAACACACAAATAGCAGAGGACTCGGCTAACTGGAGTGGCCATGAATTTTGGGAAAAGGAGGAAAAAAACTATCATCATTGCCTACGTTTCTCAGATTACTCATTTTTTCAAAAAGATCCATATCCATAATTTCTTTGGGCACCTCTGCAAAGTCGACTTTTGCTAATTTGCAGGGTGCCGCCCCTTTGGATATCCTAACCCTTTGACAACATTGGAGTTAGGAAATTTGCTCAACAAAGAATCCTCGAAGCCTAACTGTTTGAAATAAAAGTAGGTACCCAAAATGGCAAAAGTCGAGCTGCAAAATCCTGAACATATAGTGAGCTTTGTGAACTTTTGATTTCTAACCGTTCCGTGGTCTTACCTGGACTCCTACTATCTATTGGGTGCTAGCATGCTGGCAACCCCATATGTTGTGATAGAGGGTGGAATGGGATAAAAACATCCTCTTCGAATGATGGAGAGGTTCCTCTAAACAACGGGTTCTGCTACCTTTCTTCACTCAGCCGAAGTGGTACCGACGCATAAAGAAGCATAGGGATAGGGTGAACGGAAAGGGAAAAATGTGAAGGACTTTCAAGGGCAGTTGATATTTTTGGGCACTGGCACATCGCATGGGGTTCCAGTAGTAGGATGTGAATGCCCGGTGTGTACCAGCCAGAACCCGAAAAATTGGCGAACGCGGTGTAGTGTGGTTTTGGGGTTGCCGGAGGGGAACTTGCTGATTGATACCCCTCCGGAGTTACGTATTCAACTTCTTCGGGAGGGGATCGGCCGGATTCATGCGGTTGCCTACACCCACGGACATGCCGACCACCTGTTCGGCTTGGACGATCTTCGGATTTTTCCCTCCTATTTGGGGGCTGACTTGCCAGTCTATTGTGAACCGGCGGTGGAGGCAAGAATTCGGATGGCTTTTGATTATGCGTTTGCCAGGGAGGTACAAGAATACCCTGCTGGAGGGGTTCCTAAATTGCGATTTTTCCCTCTCCGCCCAGGCGAGCCGGCCGAAATCCTCGGTACCCGCATCCTCCCTATCCGCCTTTGGCATGGCCGGTATGTAGTCTTGGGCTTTCGCATCGGCAAAATTGCTTATTGTACGGATACCAGTGGTATCCCCTCAGAGAGTTTAGCCCTGTTAGAGGGGATCGAGGTGCTGATTTTGGACTGTTTACGTCGAAATCCTCACCCAACCCACCTCCATCTAGAGGCCGCAGTGGCCCTTGCGCAACAGCTACGGGCCCGTCGAACTCTTTTTACACATATCTGCCACGACTTGGATCATGAAGCCACCAATGCTAATTTGCCGCCCGGGATGGAGTTGGCTTACGACGGTCTAAGAATCTCGCTAGAATAACCAAACGTGAGTTTTACTATGTTGGATTTCACCCCGAAGAGGAACTCTGTAACTATTTGAACTTAGAAAAGGAACCTCTGCATAATTCAAAGGGAATATTTTTATACCATTTTGCCTGATCCACCTCTAACACAACATATAGAGGTGTTCGGATTGCCAGCCCACAATAGATAGTAGGGGGCCTGGTAGGACCACGGAACGGCTAGAGAATCAAAAGTGCATAAAGTTCACTGGATGTTCAGAATTTTGGAGAGGTTCCAAAAAAAAGCCTCTGCATAAAGCGAGGGATATATTTTTGTACCATTTTGGTTCCCTTCCCCTCTAACCAAATATATTAGTTTGCTAGCACTCCTAGCAGCTAGTAGGTGTTTGGATAGGGGCAGCTAAAGCTTATCGAAACAGACCTCATAGAGTTCACTAGTTTTCAGAATTATGCAGAGGTTCCAGAATAAAGAGCTTCTACCAAAAATGAGCTTCTCTGCTGCACGACCGGCAAAATCTCTCTTGCTTGTTTGGAGTTTCATTTTGTTAGAGGCTATCTGAAAAGAGAGTGGCTTACTCGGCTACCGAGTTGTTTCCCCTCACTATCAGTGCTACAGCCCGGGTTTTGGACAACTTGGTTCCCCAAAGTCTTCGCCAGTCAGTGGAATAGGGAAACCGGCACATTCCTTTTCAGACACCCTCTTAGCTCCACTTTTGCCATTTTTGGCCTTTTGCCGAAATGGGAAAGCTCTAACTCCTTGAAATTATTGGACTTAGGAAATTGTGTGAACCAAAGGAAGGTACGTTGCAACCGCTGGTAACAAAACAACTTAGGAAAAATGGCAAAACTCGAGCTTAGAAGCAGGCTCTGTTGAAAGGTTGTCCGCAGTCTGGGGATGCTTTGCCCATACTGGTCGGTTTTGCTTCGGTTTTTGGTGGGTTTAGGCCTCTGCCCGGAAACGGTTTCAACAGATCCTTAGTTCGACTTTTGCCATTTTAGGCCTTTTCCCGGAAGGGGGAAACTCTAAGTCCTTGTCTCTATTGGACTTAGGACATTGTGTGAACAAAAGGGAGTCTCATCGTAACTACTGGAAACAAAAGGCCTTAGGGAAAATGGCAAAAGTCGAGCTTAGAGGCTGTTCTGAAATTGGGATTTAGGCGGTTTCCCATGGGTTTTGGCCGACCGGCTCCTACCCTCCACTCTCCTTTAAAACACAGAGAGTTTGGGAATTCTGGGGAATTGTGGAAGGGAACCGCCTTTCATCATAGAAAATGCTAACCTTTTGAAAATATTTGGGGTTGGGAAAATTGAGGAACAAAGAATCCCCAAAGCCTAAGGCCTTGAAATAAAAAAAGTTACAAAAACTAGCAAAAGTGGAACTAAAATCATCTCCATTGAATTATGCAGAGGTTCCTAGTCCCTCTGGGAGCAAAAGAAGATAAAATATCGAAGGTCTAGCTGAAAAGTCAGTGGGTTTATGCCTGGAACCGAGAGATTGAAGGGTGCAGCGATGGAAACGGGAAGTTTGGAGTTTTTGCGTCGATTGATTGAAACGCCGAGTCCATCCGGGTACGAAAGTCAAATCTTGCAGGTCATCCGGGAGTATATCAGTCCTTATGCGGATGAAATAAGGACTGATGTGCAAGGTAATTGCATAGTGGTGAAAAATCCAGCCGGCCCACTGCGGGTGATGTTGGCCGGCCATTGCGACCAGATCGGTCTGAGCGTCCAACATATTGACGAGGATGGGTATTTGTATGTGATTTCGATCGGCGGTTGGGACGTGCCCATCCTATTAGGACAGCAGGTTACTGTCTGGACTGAATCGGGGCCGGTGCGGGGGGTCATTGGCCGAAAACCTATTCATCTTTTGGACGAAGAGGAACGCAAGAAGGTCCCCAAATTGAAAGAGATTTGGGTGGATATAGGTGCGGCTAACAAGGAGGAAGCTGCTCAGCTGGTTCGGATTGGCGATCCGGTGACGGTGGAATTAAGCTTTCGGGTGCTTCGGAACGAACGAGCGGTTGGCCCAGGCATGGATGACAAATGCGGCGCCTGGGTGGTCATGGAAGCCCTGCGGCGGGTAGATCCGAAAAAACTTCAGGTGGCCCTTTACGCGGTCGCTACGGTACAGGAGGAAGTGGGCTTACGTGGAGCAGTAACCAGCACCTTTGGTATTGAGCCGCAGGTGGGGCTGGCCGTCGATGTTACCCACGCCACCGACTGCCCCACCGTAGAAAAGAAGGAAGAGGGAGATATTCGGTTGGGCAAAGGTCCGGTCATCTACCGGGGGCCGAACTTTCATCCGAAAGTGGTTCGGTTACTGATGGAGACGGCTCAGGCCTGTGGGATTCCCTATCAGATGGGTGCCTCTGGCAGACCGCCCGGAACCGATGCGGCAGTCATTCAGATTTCTCGCACCGGCGTAGCCACTGGACTAGTGAGCATCCCAAATAGATACATGCATACACCAGTAGAAATGGTCAGCCTCTCCGATTTAGACCATGGGGCTAATCTTTTGGCCCGTTTCGTCGAATCCCTGGAGCCGTCAATGAGTTTTACTTGGTAGTGGTTTCCCATACCGATTGACGTTTGCCAATTGCTTTAACTTGCGTGGTATTCGGGAGTTACGACGACCCTGCCTTTGGGTTATCAAATTTCCTACCGCCGAATACCAAGGAGGTGGAGCATTTTCTTTGCCGTAGGTGATCCAAAAATGGCAAAAGTCGAATACAGAGCATCAGCCAGCTATCGAGCACCAGCAGTAGCTTCGGAAGAGCGGAGATTGGCCAACTCCAAAATATGAGGCGATCAGCCTGTGACGGGATTTTTTGCCGAAGCATGCTCGGTCACGGAGGTCGGCAGTTCCCCAAACAGTGTTCTTTGGAGTTGAAGCAGTTGGGAGGCGGGGATATCCAGCTGCTTTCTGGCGACATTCAAACATCGGGGATCGACAAATATCCAGGCCGCATAGGGAAGTTGAAGTTGCTCTTTTAACCGCCGCAAAAGCCGACGGCTCGAACGGTCTAATCGGTGCAACTGACACAACTGATGAAACAACTGTCTATGTTGATACCATCGGCTTTGTCGTAGTAGGCTCCAGGCTACAACCAAACCCAGTACCAACACTCCCGCCAAAATGATTGGTAGCATCTTCTGCTGTCCTTTTTGGCTGACGAAAGAAAGTTATTGGAAGTTTGCCTGAATTAGGATTTCGAAGTTTTCCGATGGGTTTTGGTTGACCGCTTCATCCGGCAAAACTTGGTTTTGAGCTTCTAACAAAACGGAACTCTCAGAAACCAGAAGTACTATTTTGTCCTTCATAAAGGGGAAGCAAGCTCATTTTGTTAGAAGCTTTTTGAAATTTTGGAGCCTCCATGCAGAACTGGGCTTACAACTTGGGAAATCCCAGAAATTCCATTGAGTTTTCCCAATGGATTTTGATCGGATCTTCTGTCGAAAGTTTTGTAACGTAGGAACCTATGGATCATTTAAAGAGGATATTTTTATACCATGTTGGTTTGCCCTCCACTTGCCCAATATCTAAGGTTGGTAGGATTGCTGGGACCCAATAGGTAGTAGGTGTTCGGATAGAAGATCCCCGCAGCTATAGGATCAAAAGTCCATAAAGTTCGTCATATGTTCCGGATTTTGCAAAGGTTCCGATAAAACTTTTGGGGGTTGTGGGTAAGGAAGAAGGTAGTTTGTTTTTCGGTGCAAATACTTTTTTCAGGGATAGCCAGTTAGAATTTGGCAATTGGGGTTTACCATAGCTATTGGGAACCGACGGATTCTGGGCAATTGGCGCTAGTGGGTGGGGTAGCCGATTCGGTTTGTCCAGCCAAAGCGGCGATGATCTTTTGCAAGCTTTTTTCCGCTTCCTCCTGGACGAGCAAACTACGATCGAACAGGGCGTCGTGCAGTGCTTTCCAGGTGGGCTGCGATCGGCTATCGGCTAATGCTCTTGCCGCAGCTATCCGCACCCGATGATCTTCATCCTGCAGAAGCAGCACGATTTGGGGTTCTAGTTCTGCAATAGCGCCCATGGCACTGGCCACTTCTACCGCCCGTCGTCGCCGAAGCGGAGAAAGACTTTGCATTTCTGCTACCAATAGCGGCAGGCTGTCCGAATCGATCTTTCGCACCAGATATCCGGCCGTTTGGCGGAGTTCTTCGGGTAACTGTTCAAAAGTGCGTAGAAAATTTTTACATGTAAACTCTGGCATTGCCTCTTGCAAGGCCTGGCGTACGACCGGCTCAGCCGAGTCCACTAAATGGACCAACTTCGAAAGTGCTTCGGAGATATTTCGCCGGCGGAGTTGGCGAATGGCTTCGGCCTGCACATAGGGATCGGCATCCTGCAGCAGGCGGACGACCAATAGGTCCGCTTTAGCGCCGGCCAGTTCCGCCAAGGCGGCCGCAGCAGTGCGTCGGCCTTCGGGCTGGCCATGGTGAAGCAAATACTCCAAAATCTCTAGCAGCTGACAGCGGTCGATTTTGGTGGCCACCAGCAGGCCGATGGCCCCGGCTTGGGCTTGGCCATCTAACTGGCTCCAGAGCGGATGGGCAGGCTCGGCCCAAGCCACCCGACGGACCCTGCTCAGGGTCTCCCTCCAAACCTCCGGGGGCGGATAACCCGCCTGATGGGCCCAAATCTGGACAAATCGGGCATCAGTCCGTTGGGCTAAAACCTCCAATGCCGCCTGGGGGGCCAGCGGGTCTTCCAAAAAACCCAGCAGCAACCGAATGACTCCGCCTTCGGTACTTTCGGCCAATAGGCGGACCAGCTCCTCATGAACACTGTCCCGCCGATCGTGCAAGATCCGTCGTAGCAAAGGATCCTGCGGCTTGGCCAGGATGAGAAAAGCTTCCAATAGCTCCCTGCGACGGTGTCGGCTGTAACTGCTGGCCGCTGCCTGCAAGGCCTCGGTCAACCGAGTCCGAAGAGTCTTCACGTCTCTGGCGGAGTTTTGCCCGGCTGAAAGTTCCCCATAAAATGCCTTGGTAAGCTCCAGAACTGTCCCGGCCCCGATGACTGCCAAATCCTCCGGCGCTGCCTCCACCGCCTGAATCAAACCCGGAAGGGCCTCATAAAGGCAAAATTCACGCACTGCTTCGCAAGCTTGTAGGAAATCCTGCCGGAGGGTTTTGTCCAGGGTGGCTGATTTTATGGTAGCATGTTCCTCCTGTTTTTTCCTACAATCCAAGCCGCTATTTTTGTGTGAATGTTGACAAACCTGGCTGAAAATCTCACTGACTACACTGACCAAACGATCCGCACGCTTAGCCAGAATGGCCTTGCAGGCAGAGTCGAACTCGCCCAGGCGGGCAAAAAGACGGCGATGAATCGCTCGGTTCGGCTTGGCCAATAACGCTGCTAAGGCCAGCTGTCGCACTGGCCCATATGGACAATCCAGCGCTGCGTCCAACAGTTCTACAGCAACTGGATTGTCCGTTCGGGCTAGATACTGAAACGTGGCTTCCAATCCGCTAGCCATGGCTAATTCCAAGGTGCGCGTAAGGTCGGTAGGTCCTTCTCAAAACCCCCCCTACCTGTGGGGCGCAACGTGTGTCTGCAATGAGTATAGACTCTCCTTTTTGGAAAGAGAGATGTTTTGGAGAATCCTATCCAGATTTGGGGAGTTTTTTCTCCCTTCGGTTTGCCAGGATATAACGAATAGGGGGGTTATGAGAAATATTTCGGGTTTAGGAGCACTTGAGCTGAGCGGAACAAGGTGATGATCTTTGTCCCAGAAGATTCACCTCCTATTTTCATGTGATCCCTCATAAGCAGCATCCCAGGCCCCCTGGGAGGCTACTGCCTCTGTGATTTCCGCACAACCGGGAACTCAAACTCCTTTTGGTTTTGCCTACCTCCATGTCATCGGGGCGCAAGGAAGGCCGCAAGCTTTATAGTGCCACCGGCAGTGGCAGGACTTTCCTGGGGTGCATTAGAACCCGTGTAGTGCTTCGGTTTTGCGCCTCGGACGCCCATCCCTACCTGGGTGATGCTATAGTCCTTCGATCGCCTTTCGCACTAAGAGGGTCTCTGAAAAGGAATTTTGGCACCCTCGGCTACAAATTTGTTTCCCCACTAGCAAGGCTACAGCCAGGGATTGGACACCTTGCTTACCCAAAGTCTCACCGGCCAGTGGAAGTGGAATAGGAGAGACTAGCTTTTCCTTTTTCAGACTCCCTCTAAGCTCGACTTTTGCCATTTTCCCTACATCCTTTTGCTTCCAGTAGTTACGACGAGTCATCCTTTTGTTCACACAATGTCCTAACGCCAATAGTTACAAGGAATTAGAGTTTCCCCATCGGGGAGAAGGCCTAAAATGGCAAAAGTCGAGCTAAGTAATGTACCGGAAATGGCACCTCTGCGCCTGGTTAGGTAATGCTGCAGCTCTTACTATCGCCCTTCACACCCGGGGAGCTCTAGATAGGACGCACTGCCTGGCCGTCATTCGGTCGGGGCACTGCCCCGGTCCTACTATCCCCGCTGTCCACCACTTTTTTTCTTCCCCTGTGCACTGCGGCTTCGCTGTTATACACAAGTTGGCGTGAAGCGTTCGAACTGTACTTTAGCCAAATCCTAAAAGCTCGTTGAACAACGCAGAATGGACAAAATAGGCGATCTAGCTAAGACATTCTTGGAAACTAAGCACTTTTTGCTCTTGGAAGCGATCTTTCCTAAATGCTGCGATTTCTCCAAAGTAACAATTTAGGTTCTTGTGAAAGCTTCGTTATTCTCCTGTTTGGGTGATAATTTGCTGCCATTAGAATGGGAAAGAACTCCCAAAAATATGCATCATAGCGAGCCACTACGGCAGAGGAGTGGTAGCCGTCAGGGTAAGCCGGGTGAGGGGGAATGTTCCCTCTTCCAGCCGGGTGCTCGCTATTATGCATAAGTTAGCGTTAAAGTGCTCGGGATATCAGTGCAGGCAAAAGCCCAAAGATCGTTGAAGAGCAGAATGGATAAAATAGGCAATATAGCCAAAAAGATTTCTGAAACCCTGCACCTTCGGATTTTCCAAAAGTATGCAATAGTAGCAATTAGCTTTTTTTGGAAAGGTTAGCTTTTCCCTCTATTTAGGCGATCCCTTGCTGCCGTTGTGATGGTAAATACCTCCGTATGTATAACAGCGCCCCGCTGCCGGACAGGGGGGCTTGGCGGAGGACAAAGCCGGGTAGGGAGGAATCCTATACCCTACGCACCGGGATAAGAGGATAGTATATATAAGAACATCATAAGACGGATCCTTCAGAATCTCCGCAGGGGGTTTAACTAGCGCCGGGCCAGTCTGTTAGAAGGGTAGTGAGCGGCGGGTGTCTGTACTTTGAGGGAAATGGTACAATTTCTTGTAATAATTTAGCTTCTTGTAATAATTTAGCCGAGGGGCGAAACTGCCTCTGGCCACGGTGCCCAAAGGTCGGCAGCCCGAAGGCAATACCGCCTGGAGATGCTAAAAGGCCTTTTTAATCTGTTTTAATCTGTCCCAGTTGACGTTTGGGAAGGAGAGCCGAACTCAGCCCACTTCATTCGTGGGAACGGTTATAATTGCTTTAACTCCTTCGGTGATGTTGCCGAAGGCGGGAGTTTCTAAGGTGGCTAAGGGTCAGAGAAGTGATTTGAGGTCTGCTTAAGGTGAGGAGTCCTGATGATGAAACAAGTAGGGTGGATTGGTTTTTGTCTGGCTGGGGGACTGGCAACGTTGGGTGCGGGCATGGCGGCAGTTTGGGCCGCTGAATCAGCTAAGAAGATTCCAGCTGCTTCCCACAATGCATCTACGGATAAGGTATCCTCTAGCCAGACAACAGTTGGCCTTACTCCAGAGGAAATTCAGGAGGGTTTTGTCAGCCTCTTTGATGGAAAAACCCTGAAAGGTTGGCAGGGAGATACCAAAGGGTATGTGGTGGAAAATGGGCTGTTGGTTTGCAAGCCGGGCGGCAACCTCTATACCGAAAAGGAATACGCTGATTTCATCTTCCGGTTCGAATTCCGACTGACGCCCGGGGCCAATAACGGAGTTGGCATCCGCGCCGAGTTAGGCAAAAACGCCGCCTATCATGGGATGGAAATCCAAATCCTAGATGATTCCGCCCCTCGGTGGGCAAATCTTCAGCCATATCAATATCACGGCTCTATCTACGGCGTGGTTCCGGCCAAGCGAGGCCACTTGAACCCACCCGGCCAATGGAACAGCCAAGAGATCTACGCCAAAGGGCCACACATCCGGGTTACCCTGAACGGTGTGGTGATCGTCGATGCCGACATCAGCAAAATCGACCCCAATAACACGATGGACCATCAGCCGCACCCAGGACTGCACAATAAGAAAGGCTACATCGGCTTCCTGGGGCACGGCAGCCGGGTCGAATTCCGAAACATCCGGATTAAGGAACTATAAGCCTTTTGTGGTCCTGGGCCGTTTGGAATACAGGGTCGGAATATTGCTCTCCTTATGCCTATCCGGGATGTATCTCCTACCGATGTTGGCCCCCGCCGGGCGGAGGTATTCGCCTGGGTGCTCTATGACTGGGCCAATAGTGCCTATTCGACCATCTTGATTACGATTCTCTATCAATATTTGACCACTCAGGTCTTTGACGCCAAGGACTGGTGGGGATCCACCCTGTATGCGTGGTGTATTGGCACCTCAATGATGACGGCAGCGGTGCTTTCACCGCCGCTGGGTGCAATGGCTGATGTCAATCGGAGCAAACGGCGCTGGTTGACGTTGCTGGTTGGAGGCGGCGCCGGTGGATCTATGCTACTGGGATTGCTGCCAACCGATTGGGTTTTTGCCATTTTGCTGCTTTTTACCTTGGTGAGTTTATGTTTTGAGCTTTCCCTGGGCATTTACAACGCCTTTTTGCCCGAAATTACGACGGAGCAGACCGTGAATCGGGTTTCTGCATGGGGCTTTGGGGCGGGCTATTTGGGTGGGGGGTTGGCGTTGATCTTGGCTTTACTGATCGAGGTGTTGGGCAAGCAGTGGGGTTGGGGCGACGAAGCGTTTCGCCTCCGGATGGGGATTTTTCTGATGGGCTTATGGTGGGGGGGATTTTCGTTGCCGACGCTTCTAATACTTCGGGACCGGGGCCAGACGGGCTCCCGGCAGCGATTCTTCCAGGCCGCCCAGTCGGCCATGCAGGACATTGCCCACACTCTGCAAAACATCCGTCACTACCGAATGTTGGCCTTCTTTCTGGTGGGATTTCTCTTTTATAACGAGGGGGTACAAACCGTCCTGAATCAGGCCTCCACGTTCGCCACCAAGGAGCTTCAGTTTACCACAGGGGAGTTGGTGGGCGTGATTTTGATGATTCAGTTTTTGGCCCTGCCTGGCTCGCTGCTGGTCGGTTGGTTGGCCGATCGATTTGGACAAAAATCCACCCTCATGGGCTGCTTGGCCATCTGGGTGGGGCTGCTGGGCTCAGCATGGTTTGTCCACACCAAATGGCAGTTTTGGGTCTTAGGCGCTTTGGCGGCTATGGTCATGGGCGGCACCCAGTCGGTAAGCCGGGCGGTAATGGGCTTACTGACCCCAGAACGTCATACAGGCCAATTTTTTGGCTTCTTCAATTTTTCGGGAAAAGCCACCAGTTTCATGGGATCGTTTGTTTTTGGGGGGATACTGCGGCTAACCGGGTCGGCCCGGCCAGCCATTTTGAGCCTACTGGTGTTTTTTCTGATCGGCTGGGCGATTACCGCTCTAGTCAACGTGCAGGAAGGCCGACGCCAAGCTCTGCTGGAAAACCACAACCGATCATAGGGCTGGGGACGATCGGGAGTAGGTAACGGGGCACTTAGGAGGGTAAATGCACCATGGATAAGCCCGAAGGAGCACGACAAAAAGCACACAACAGAGCTGCCGCGGAACCAACGGCCTCCTGCCAGACTGGCGGCGCTGGCCGCTCTGATACTCACTGGCCCAAACCGCTTGTCTGCCACCGGAGCAGGCCGACACATAAACAGAAGTACTCTATGGCTCAGAAGCTTACCTCACGGAGCTAAAGGCATGTATCTAGCGATTGAGATTGGCGGTACGAAGTTGCAACTGGCTGTAGGTACGGGGCAGGGGCCGCCTTTGGTGGAATTGCGGCGTTTTACGGTGGATCGTTCTCAAGGTGCGGAAGGCATCCGTCGGCAGATTGCCGAAGTAGCTCCGAGTTTGATTCAAAAATATCAAGTGCGGGCCATTGGCATTGGATTTGGTGGTCCGGTGGATTCGGCCGGGGGCCGGACACTAAAAAGCCATCATGTGGAAGGGTGGACTAATTTTCCTCTGGTGGCCTGGTGCCAGGAGCGGTTCGGTCTGCCTACGGCCCTGGGCAACGATGCCGACATGGCGGGCCTGGGCGAGGCGCGTTTTGGTGCCGGCCGAGGGGCAAAAATCTGTTTTTATTCCAATGTCGGTACTGGGATTGGCGGCTCGCTAGTAATCGAAGGCCGACTTTATACCGGTTCCGGGGGAGTAGCCTGTGAGGTGGGACATCTTCGGCCTGGCTTGGACTGTCTGGAGCCGGAGCAAAATCTGGAGTCTCTGGCAGCCGGTTGGGGCATTGAAGCCGCTGCCAGAGCCTTGGTGAAAACGGGGGCCGAAAATTCGGCACTTCGGCAATTGGCTGCCGGTTGGCCACAGCCGCTGGAAGTCTATCAGTCGGACCTGCTCCAGCGGGCTGGGGGCGAACCGGATCGGCTTACCGCCCGCCATGTAGCCGAAGCAGCCGGTAGTGGCAACCTTTTGGCACGCAGTGTCTGGGAGCGGGCCTGCCAAGCCTACGGCTGGGCATTGGCCCAAGTCATTACCCTGATCGCCCCGGATGTGTTGGTGCTGGGGGGCGGGGTATCGCTGGCAGGGGAAGAAATGTTTCTTCAACCAGTCCGGCAATATGTGGACCGCTACGTCTTCCCGCCCCTACGGGATACCTACCGGATTGTACCGGCTGCCTTGGGCGAAGAAGTGGTTTTGCACGGTGCGTTGGCTCTGGCGACCGATAAAGCCGCTTTCTAACGGGCCTAGAGGGGAAGTTGGGATCAGACTTCGCTCAGGGCCTCGGCTGGTTCAGGTTCGAGGGTGTTGATCTGTTTGCCTATGGCCTTGGCTACCCGGCGCACCAGAGCCATCGTCTCGGCAAATTGCTTAAAGCTGAGCGATTGGAAGCCGTCGCTTAGGGCGGTTTCTGGGTTGGGATGGACTTCGATGATTAGCCCATCGGCTCCGGCGGCCACGGCAGCAGCCGCCATCTGGGCTACCAAAGCCGTATGGCCGGTCCCATGGCTTGGATCGACAATGACCGGCAAATGCGTATGTTGGTGAAGCCACGGCACACTAGACAGCGACAATGTATATCGGGTATGGTTCTCGAAGGTTCGGATGCCACGCTCGCAAAGGATCACATTCTGATTGCCCGCATTCAAGATATATTCAGCCGCCAGCAGGAGCTCTTCCAAAGTGGCAGCAGGGTTTCGCTTCAAAAGCACTGGTTTCCCAGATGCCCCGGCCTCTTCTAAAAGGCGGTAGTTTTGCATGTTCCGGGCTCCGATTTGTAGCACATCGGCATAGGAAGCCACTAGCTCCACATCGCTGGGGGTGAGCACTTCGGTTACAATCGGCAGTCCGGTTTCTGCTCGGGCGACGGCTAAAATCTTTAGCCCATCCTCTTTAAGTCCTTGGAAGCTATAGGGGCTTGTGCGTGGTTTGAAGGCTCCACCTCGCAGGGCGGTAGCTCCGGCCGCCTTCACTGCGCGTGCCGTCGCCAGCATCTGCTCCTCGCTTTCTACAGAACATGGACCGGCAATGATACCTAAATGGCTATTGCCAACCCACAACGGCCCTACCCGAACCACCGTCCGCTCCGGTTTGACCTCCAAACTGGCTATCTTGTACGGAGCTAAAATCGGCACCACCGAATCCACTCCAGGACTGCTTGCCACCGATTGCCGACATTCGTCCCGCTTAGATCCGATGGCCGCTATTACCGTCCGCTCGGTCCCGTAGATCGGATGAGCTTTCATGCCCAACTGCTGCACCAGTTGGATCACATGCTGAATCTGCTCCGGCGTGGCATCTGGCTTCATCACAACGATCATGGTAACGTTCTCCCCATACAAAAGGCTTCCAAGGACTCCAAAAAACGTCAGATAGCTTGCCGTCGGCTAACACGATCAGTAAAAACAAAAAGCCCCGAGAACCTTTTGGGTCTCGGGGCTTTTGTTGGTCTTAGGAAAGGCTTTTTTATGAATCCCCTTGGCTACGGACCTCCTCCGGCCCCGCGACCCGGCGGGCTATAAAAGTAATAAAAGTAAAACCCAAAGGAAGCGGGCCGGTAAGGATCCATCGGCACAGCCTTTGTTTTGCCTCTTAAAACCTAGCGCCCAGCCGAAATCACGATCAGCGGGCGGAGCAAGTTCCTACTTTTTCCCTTCAATCTTTCTTTATTTTGTCTTCTTTCATCGGGTTTGACAAGTGGCAAACGCAAGAATTTTTCAAAATTCACCCCCCTAATTATTTATTCCATATCCGTTAATAGTGGGTCCCAAGAAAAAGCTGCCGGGGCCGGCTGAAATTTTGGTGGGTTAACTGGGCAACATAGGGAATATAGACGAAATAGGCTTCGGCCCCTGCAGACCAGCTTTGCACAGCACCTACCTATAGGAGAAACCCCTTTACTTCCCCCTTTCCTTCTAACCTATAGGGAGCTCGACTCCTTCGACCGACTCCTTAGCCCTTCCAGTACGGAGCCACTTGGCCTGTGGGGTAGCTCCCAGGGGGGATCTTCAATGCGGGAGAGGCCGATCTATCTTCACCAAATCCCCTAAACTGACCACAAAAAATCAGCCGCACCCGAGCTGCCAGTTTCCTTCCCCTTTGGGAACCGATAGGATAGATCATAAGAAGATCTTTTCCTAAAATTTCCCGTCGGCTGTGGGAGGGGAGGAGGTTTGGGCCAACCGATGAAAGACCTGTGGAAGCCATTTTTTGCCGGATATACCTAGCCAAGCAACCAAACCAACCTAGGCGATCGAACATCCGTTGCGGGAACCGGTTGTACTAGCGAGGTTGGAAAATCTTTCGGTTTCAGCCTTAGAGGGAAGCTGCCGGGAGATACCTCGATTGTAACACCCACCATAAAGGGAACTTTGGCGAAAGTACAGTCTAAGCTCGACTTTTGCCATTTTCCCTAACTGCTTTTGCCTCCAGGAGTTACGACGAAACCTCCTTTTGTTTACCAAATTACCTAAGTCCAATAGTTACAAGAAGTTAGAACTTTTCTCTTCTAGGACGAGGTTAAAAATGGCAAAAGTCGAGCTAAGAGTCTGTCTGGAAATGAAGGCCTGGGCGTTTCCCGATAGGGTCTGTATTGACCTGTACTTTCTGCAAAATCACTCTTTAGGGGGTATGGAGCCAGCCCAACCGGGCTGCCCTTTTCCGAAGAGAATTTCCAACTTCTAAGTCCCTGCCAAAGACCCTACCAAAATGTATTAGGGAACCTATGGCCTTCCAATAGGTTACGCTGGTAGCCAATCCAAAGGGCCTGGCTGGCAGCCGCTGAAGGTAAGTGGGAGCCAGAGCAATTGAACGCCCCTAAATGGGAATTTTTCGGAAAGTACTGTATTAACCGGCTCCTCAGGCAAAACAGGTGAAAAAAGGCATTTTCGGGATGCTAGGGTAATCTAGTTACTGAGCTGATTTCCCCTGTAAAACCGCATTTCTAGACCGCCTCTAAAAGTCAGGTTACTTTTTGGGCCGGAAGGAGCAGATCGGCTATGAGGGGTTCGGACGGTCGGTTTCGTTTAGTCAGTCCTTTTAAGCCAGCAGGAGATCAGCCTCAGGCGATCGAGGCCTTGGTGGATGGTCTGCGCCGGGGGCTGAAACATCAGGTGCTGATGGGGGTAACTGGCTCGGGCAAGACATTTACCATGGCCAATGTGATCCAAGCGGTCCAAAGGCCCACTTTGGTCATGTCCCACAATAAAACGCTGGCGGCTCAGCTTTACGCCGAGTTTAAGGAGTTTTTTCCTTATAATGCCGTCCGCTACTTTGTGAGCTATTATGACTACTACCAGCCGGAAGCTTACATCCCGCAGCGGGACATCTACATCGAAAAGGATGCTTCGATCAACGAACAGATCGAACGGCTTCGGTTGGCCGCCACCAGTGCTCTGATGAGCCGACGGGATGTGATCATCGTGGCCAGTGTCTCGTGCATTTACGGCATCGGCTCGCCAGAAGATTATCGGCAGATGATGATTGCGCTGCGCGTGGGCCAGATGGCCGACCGAGACCAGGTACTGGAGAAGCTGGTGGCCATTCAATATGAGCGGAACGATGTGGCCTTTGAGCCGGGCAAGTTCCGTGTGCGGGGCGATTGCGTGGAGGTATTTCCCACCTACGATGAGTCGGCGATTCGCATTGAGTTTTGGGGCGATGAGATCGAACAGCTTTCTTTGGTGCATCCGATCAGCGGCGAGGTATTGCAGCGGCAAGATGAGGTATATATTTATCCAGCAAAGCATTTTGTCCTTCCCGAAAACCGCATCCAACGGGCCATTGAAGAAATCCGCCGAGAGTTGGACGAACGGGTGGCCGAGCTGCGCAGTCAAGGCAAACTGCTGGAAGCCCAGCGCTTGTTGGCCCGTACCCGATTTGATCTAGAAATGCTTCAGCAGGTGGGCTATTGCCCGGGCATTGAAAATTACAGCCGCCCGCTTTCCGGCCGACCTCCTGGTACTCCGCCGGATACCCTGTATGCCTATTTCCCCGATGACTTTCTTCTGTTTGTCGATGAATCCCATGTGACGATCCCCCAGATCCGCGGCATGTACCATGGGGATCATAACCGGAAAGTAACCTTAGTAGAGCATGGTTTTCGGCTTCCCAGTGCCTTGGACAACCGACCGCTGACGTTCGAGGAGTGGGAGTCGAAGATCAATCAGGTCATTTATGTATCCGCTACGCCCGGCCCATATGAGCTGGAAAAGGCCGGTGGCCGAGTCGTCGAACAGATCATTCGGCCTACAGGGCTATTGGATCCGGAGATTGAGGTGGCACCGGCCAGCCGGCAAATTCCGCATCTTATCCAACAAATTCGAGAGCGAGTAGCCGCCGGCGATCGGGTGCTAGTTACTACGCTGACCAAACGCCTAGCCGAGGATCTGGCCGATTATCTGGCCAAGCAGGGAATTAGGTGCAAATGGATCCATAGTGAACTGGATGCCTTCGAGCGGGTAGAACTCCTACGGGATCTGCGAAATGGCACATTTGACGTTTTGGTGGGCATCAACCTGCTCCGGGAGGGCCTAGACCTGCCGGAAGTCTCGTTGGTGGCCATTCTGGATGCGGACAAGGAGGGATTTCTGCGCAGTTCTACTTCGCTGATTCAGACGATCGGCCGAGCGGCCCGAAACGTCAACGCCAAAGTGATCCTTTATGCAGATCAGGTTACTGAATCGATGCAGCGGGCCATCGAAGAAACCCGCCGACGCCGCCGGTTGCAGGAAGAATATAACCGTCAGCACGGGATTACGCCTGAGACCATCCGGAAGGCGATCCGCCAGGGGATCGAAGCCGAAGTGGAAGCCCACGCCAAAGCCTACGCTATGGTCGGCCGACACGATGAAACCGAATATATCACGGAAGAATATCTGAACGAATTAGAGGCGGAGATGTATGCGGCGGCGGAAGCTTTGGAGTTTGAGCGGGCTGCAGCCATTCGAGACCGCATCATCCAGCTCCGCCAGCAACTCGGCAAGCGCCTGTCTGAGGCCCAGATCGAACAAGCTACCCGACAAGCTCGTGCCCGCCGCGGTCGCACCACCCGCCGAAGAAGATAGTTTCCTCAACTTGAACTTTTCCGAGCGTGGACCTATAATAAATTGGTATTACGTTTTTAAAAATCGTAATATCAACCCCTTGGAAACTTCATTTTCTATGGCGGCCATGGCGCCCTCGGTGGACTAGAAACCGCTTCGGGCACCTCTTGAGTTTTGCCGTCAGCGAAACCTCTTTGACTCCGCCTGACGCAAGAAATCGAGCGAAATAGGAGAAGAACATTTAGTGGACTACGTGGAAATTTTGGATTGGCTTCGGGAGTCAAGGCCTACTCGGCTAGCAGCATTGTGGCAACGGGCCGACCAGACACGCCGACAACAGGTTGGCCGGGAGGTTCATCTGCGGGGCCTGATTGAAGTTTCCAGCCATTGCATCCGGCGATGTTGGTACTGTGGATTACGGGCCGATCGACGAGATTTGCCGCGGTATCGGCTTTCCGAATCGGAAATCATGGCCTGCGTCCAGCAAGCGGTGGATCGCGGGTATGGGACGGTGGTGTTGCAGTCGGGCGAAGACCCAGGACTGACGGCAGACTGGATCGCTCGGTTAATCGGCAGGATCAAATCGGAAACGCCGCTTGCGGTTACGCTCAGTTTGGGGGAACGAACCGAAGAGGAGTTGTTCCAGTGGCGGGAGGCGGGGGCCGACCGATATTTTCTCCGGTTTGAGACATCGAATCCGACGCTGTTTGGCCGGTTGCATCCGCCCAGGAACCAGGAGTCGGACGGCGTCCAAAATTGTAGTGATTCTCTGGAACATCCCCGGCTAAAATTGCTCACCCTGCTTCGGCAAATGGGCTATGAAGTGGGAAGCGGCGTCTTAATTGGCCTGCCCGGCCAGACCTATGAGGATTTAGCTGAGGACATCCTGTGGTTTGCCCGGCTGGATTTGGACATGATTGGCGTCGGACCGTATTTGGCGCATCCTGCAACGCCCCTGGCCGAGCGGAAAACTTGCCTTAACTTGCCGCCAGAGTACCAAGTGCCTGCCTCCATGGAAATGACCCACAAAGTCATTGCCCTGGCTCGGCTGGTTTGTCCTAGGGCCAATATCCCGGCGACCACCGCGTTAGGAGTGCAGGGGGGCCTCCAGGGTTGGCGTTTGGGACTCCAACGAGGGGCCAACGTGCTGATGCCCAATCTGACGCCGCCGGCGTATCGTCGGCTGTACGAAATCTATCCCAATAAAGAGCAACCGATCGCCGATCAGAGAGAGACTCTGGAGAGATTTTTGGCTGAGTTAGGCCGTCTGCCCGGCCGTAGTCGGGGCGATTCGCCTAATTACCTCCTCCGCCAAAGCAAGAGGGACTCTTCCCAAAAGATAACCTGCAGTTTGTCGGAGACTATCCCCCATGGTTAGCGGTAGTAGGTTGGGTCGGCTGAGCGAAAGCGGCTATGATTTTATCGACGAAGCGTATTTGCACAGCCTGTTGCAGGGGTCTGTAGAACGTAGCCAGGTCGAAGAAGTGTTGGCCAAGAGCCTAAATAAACAGCCGCTCACCCCCGAAGAAACCGCCATATTGCTCAAGGCCGACCAGCCGGAGCTGCTGGAACAGATATTTGACACCGCCCGAAAATTGAAGCGCCAGGTGTATGGCAATCGCATTGTGCTCTTTGCACCGCTTTATATTGGCAATCTGTGTGTGAACGATTGCCAGTATTGTGGGTTTCGCCGGTCCAATCCACACCAGCGGCGTCGGACGCTTTCGCCGAACGAAATCCAAGCGGAAGTTCGCGCCCTGGAGAACCAGGGGCACAAACGGCTGATTTTGGTCTTCGGAGACCATACCTGGTATAGTGCGGACTTCATTGCAGAGTGTGTGCGACTGGTGTATGCGACCCGGAGCGGACGGGGAGAGATACGCCGGGTCAATATCAATGCAGCCCCTTTGGATCACGATGGATTTGCCGCAGTGAAGTCGGCTGGCA
>JANXAQ010000242.1 GCA_025062105.1 Thermoguttaceae bacterium
ATGCCACCCTCTTGGAGCGGAGGGCAGAGGGGAGAGGGCAGAAGGAAGAACAAAGGAACAGCACAAGGAGGCCTGGATCCCTGCTTGCGCAGGGATAACAGGGGGCAGGAAGAAAGGAATCTGGGTTCCTGTTTGCGTGGGAATGACAGGGGACAGGAGCAAAGGGACCTGGATCCCCGCTTGCGCGGGAAAGACAGTGGAGGAGGCCCCCTCACCCGGTGTGCTTACGCACACTCCCCTCACCCGCCTCAGAGGAGAAGGTGAATGAGCCCCCCTCAGACGGCATTACCTTTGGCAATGCTACCCTCTTGGAGCGGAGGGCAGACGGGAGAGGGCAGAAGGCATAGGGGATTAAACAGCGGTCAATAGAGGCGTCAAGGTTCGTCATACACCCGGATTTCACACACGGCCATGCCGTCGGTAGCTTTGAGGATGACCAGCCGAAGTTGGCTCGCCTTGATTCGGTCGAAGCGGATGACACGTCGGCGGTCTTTATTGCCTTGCACGGTTACCAGGGTTTGCCACTGTTGGCCGTCGAAAGCTTCTAGGCGGAAATCCTCGGCCCGCATCTGTTTGGTTTGGAAACTGACGTGTACGGTGTTGAACTCCACGGGCTGACCGAAATCCAGGGCCACCCATTGAGGCATTGGCTGCATGGGATCGGGCCGCCAAGCGTTGGGCCAACCACGAATAGCCCGGGCAAAACCGTTGTTCACATTCGACGGCGCAAACGCATCCTCCACGGAGCGTGGTTTTTCCGGCGTCTGTGCGTATGCTTCTGAAGGCGGATCGAGCCGGAAGGTATAGGTCTCCGGCATCCGGATCCACTCTTTCCCATTGTGGTAGGCTCGGGTAGCTTCTTGGCGAGGCTGGTCAAAAAGTGCCCAGCCGATGCCTTTTTGCGGTCCGAGCCACACGTAGTAATAGCCCGGCTGGACGGGGCGGTCGAACAGGAAACTGACCCAGCTGGCGCTTTGAGGGGGAACTTCAGCGGTAGCCTGGGCCAGGTCTTTTTCGGCGGTAAAATCATCGAGCGCTTTGGCCGGGCGTAAACCCAGCGTCAGCCGAGTAGGCTTGGGGTTTTCGGAATGCAGGTACAAGCTCACCGAATGGATTCGGTTGGCGGTTACTCGAAACAGCACCGCTCTGGGGCAGTTGAGCGGATGGACTTGGGGCGAGGCTGCCTTGGCCAATAGTTTTTCCAGCAGTTGGCCCGGAGCGGTGCTGGAGGCAGTGGCTTTGGCCCGGAGGGCCAAATCCCGCGGGTCTTGATTCGGCAGATCGATAATGTAGCAGCCGTCTTTTAAGAGCATCTGTTGCAATTCGGTGATGTAGTTTTGGGCGATTTGGCGGGGGAGAGTTTGATATTTTTTACAAACTGCGGCGGCCGTTCCAACAGCCTGCCCCTGCAAGCCACAGGTGATCATGACGCGCGTGGCTCCCAAGGCGGCATGGGTAACCGAAATACATCGACCAGCCATCATCAGGTTCTCAATATCTTTACTATAGAGACTGCGGAAGGGGATGGAGAACTTGGTTTTGTGGGAGAATTCGGCTGGAGGGAGTTTGTCCCAGAAGCCGCCGGGTGGATGCAGGTCGATGCCCCAGCCGCCGTAGGCCACCCGATCCGCAAACAACACCTGCTGGGCGATGTCGTGTTCAGTCATGATGTAGTCGCCAAGGAGCCGACGACTTTCGCGTTTGCCAACCACATGGCTCACCCAGATCAGTTCATAATTTTCGGCCTCTTTTTTTAGTTTTGGGCAATGGTTTTTCACGTGGTCCCACATGCCCCAAATGATTCGCAGCAGTTCGTCGCGGATATGTTCGGCGTCGTGGATGGTGTTTTTCATGCCGCCGTATTCGATGATCCATTGCCAACCGCCAAAATGAATCTGCGGATGGCGATGGATGCCAAAATCCTCACATCGTTCAAAACGATAGGCCCAGGCCGGTGCTTGGAAGGGGACCGGCTGAGGGCGAAGCTCCGAAGCGTAGCGGAGGGTGCCGCCCATGGTACGGGTATCGCCCTGCTCCGGGGCACGTGTTTCATTGTACATGGAGCGAGGTTCCCGACCATGGCGGTATTCGGCACCAGCCCAAGCACCGATGGAGCCATCGCCCGTGCAGTCAATGAAAATCTTTCCAGTAATTCGGAGGCGTTGATTTGTGGTGGTATCCAGGGCCAAGACAGCGGCGATTTGGCCAGGCCGGGCAAGTTCCACTCCAGTAGCATGCGTATTTAGAAGCAGGTGCAAGTTAGGTTCGGCCTGCACCAACTGGAGCAGACGTTTGGAGTAGTCCCGAACCGGGCCATGAACTTCCTCAATCAGACCGCCTTCGCCCGGATCCAGCGGCTCCCGAGTGGTATCGCCCTGAGGATCAACGAGGATTTCCTCGCTAGCATTACCGCCAAGTACTGGACGATTTTGCACGAGCACAGTTCGGCAGCCGTGCCGGGCTGAGGCAACGGCGGCAAAGCAGCCCGCCAACCCCCCACCAACCACCACCGTATCATACGGACCAAGTTGTTTTACCTCTCGGCTCAAGCCGCCGCGGGCAATCCGCTCCGCCTGAAGTTTTTCTAGTTCTGCGGGCGGCCGATAATCCAGATCACTGGTTAAGACAATCACATCGCATCGGCTATAATGGCCGGTAAGATCTTTAAGGCGTACTTGCAGTTTGCCCGCTGGCAGTTGATGGACACCGCCATCTTCCCAGACCCACCCTCCGGTTTTCGATTGGCCAAACACGTGCTCGACCGTTTTATCAGCCAGCACGATTTGGAACCTGCCTGGGCTGTGTTCCGGGAGCCAATCGTGGCATCGGACCCAGAGGCGGTAGGGGCCGGCCGCCGGAATATCAACATTTGTCCAAGCATCTTCCACCGGCCCCCGCAGCCCAATGGCCAAAAGAAAGCTCGAACCCATCTGGTCGATAAACTGGCTGTCCCGTACCCAACCGCCAAGATGCTCGAACATTTCTGTCTCTAACCATAGGGTGTGTCTGCCCTCGGCTTCGGCAGGACCGCTCAGCGCCAGAAACACCAATGAACCGATCGTAGCATACATGGCAACCTCCTCCATCTGGGGAACCTATCTGAAAATCGTAACATTTAGCCGAATGGATAGAGCTTATTTTTCTCCCTTCTTGCCTTGCCGTCGAGAGGAACAGGGTGAGGAAGACAACCACCGAACACGGAAGGGGGAGAGCAGAAGGCAGACGGACAATTCCGGGATTTTCACGTGTTCTGGCCTCCGCCTTCGGCCTTTTGTCTTGGATGTCAAAGGCCCCCTCACCCGGCATTGCCTTCGGCAATGCCACCCTCTCCCGCGGCTCGCTGTTATACACATCTTTGGGATGGATTTACCCTCACAGCAGCAGCAAACGAGTGCCCCAATCAGGGGGATAATTCAACCTTTCAAAACAAGCTAACGGTTACTTTGGATAAATTGCACAATTTGGGAAAAATCATTTAGAAAATCAGCAGATCTTTAGTTTCAGAAAAAGGTTTATCTATATTTTTTATTTGATCCATTCTATGTTGTTCAACGAGTTTTCCTGCTTTGCCTAAAGTGATGTCCGAGCGTCTGAACTCTAACTTGTGGATAACAGCGAGCCCGCGGTGGGGAGAGGGGTTTAAAGACCGGTGGGGAGAGGGGAAACTGGTTTCCCGCTTGCGCGGGAATGATAATAGGCGGGTGGAGACGTCCGCGTTCCGAAGGTGGTTATTTGCCAGCGGCAGGCCTCGCTGGGGTTTTGGCCAGTTGCTGTTGGATGTATTGGATGGCGCGCATGAGTTGGCGGTCCACCTGCAAATCATTCGGGTCAAATTCGTCGGCTTCTTTCTCATTGGGCTGAAGGACCTGAAGGGCGTCTCGGCGTTGGCGCCAACGGACTAGACGGCTCCGCTCCTTTTCTTCCAAGGAGACTTCATAGCCTGGATCAGGGCGGACGCCCCAGGGATCTTTTTCTGTAGCATTTTTGGAGCGGTTGATGTCTTGACCGCTAGGCCGCCAGTAGCTGGCTGTGGTCAGTTTCAATGCTCCCAGAGCAGGTTCCAATTCGATGATTTCCTGCACGGTGCCTTTACCATAGGTCCGCTCTCCTACAACCACCGCCAACCGGTGGTCCTGCAAGCAGGCAGCAACGATTTCGCTGGCGCTGGCGGAGTATTGGTTGACCAAGACGGCGATGGGAAACCCAGTGTACACTTGTAATCCATTGGCAGTGTACTCCTTCTTGATCTGGCCGGAACGAGTGCGTGTGGTAACAATAGTACCCTCTTTGACGAACATTTCACACACCCCAATGGCAGCACTGAGCAGTCCGCCAGGATTGTTTCGCAGATCTAAAATCAGGCCTTTAAGACCCTGCTGGGTGAGCGTGTCCATGGCCCGTCGAAACTCCTGGACCGTCTGCTGGCCGAAGTTTTCGATGCGGATATAGCCGATCCGGTCGTAGCCAGCAAGCCAAAACTGCCATCGGCCTTCCGAGTCGCGGCGATCTCCCAGGACACTATCGACCTGAATAATAGCCCGCACGATGGTCATCTCCAGAGGTTCAGGCAGGCCAGGCCGCTGGATGGTCAGTTGGACCGGTTGACCTGGTTTTCCGCGGAGACGTTGAGCGGCAGCCTGAAGCGACATGCCCTGAGTGGTCTGTCCGTCGATCCGAAGGATCCGGTCGCCGGCCCGGATGCCTACCTGATAAGCCGGTGTGCCATACAACGGTGTAACCACAGTCAGTTGTTGAGTTTTCGGATCCAGCAACACATGAATCCCGATCCCCCCAAACTGCTGATCCAACTCCTGCTCAAACTCCTGAAACTCCTTGGGCGGTAAATAGACCGAGTGGGGATCGAGTTTTTCCATCATCCCTTCTAACGCACCAGCAAGCAGGGTTTTGCGGTCCGTAGGCTCCAAGGCCCGGTACTCGATTTCTTCCAGCACATAACTCACGACCTGGGCTTCCCGACTGCTGGTTAAGCTGCTCACAAGCCAGACAAACCCAATGGCCAATATCCAGGCTACATTACGGCGTGGCACGGATGCGGCTCCATGCTTGAGATAACAAACGGATATAGGTAGATAATGTAGATAATAATAGGAAAAAAACAGCACTGGGGTTGGGAGCCAAATGCGAAATCCAGAATTCCCACTGGCCTAATGATGTGGGATTGCCGGGATGGAAGGATCGGGCCAGATGGGGTAAGTTACACGGTTTCCATGTGGACAGCCCGCCGGCGGCGCTCCTCCAAACGGGCATTGTCGATCAGATCGGCGATTTTCGTGGCGTCTTTAATCCCGTGCAATACTAATACAGGATGGGTACGGTCCGAGGAGGTAAGGATAATATTACCAACGCCCACCAGCCGATCTATAGGAGATTGTTTTAAGGTAACGTCGTCGATGTCGATCAGTTCAATCCGGTCTCGTACCCGCCAAAGGAAACCTTTTTCGTGCAAGAAGCGTCGGGTGGTCAGCCGATAGGAAACGCTTAGCTTCCGATACAGCAAAACCAAAGTTCCATACACCCACAATAGGACAATCACAACGACAGAGGCCCAACCAACCCAAGCGGTCTGTGCCCACAGAGAAAGCCCTAACAGCAAGAGGCTAAGCAGGGCATATAAGGTCCAGGTTTCGTACATGTCTTTGCCGCTGTAGCCGCCTTCCCAGAGAACCTGCTCTGGAGGTTCGGCGGCTTGCCGAGCCACCGGAGGTTCCACAAACCGCGCGGCAGCAGGCGGCACAGCGCTGGGGGTTTCCTCGGCTTCCAGGTCGCCAGAGGATTGGGCATCGGCCGAGTTACCCGGTGGAGAACCTGATCCCCCTGAATAAAAAACCCGGATGCCAGTCTGGTTGACCTCAGCCCCACAGCGAGCACAATAGCAACTTCCTTCCAGCAGTAAGGCACCACAAATAGGACAGTTCATCGCCTAGGCCTTTCCCTAAAAAAGCTGTCTCAACGCAAACTTCCCTTTTTCCCGGCAATCCCTAGGATTTGAACATTCTGCAAAGTACTCCTCGAAGGGGATGACATTGTTTTAGCTCCTGTTTGGCTTAGTGGCTCCCTGCTAGGTCCTTTAGGTCGCCTGGCAGCCTAACCTGAGAGCATACCATTTAAAGGGGAGCCATTTTGGTAGGGGCTTCGGCCAGGGCTTAGAAGTTGGAGATCTCTTCAGGGATGGCCGACCCTCATGGGCTGGCTCAATACTCCTCACCTTAAAGGGTAATTTTTAAGGAAGTACAGTACGACCACTGGCCCTCACGATAACAAACCCCATGGAAGTACAAAGGTTTTTTAGCTCTAATCGATGGCAAAAGGCCTTTAGCTGACCACTGAAAATTAGCACCATTTCAGCCTCTGAAGCTGCTTTTTGGGTCCCCAAGCCATAGGTCGGCACGGCCTTGGTAAGTCGCCTGGGGGAACAAAAAGGCTGGTCGCCTTTTAGGATTTCCCCTAGCCCTCGGGAGGCCCAACAGAGGGGGAAAATCCCACCTTATTGGACTAAAGTGATACCAATGTTGTAAAATTATTGTAAAATTTGGGCACTTATTTGCACAGCCCCTTTCCGAAACCAACCGCCGACGGTCTGGTGAGGAGTTGTAACCTTTCCGCCCAGGTAAGAACCGCGTTGATCTTTTCCGAGCCACCAACGCCGGCTGAGCCGAAGACCAATCCTATTCCGGGGGCCTTTGACACCGAAGACAGAAGGAAGAAGGCGGCGGGCAAAACACGTTCCCATCATGGAACTATCCCCTCTGCCTTCTGCTGTCTTTGCCCCGCCCTCAGTGAGTATCCTCCTGAGGCTGGCCTTCAGCCGGAGAGGAGAAAAAAATTAAGCCTATTGCCCTTCGGCGGATGTGTTCTCTGCTCACACCTTGTCCCAGGCCGAAGCCCCAGTGTGCGGAATGAGCTAAAAGTTCTGCATCATTCACCAGAGAGCTTGTTACCAGTTTGGTTCGTCTCCTCCGGGAGCTCACAGCAAGGGTTGCAGACACTGATAACAGCCAACATATAGTCTCAGTGGGCCAAGAGTGGTGGATTGGCCGGTAGAAGACTAATGTTCCTGTAGTTTACCTATTTGTTCCGTATTTTGCAAGGGTTTCTTCTTTGTTGTCATGATCGAGACTGGCTCTGCTCTCGGATTTTTTGGAGCACGGCTTCCAGGGCCACCGGCGGTAGGAATTTGGCCAGTTGCGAACCGGCCACCGGGGCAATCTGTTTGATTAGCGAGCTGGATACATGGGCTAGCTCTCCATCGGCGATCATAAAAAGGGTTTCCACCTCGGGGGCTAGTCTGCGATTGGCCATCATCATGGTCAGTTCAGCGGCAATATCCGTCAGCGGCCTGACCCCTCGGATCATCACTCGGGCTCCGCAACTGCGCACAAACTCCACAGCCAAACCGGTAAAGGTGCGAATTTCCACATTTGGCAGGTGTCGGGTGGCTTCCCGCACCATCGCCACTCGCTCCTCGGCCGTAAACATCGGCTGTTTTTCGATGTTCACGCCAATGCCTACGATCAACCGATCGAAAAGCCGAGAGGCCCGCTCCATAATGTTCAAATGACCTAGGGTAATCGGGTCGAACGAACCCGGATAGACGGCAATATGTTCATGCTGGCTCATGAAGGTAATTCCTCTCCAAACCGATCCAACTCTATCGGGGGGATGGTGCAAGCATTTACCTAGAAAAACTCATTTTGTAGCACGGGAACAGGTTTTTGCAAAGGCGGGGCCGATCAGGGGCGGGCCATTTTGGCCGACTTGCTCTGAAAATATTCCAGCCAGCTCCTCATCAACGCTGCCTGGAATGGGTTTTCCTTCTGGTGGGCATACTCGGCGGGCATTTTTCCCCAGAAAAAGCCGATCCAGCCGTCGGCCAGTTCTCGACTACCTTCCACAAAAGCGTCCAATTCTTCCAGGCTGCAGCGGAGCGGAAACATCTCTTCGATCACCAGCGGTTTACCGACCTGATAGACGGCCAGGGCTTTCAGGGCCTTTTGCACCTGCCCTTTTTCTGGATAAAAATGGACGCTGACAAAATCGAGCCGATCGCCTACTTCTTTGGTGTGAAAAAGCGAGCGGGCGCCTGGAAAGACCGTAGCCCAGGGGATTTCGCCAACGGTAATTAAATGTTCCTTGTCATGCTTCCGGATGGCGTCCACCAAGTTATCCACCCAAGCCCGGGCAACCTGCTCAGGCTTTCGGCCTGCCAAATCCAAGCTGATTCGCTGCACAAAATACTTGCCGCCAAACTCGCCCAAAAGCCAATCGGTCTCTTTTTTGCCCGGTGCGGGCAGGACCGGCTCATTCATCAGATCGTAGCAGAAAACTGCCGGGCTTCTGGCACAGGTCCGGGCCACCGCCTCCCAAAACAGCCCCTGTACCCGCCATCGATGCGGTTCCGGCAACTGGTCATACCAGCCCGGCACCTCCTTTTTGTGATAACAGCCCAGACCGGTAATATCCAGATAAAGGCCTGTTTGCTCGGCTAATTGCACCAAGCGGGCCAATTGCTCCAAGCTGGCCTTGTTCGGCCGGTGTGGGCCGTCCAGAAATCGGCCCACCTGCAGATGCACCCGCACCAGGTTGGCCCCCAACTGTTTCATCTGCTGAAAATCTTCTACCACCCGGTCCCATTCCGTCTGCCAATAGTCTTCCAGGAGCCGACCTGCCTCATCGTGATCATAATTGAATCCCCAGGCCAAAAACCGTTTACCGCTCTGCGCAAGCACAAAATGCCGACCATCCGGACTCCGTCGGATGGGCTCCAACCCCCTGGCGACCGCCTTGGCAGAGTTCTGCTCAGCAGAGCGACACTCAGCGCCGGCAGCAAGGTTTGGTCTGGCAGGACCGACGCAGAAGCCCCCTCCCAGGATACCGGCCAATGCCCACCAAGCTACTGCTCCAGGCCATCCGGTCTGGTTCCCCATCGGCAATCCTCCTTTCCGGAGTGTTGGTTTCCTGACAGGCCAACCATTGGGGCCTGATCTGTCTGGTTGGCTTGGAAAGAATCTCTGCCCGTCTTCCCGCGAAAAGGTGGAGCTGAAATTCTGTGGGCTGATTGGGCAAGATCGATAATATCCACAAAATAAGCCTCCCAGCCCGGAAAGCCCACTTTGCCTCGAACCTCCTTATTATTATTTCCGGATATAGGGCCTTAAAGTCCTCGGAGAGATTCATGGCCCCTGGAATCTGGAATCCAGAGCGTCTTGATCTTGGAAGTGGCAGAGGGAGGGCCAGGTTGAGGGAACGGGAAGTACCTATCTTTTCCACCCACCCTAAATAGACCACAAAAAATCAGCCCCACCCCACGAAAGGGAACTCCGCTCTGGTAGCGGGAAGGATTGAGCTCCAGGAAGCCCCCTGGCCGAACCGAGGCTGTTTCCAACCATCTGTGCGGTTCAGGAATCGACCCTAGGAAACATTCCCCGAATTTGCTCTTCCAGATTGGTAATCCATTGGGTGATTGTCTCCACCGGATGGTTCAGAAGTTGAGAGATCTCGGAGGCATTCAGCGCCAAGGCAGAATATTTCATGTAAAAGGCTGTTTTTTGGGGCATCGGCTGAGTACAAAGCAAGTCATGGATTCGGGCGTTATGTCCCTTCTGGTGGGCTTTGTCCAACCGATCGAAGCCGGCTACCGGATGCAGCGGTCCGCCTAAAGGATGGGTATCCAGACCCATGGCTAGCAGCTGTTGACACCGCCAGGCGATTCGGCCCAGCATTTTCCCTCGCCAATCGAACACCGTGCGCCGAGAAATACCCGCGGAGGCAGCAATTTGCTCAATGGTTGGTTCCAGGTACGAAAACTCCATGAAAAAGACCAGTTGGTGGTCTAGAGGAAACTCTGAAACCGCCTCTAGTGCCACAGCCCGGAATCGGGCGGCCAATTCTCTCTGTTGCACAGGCCCACCCGGAAAAGCCTCTGTAGGAACTTCCTGTGCCACCGGTGCCACTTTAGATTTCCACCGGTCCCGAACTACATCTATGGCCGTATGAGCTGCCACTACTGCTGCCCAAGCACAAAAAGGGGGCCGAGGCTGCCGCCCGTACCATTGCCGGAGCCGTTGCTTATCGCAAAGTTTCAGCACCGTCTCTTGAACGGCGTCTTCCATCAGATCCGGCCGACCACGCCACTGGCAAAGCCGACGTACCACCCCCTGCAAGGTCGGCAGCACCTTGGCAATCAACTCGTCTCGGGCGGCCAGCTCATCGTGGTCCAAAAACCGCCGCACCAAATCCTGGCTGTTTTCCCAGTCCTCATATCCCATAACCTGCCTTGCCTCTTCAGCAAGTGCCCCCCCAAAAAAGAGGGGTGTTGGCAGATCCAAACTCTAACCTTCGCCGCCCATCGAACCAGTTCCGCTGCCTCTGGGGATCGCCCGAAATCCTATGCCTCCAAAGCGGCAGGCACGGAATGGCGCACCGTGGCTTTGCCCACCTTGCCTAACCACCTTTCGGCCCCTAGGCTTCCATAGCCACACCGTGCGGCCCTCCTTGTACCTCTTAATTACTACAACGGTACTTTATCACCCACGTTGCCCAGGCAAGGGAATTACTAGGACCAATGCCTCCAACCAATTCTCCCCCTAGGCCGCTTCCTATCATGGATCTCCGCGGCCATCCTTTTTCTAAACCGGACGATGCCCTTCACTGCCAGATTTCTACTTCTAAAACGTTCCTATTTTCTGAGGGTTACGCTGCTGTGAGCTCGACTTTTGCCATTTTTGGCTTCAGCCCGGAAGAGGAATGCTCTAACTCCTTATGAATATTGGAGTTAGGAAATTGGATGAACAAGGGTACTCTTCGCCCTAACTCCTGGAAACACAAGGAGTTAGGGAAAATGGCCAAAGTTGAGCTGAGAGGCTGTCTGGAAATGCGGTTTTACAGGGGAAATCAGCTCAGTAACTGGATTAGCTGGCATCCCAAAAGTGCCTTTTTCGCGTGTTTTGCATGGGGAGCCGGTTAATACAGACCCTATCGGGAAACGCCCCCGCCTTGTTTTCCAGACAGCCTCTCTAAGGAAAATGTCCCGATTTTTTAAAACTTTTTGCACTCCTTTGCTGCTTAGCCGTTTTATAGGTAGCAATGGCCAACGGAGTTCCCGCCATAGACATCCAGGAGCAAAACCCCCATCCCCCCAGCTGCTCCGGATGGTTCTCCTAGAGCACCCAATGGAAGGGATTGCAACAGGAATATAAGAAAATCCCTCTCGGGAGGGGTTTCCCAGGCTTCAGGTTCTTTCAGTCACTTCTATTGGGAGGAGGTTGTTGCCATGCAAACCCTTGGGAACGTGTGGAAAACTGGGAAAAGCCGGAAAGTTTTATGGGTCGGCTGCTGCCTGCTCGGACTGACCACTTTGGTTAGCTCAGCAGCCTGTGCACAAAACGCGGCATCATCCAAAACCGAATCGAAGCCGAACCCTGCTATGGGGCCATTGGAAGAGTTTCAGAAAATGGTTACGGAACTAAAAGGTCGCCTCGACCGAATCGAAAAATCGGGAGTGCCCGCTACTGTGGGAGAACAAAACCAACCTCTCGAGCAAACTCTATTGACCAAGCTTCAGAAGGAGATTGAAGATCTGAAACAAAAGGTAAACTCGGTTGACACGACGCTGGACGTCATTAACCGTAATCTAAATATTTGTCTTCTAGAGGTGGGCCGGACTCCTCTTCCACTTAGAGGGGAGAACATCAGTATAGAAGACCGGCAGGCACTACTGGCAAACCGGGTGAAGAAGCTGGAAGAGAAACTCAATCCTGTTACTGGTCGGTTGGTGGTGGAAAACTATACAGGTATTTTTCAGACGCTGCGGGTCAATGGGCGGGATCATGTAGTCCCTCCGGGGGAAACAACCTTGTTGGTTTCGGTCCAAGACCTGGAGGCTTATCTGCCCTACCAAGAGACTCCCAAAACATATCCACGCAGCATGTGGCGGGAGGTGGCGCCGGGCCAGTATGAGTTTGTACTCCACATCCGGCCCAGGCAACCGGTAATTGTGGGATACTGGCCATACTAGTCGGCATCCTACACCCGCAGTTTGGACAGGGTAGAAACCGGTGGTTTTGGCCTTACCCCATAGCTAGGCCGGATCGTGCCAGCAGGCACTCGCAGTTTAAACAGTTTTGGTAGGTTCAACAGTTTTATGTGTCAGTTTTGGCACGACGGCTCCCCCGCTGCATCTGCCTTGCCGGCCAGCAGTAGAGAAATCAAAACTCGGTGGTTTTGACGCCCCAGGCTGGAACCTGCAGTGGAATGTGGGGGTAGTGTTTTTCCTCTCTAGTACTTCTATATGGCCGGAGAGCGTGTTGTCCGATTCAGGAGGGCTTCCGATGCCGAGGTTGGTTTTAGCGCGTCGGTTGGGCGAAAGCATCCAGATCGGCGAAGGGATCGTGGTAACGGTGGTGGGCACGGGCCGACGGCGCACCCGGCTTTTGATCGAAGCGCCGCCAGAAGTGCGGATTATCCGGGCCGAGCTGGCCGGGTCCACCGCAGAAAATACCCCCTCGGTTTCCTATAGCACCACGGAGCCGACCGAGCCCACCCCCAACTACTCCAATCCATAAGAGGAGATTCTTTACATATTCCCAAGGACCCGTTCAGCCCTACGGATGGGAATAGATCTGGATAAGCGATACCCTTTGAGGAGAGATTTTTCCCCAATAGCAGTTTGGCGGGCGTGGATTGACCAGTTTCCCTCCGAGCATGAAAGGGCTGGAGTATGTATCGGTTTTCGCTTATGGTTTGCCTGCTAGCGGCGGCCAGTGGGGCAGTGGCTCAGACGATTGGGCCAGTGGCGCCGGCGGCGCCGGTGGATTTGGCCAGTCTGCCGGCGGTCATCCAAAGCCCGGTGATTCCGACGGCGGGGGTGATTCAGGGGCCGACGGTGGTGTTGCCGGCGCCGGTAGTCTTGCCGCCTGCGCCGATCGTGTTGCCGCCGATCGTCCAGACGCCGGCTACGCCGGTGATCATATCGCCGCCAGTGGTTCTGCCGCCGGTGCTGCCGGTCCAGGGGCCAACCGGAGTTGTTTACCCTATGGTTCCCAGTTATCCGGGCCGGTTGGGTGTGGCATTGGTCGATCATCAGCCGGAGGGCGCCCGTGTAGTGCGGGTGTGGCTGGATAGCCCGGCTGCCCGACTGCGCGATCTAGCCACCGGCCAGTTGTGCCGACTCGATCCTGGCGATGTGATCCTGGCTGCGGATGGCATCCAGGTCCAATCGGCCGCCCACCTGGCCCAACTGATCCAAAAGGCAGGGGACCGGATGGTATTGACGGTGCGGGATTGCTGGACCGGCCGGATCGCCCACCTGCTGGCAGAGCTTCCTCAGTCTCGGATAACAATCCGGATCCCTATCCCTCCCGTAGAGTCGCGGAAGATTTTCCCAGCCCTACAGGTGGCGCAGGTGCGCCGACGTGCCGAACAGGCCCGGCAGATTCGAGGCCCTCTGGTCGGAGAGGGTTGGATCCCAAGCCCCACCGACCCAATGGATCTAGTGGCAGTCTTCGGCACCCTGAAGGTGCGGGAACCCTATCGGCTGGTAGCCCATGTCCTGGATTGGGGAGGGGGCTGGTCTGGCCGAGTGGTGGCTGTACCTTCGGATGCCAAGTGGCCAGCTTCTGATCCGGCAAGGGGCATCCCGGCCAATGTACCTGGGTTAGTGGAAGACCCTATGGAAGTGATCCAAGGCGATGGCTCCGCCTGGTCCTACCTGGAGGCCTCGATCCTTCAGCGGGAACTGCGTGAGTTCGGGGCCGAGTGGCATGGCCGATCCTGGAGCACGCACACCATCCTGGGCGCTAACCCCCTCCGGGTACCCGGCGCCAAAACCATCCCACCTCACTCAGATGAACACCATGAAGACTTTGGCAAGGGCCAACTCCCTTGGCCAGGGGATGAGGGTTGGCGGTGGTTCGAGCCGGCCATGAACGATCCGGCTGCCCAGTGGGACCCGGTCGTCTATATAAGCCCGAACCTCATCCGGGTGGTCTTTTACACCTACAGCCCTCTGGGCCAGGAAGGGATCTACCGGCATGAGGATGTCTATCGGCCGGGCCACTATCGGCCTGTGTCCACCACCATGACCCAAATTGCCGAAGGGCCAAGATACATGGTGTTTTAACTGACCCACTCCTAGCTCCTAGCACACCATGGTAGCCAGCCAAAAGAGGGAGCCAGTTCAAATGCTTGCCAGTGCCCAGTTGCATCCTCTGGAAAGGCCATCACAGACCAGTTTGGGTCTAGTCATCCAGACTGGTCTATTTTTATTTGGCAGGATACCAGGTTGGTTGGCAGGATGGATCGTCCGTGAAATCGTACGTAACGTTTCGTCAATCGAATGAAGCAATCTTTTTTTATTCCTGCGCAAGCAGGAATCCAGGCAACCCTGAAGGAGCTACGGGGTATCCCATGGGAAGGGGATACCAAGGACCCAGCCCCCCCAGAAACTCTGGACTCCTGCTTGTGTGGAAAGGGCAACATTGACTTTTCCCTGGGATAAATAACACGAATTCTCCATTTAGCGAAAGTTTTGCAATCGTATCAAATTTGACGTTTTTAGTAAAATTTGCCAATTTGAGGTAAATGATACTTCCTCACTATGGGGAGTCAATGGGTTTGATCCCGGTTTTCCTTGCACTTTAGGCCGATTGGTCCGTGGTATAAGATGGAAAAAGGACACCCAAAGTACGGAGGCTTTCACACCCCTCATAAGGAGGAAATATTCCCATGAGAGATTTTCGACCCCTCGACGATGGGCAAGGATATGAGCCGAATGAGGGGATAGAACCCCACCGACAATCTCCTTGGACCCGATTGCTGGAGGAATTGGACTCGGTCCTGACCGAGTCGGAACAAGAAGCTACGTTCGACGATCTGACGTTGGCCAACTACTTGGCTGGCCAATGCAGCCCGGAGGAACAAGCCCAAATCGAACAGGCAAGCCAACGTAGTTTTAAGTTCCAGACGATCTTGGAGGCGGCTCGTGCCGCACTGGGTCTGGATAAGCCAAGCCTGGCAGAAGAACAAGAAACCTCGATCTCTTCGGTCCCTACCGTCTCCTCGGAAGGCAGCCCTTCTACCCGGCCGGCCTCTATTTCCCAGCCGGCTGAAGCAATCCCGGCCAGTGTGGCGGCGGTTTCTCCCAGCTTGGCAGAAAGTTTAGAAAGTTTTGCCCGGCCTGTGGGGGCTAGTGTTCCGGAACCTCAGCAACCTACCAGTCCACCGTCGCCGCCAATCCCAACGGACACCCTCCCAGCTTCTCTAGCTTCTGCCCAGCCGCTAGCTTCTGCCCAGCCGCTTTCATTAACCCCACCGGAACCCGGGCAATCTTTCGATCAGGCGCAGCCGGCCCGGCCAGCCTCTGCCAGTCCTTCGCCTGCGAGTGCTTCGCCGTCGGCGGCCAGTGCGGTGGTTTGTGCGGCTCCGCCAATGCCCAGTGGAGAGCGATTTGCCGGTTGGAGATGGCTTCGGTGGCTTGCCGGAGCAGCCGCCCTGATCGCCATGGCCTTCTTAGGCTGGCTATTGGCCTGGAGTGCTGTGAGGAAGGAACTCGACTCTTTTAGGGTCCAGATCGCCCAGTACCAGGCCGACCTGGACCGAAAACTCCAAGAGCAAGCCCACCTCTCCCACCTGCTATCCAAAGGCCAACAAAAGGCCGCTGATGACCTCCAATCGTTAGAAAAGACTCTTCAGACAAGCCAACAAAAGACTCAGGAACTCACCGAAAGGTTAACCGAGCTATTGAGCAAGAAAGAGACCCTCCTGAGGCCCCTGGGGAACGGGCAAAAGGTGCCTGTATGCAGGTATTTTTTTGAAGGGGGGACTACCAGTGAAGTCCCCCGGCCAGAAGAGGGACGTAGGGTAACGGTCTTGCGGATGCTGGAGGCGGAGTCCGGGCTAGCCAAACCTTTCTCTTCTTTCTCTCATGGAGGGATCTCGGCGCCCGTGCCGGCAAAGGTGGAGCCTCCCGAGAGGGCGCCACAGGCAAAATCCATCCCCGAGTCCTCCCCGGGGCCCAGCCAAGAGAAAATAAAGGTATTTCCCTATCCTCCCTCCAGTGGTTCTGATAGAGAACCTAAATCCGTTCCGGATAAGGCTTGCCCCTCGCCAGAAGTACCGGCTGGTGAGCCTGTCGGCCCAGCTCCGGGAACGTTGCTCAGCCCACATTCCAAGGAGCATCCGCCGGTTCCTTCCAGACCAAGCGCTGCGGTTCTTCCTTTGCCTATCCCTTCCTCCCCACCGGCTGGATCAGCTCCGACTTCAGCGCCAGTGCATGGTGGCGTGTCTTGCTTAATAACTCCTTTACCTACTTTCGCGCCTCCTTTTGGACCAACCGGTGTGCGGAGGACGCCTGTGGAGATTCGGATTAGGAGAGCTGATAAGGAAGAGCCAATTAAGTTGACAGTTACACTTCCCATAGAGCTTGCTGTGGATGGGATGCCGATCCCGTGGAGAGCGGTGGAAACCGGCTTGACGGATCCGAATGATCTAGTCTGTTGGGCTTGCGTTCATGTGACTTGCCGATATGGCCTTAGGCAGGCCGTGTATCCACCGGGGCAAGATGTGCATGTAAAACTGTTGCGGGCTTTAGATCGATTGGATCGCTCAGGCGAGGCAATGATCCTGTATGTGCTGGATCCAAACTCTTCCTTCACCATTCCGCAGCCCAAGTATAGTCCAGAAAAAGCCTTGCAACTGCTGGAACAGTCCAACCAGCCGGAAATTGTCCGCTGGGCCGCCTTGTATTATCTGCTTCATCCATGGGGTTATCCCACAAACATATCGAATAGTCCCCCTGGTCGCGTGATGGTACTGGACTGGGAGTGGAAGTTG
>JANXAQ010000269.1 GCA_025062105.1 Thermoguttaceae bacterium
CAGGTCTCCGCAGAACAAATCCTGCGCTGGGTGGCCGATTGGCTCCGTTGTGGCGGTCCTACCCTCGGCAAACCCACCAAGTTCCAGGTTCGAAACGGCCGATTTTAACAAGCCCAAAGGCCTCTGGAAAACTCCTGCCGACGGAAACCCGAACCCACCAAAACCGAACCAAAAGCAATTAGGATCGACAAAATCTGGTTCTGTTGAAAGGTGCTGCCCACCGTGGGATGTTTTGCCTATTCTGATTGGTTTTGCTCCGCTTTCGATGGGTGTATGAGTCCAACCGGAAACCTTTTCAACAGAGCCACAAAATCTCCTATGGTGAAACTTTTAACACAATCAAGTCCGAACTCTCGCCGGAAAGACCATATTTCTCGAAAATTTCCGTAACATTTCAGCCAAGTGAAGGAACCCGTTGCTTGCCATCAGGGCAGAGGCCGGTATTGCCGAAAGCAACGCCGACTGCGGGAGACTTTGGCGCCGAAGGCAGAAGGCCAAACACGGAGCGCAGAACACGTTAGAATCACCGAGCTGTCCATCTGCCCTCTGACCTCGGTTATTTCCCCCTCACCCGGCTTGGCCTAAAGGCCAAGCCACCCTCTCCCGGGGTAGGCAGAGGGGAAAACAGGCTTACATCGTTTGGGCGAAGTATTGCTGCAATATTTTTGCTGGATGCCTTCGTAGATATGAACTGATGACCATTCAGCTGAAGTGTTACTATTTTCCACGATCCCCGCGAAAGGAGAGAGCCAGTTCGCTAAAACCTTGGGAAAAACGCTGGATTCCCGCTTGGGGGAATGACAAGGTATAGGGTACTTTCTGGAGCAAAAATAAACTCCCGCTTCCGTCGGCGGAACTGTTACTATTCCTAACTATTCCTAGAAGAGCACAACGAGCAGGATAAGCAGGATCACCGACAGGATTAGTCCCCCTAGGAGCACACCCCAGAGCCACAAGGGCATGATCCGGGGATCTAGCAGGAGTTTCGTCGGTGGTCGAGAAGGTTTGGATGCGGTGTAGCGGGCGGTAACTGAGCGAGGCGATTCCCAATCGAAAACCAATTCTTCGGGTGGAGCTTCATCCAAGGGTTTGGCTTTGGGCAGGCGTTTGGGTTTATCGGAGCCAGGTTCGGCACCTGGTTTTGGCGAACCTCGAATGGCGATAGTGGGGGATTGTTTTTCTTTAGCGGTTTCGGCCAAGGCGGAGTCGGACGTAGAAGACAAGTTGGGTTGTTCGTCCAGGGGCTTTGCCCGAAGGGGTTTGGCTACCGGAGGGCTGCCGGCGGCAGAGGGGGGTTTTCCTTTCTTTGCCCGATCGGAACTGGAGCTGGTCGGTTTACCGTGGGCGGTCAGCCATTCAGCCAACACGTCAGCCACCTCGGCCATGGATTGATATCGGGCAGCGGGCTTTTTGGCCATCATTCGCATACAAATGCGAATCAGATCGTCGGGCACATCGGGCCGTTCTTTTTTGATGCTAGGAGGCGGCTGTTTTTGATGGGCCATCAGCCGCTGCGGCAAAGTGCCCTCGGCAAACGGCGGATGACCAGTCAGCAAGTAATACAAGGTACAGCCTAGGCTATAGATGTCGGCCCGGGCGTCCACGCCATGACTATTAATGGCTTGTTCCGGAGCCAGATAATCGGCTGTGCCTAGTACGTTCTCATCATAGGCCAAGGTGAGTGAAGCCTGCTCTTCGCCGGTAAACCGGGCCAAGCCCAGGTCCAGAAGCTTCACTGTGCCATTTTTGTCCACCAAGAGATTGGCCGGTTTCACGTCCCGATGGATCAGGCCTGCCTGATGGGCATGGTGCAATCCGAGGGCGGCCTGGCGAATGTACTCAGCGGCAGTCAGCGGATCCAATGGCCCCTTCTGACGCACCATGCTTTGCAAATCCTGGCCTTCCACATACTCCATGACCAGGAAATGGATGTTCCCCTCGTTGCCGATGTCATAGGCCCGCACGATATTCGGATGATCCAAGGCCGCCGCCGCCTGGGCTTCCCGCCGAAAACGAGCCAGATACGAAGAATCGTTCACCCGCTCCTTGGGCAGCACTTTAATAGCCACACGGCGGTTCATGAGCACATGTTCCGCTAAATAAACGCTGCTCATACCGCCCGAGCCAAGATGGTCCAAAAGTTTATATTTGTCCAGAAAGAAACCCCGATGCCGCCCCTCCAGCAATTTTTCGCTCTGCCAGCGGGTAAGCAAACCGGCTTGGACCAATTGGTCGGCAAGCCGAGGGGGATCAAAAAGAATCTGCTCTCCCTGTTCTTGAACGATCCGGTCCAACTGGGCGTCCAAAACCCCCTTCTCGACAAGACCACTCCGCAGGACCAACTCGAGAAAGTTTTCCACTTTCGTGTTGGCCATGGCTCCTGCCATCCTTAGACAAGGGCTAACCCGCTTCCGAGGCCTCCCGGCACCGGCCTGCTCCTTTCCGACGCCGCCCCACCGATACGGAGAAACAAAAGTTAAACCAATCCTACCCTTTTTTTATTGTACCCTCCCAGGAAAATAAATACCACCTTCGGACGGTCTATAAATAGCCCCTAGGGAAAAAGTTTTAGGCAAAGATGAGATTAGCAGAGGCCTACTCTTCCCCGCAAATGGACCGCCGGACCTGTAGGCAAGCAAGTATTCTAGATTCTTATTGCCATAAAAACGGCAGCCCAGTAACATCTCAGCCAAATGCCGCACTGTATCATTCCTGCGCAAACAGCAGGCCAGTTTTTTGCTGGTTGTAACACTTCAGCCGAATGAAGCTGTCTATCATCCCTGCGAAACCAGGGATCCAGTTTGAGAAGCAGTTGGGTGGATCTGGACTGCCTCCTTCCAGGGAATGACTTCATAGGCCCTTTCTCGGCTAATTTAGGCAGTTTGTTCCATCGGCCGAACTGTACAATGCGTTTTCCTGGAAGAGGCTGTCGAACTTTCCAGGTAAAGGTACCCATATCGGAAAAAGGATTTTGGCAACGTTGGTTCCTTAGCTATTGGTGGATATATAGCTCGACTTTTGCTAACTCGACTTTTGCCATTTTCAGGCTCCTGCCCGGGGGAAAGTTCTAACTCGCTGAAATTATTGGACTTAAGAAAATGTGTGGACAAACAGGGGCTTCCCCTAACTCTTGGATTCAAACCAAGTTAGGAAAAATGGCAAAAGTCGAGTTGCTAATTTTCTAAGTCCTTTTGCTTCCAGGAGTTCCGACAAAGCTCCTTTTGTTCACCGAATTGCGTAACTCCAATAGTTTCAAGGAATTAGGCCATTCCTCTTCCAGGGGGAGGCCCAAAATGGCAAAAGTCGCGATCTAGCGGGGATGCTAGAAAATTTCTGGTTGGGTGAGGCCTGAACCACCCGGTGTGGGAGGGGAGGTTGGCCCGCCGGGCTGCTGCGGGACGGCAGACGGGCCGGTGCTCGACGGCTGGGTCGGCTCTGTAGCGCCCGGCTGCGAGGAAGCCGAGGGGGCTGACTGTGCAGAGGCCGCCGCTGGCGGAGCCTCCTGACCGCCAACCCAAAACAGCACCACCACCACCGCCGCCAGCAACGCCGGCCAGAGCCAAATCGGCGGCCAACGGTGAATGGCTACCAGCTGCCATTCCTCATGGGTTACCACCCCGTCCTCGTTGGCATCCGCTTCTTTGAAGACATCCAACAGTTTGTCCGCCGGGAAGATAGTCTTTTGAACCGATTTTCCTTCAGGGTCCTTTTCTTCTACGATATAGTCCGGCGGCAACGTCCACCATACGTTCAGTTTTTCCACCAGGGCGATCTTTGGGCCGCCAGCGTCGATTATTGCCACTTTGGTCCCAGGCATGCTACTGTCTAGGGGCACTGACCGAGGCATTTGCGCTGCAAGCATCTGCTCCCATTTAGGTAGGGGTAGCCTTTCTTCCTGAGGGGGGTTGTCGCCTTTTTGGATAGTAGCGAGCAGGGTGGTCGGGCCATACATATCGCCAACCCAACCGGCTAGTTTGGCGCCCACAAACATACCAAGGCCCCACATGAGAAATGCCAAGAAGCTCTGCACACTGGCACTTAAGCCAGGCGGGGCCTTCCGATCCGCATAAATGAACGAGGCCACAAACACAAAACTGTAGCAAAATCCATGAAGCAACAGACCCAAGATAATCAACGGAAAGCTCACGGTGGCAAACAGCAGATACCGAACCACCCAGGCGATCATACCAATGAGAAGCACATTTTTCAGTCCAATCTGGTTAATAAACCAAGGCATAATATACATGACGACAATTTCGGAGCATTGGGCCAGGGTCATCAGAGCGGTGGGCCTGGGCCGGTCGGTTTCCACCAAAAAGGCGTTCATCCATGTAAAGTAACAGGTCAAGGGAATACTGATCAGGAACACAGAGAGCGAGAAAATCAAGAATGAGGGGTCGCTCAAGAGTTTAGCCGCCCCCAGCCCAAGCACATCTATCTCCCCCTCTGCTCCTTTTGGAGGGGTATGAGGCAGCGTGAAACAATAAAGCCCCATAAGGACTCCGCCTAACGTACCTAAATAAAAGAAGTTCGGTTTGGTTTCGCCTCCCAACAGAAAGCTTACCAGCAGACCAGAGACAATCCAGCCGATCGTACCCCATACGGTAATCCGAGAAAACTTATCCCGATCGTCGATATTCCGCAGCCCCAGTGAATTGGCCAGTGCCAAGGTCGGCATAAAGCACAGGCAATGCAGTAGGAGCAACACCATCAACGGTAAAAACGTGGTCTGGAACGACGCCAATAATAAAAATACCGCCCCTGCGAGGTGCAATACCCCTAGCACTACCTGTGTCGGAAAGAACCGGTCCGCCACAAAACCTACAAAAAGCGGCGCAATGATCGCCCCCAGGGCCGTCGTCGTATAAATCCAGCCAATTTGCCCTCCCGTAAAATGCAAGGTGCTATTCATGTAGCCGCCTATCGGTACGTACCAGGAGGCCCAAATCATAAACTCCAAAAACATCATCACCGAGAGCCGAACCCGAATCCCGGTTCCTGCCCCCATCAGGGTTGTTCCCGTCGTAGCCATAACTGGTCCTTCCTAAAAAAGCACTCCCGTTCCCAAACCACCACTAAAAGCACCAGAAAGCCTGTGATTGATTCCGCCTGCCCTTTAGGGCTACAATAGACGTAGTTTTGGAGGTTGGCCTTAGCCTATCTTCACCAACCTCAACTGTCAAGAACCCCTGAGAGTTTTTTCCTATTTTCTACCGAAAATTCGCTACGGGGGAACCGAACCGCCCTACCCAGTCCCATCTAGCAGCCTTTTATGAGCATCCGACCCCTTCATCCAAAAAGCGTTTTCTCTACTGGGAGAGCCGCCGATGGAGGTCTTTGAAGCCATTGCCAAGCGGCACAGTTACCGGGGACCGTTTTTGGATAAACCAGTACCCCGGGAAGACCTGGTGAAGATTGTCGAGGCGGGCATCCGGGCGCCGTCCGGCAAAAACGAGCAGACCACCTCCTTTATCATCGTCGATGATCCGGAGCTACTGCGCCAATTAGCCGAGATTATCAATCGGCCGGTTTGTCAGACGGCCAAGGCGATGATCGTCTGTGTGATCGATCCTCGGCCGGTCTTTGGCGACATTTCTTTTGCCGTGGAAGATTGTGCGGCGGCTGTAGAAAATATGTGGCTGGCCATCACAGCCCTAGGTTATGCGACGGTTTGGCTGGATGGGGCTCTTCGGGTCGATCAGGTGGCTGAGCGAGTCGGCCAGCTTCTTGGAGTACCCCCGGGCCGACAGGTTCGAGTAGTCTTACCTTTAGGGGTAGCTGCCCAGCCAGGCAGCCAAAAGGAAAAACTGCCCTTCCATCGGCGGGCCTGGTTCAACCGCTGGGGCCAGCCACAAGCCTCTGGAGGAAACGCCTTGGATCCATAAATGGTTATGCTTCCCCCGGTTCTTATGCTTCCCCCGGATCAACTCCATCTTTGGGCCGTCCGAACCGAGCTGTGCCAAGACCCCTTTTTATTGGCCCAGTACCAGCGTCTGATGGATGAAACGGAATGGGCCGATTGGCTTCGCTACCGGGTGGAGAAAAAACGCCATGAGTACCTACTGGCCCGGGCATTGCTCCGCGGGGTGCTTTCGCACTATGCCCCCATCCGGCCAGAACAATGGAGATTTAGCCGGTCTGCTACCGGCAAACCGGCCATTGACTGGCCTCAGACACTAGCCAGCCTCTCCAATAGCCCTGACCTTGTCCCGGCACTGGAGTTCAATCTCTCCCATACAGAAGGAATGATCATCTGTGCTCTGAGCCTGGAGGCCTCCCTTGGCATAGATGTGGAAGATACCACCCGGCCTGTGGAGTTCCTGCCGCTTGCCCGCCGATTCTTCCATCCGACCGAAACCGCTCTGTTGGAAAGCCTGCCCCCTGAGCAACTGCCCCTGGCCTTCTACCGCCTCTGGACGCTCAAAGAAGCCTATCTGAAAGCCGTAGGGGCCGGCCTGACCGCCTCGCTAGATAGTTTCTCATTTCGTTGGCCGAAAACCCAGTTGCTCCCTCCGATCCCCTTGGCGATGCCCTCTGGTTGGGAACCGGTGGTTTTAAACCTGCCTGAGCAAAACGCCCCTCAGCTTGTGCTCTTTTGCCAGACCTCAGGCAGTAATCCAAACCACTGGCAATTCCGAGAGTTTCTGCTAGGGGGCCGATTTCAGGTGGCTTTGGCCGTGGCCCGACCTTCGCAAAATCCCCTTCAGCTCATCCTCCGCCAGACCATCCCGCTACAAACTCCTCCGTAAATCCGTCTGTTACCTGGACGGCTATTTGGGCGTCTAGAAAGCATTGCCCGGACCGCTAAGTTCTCCGCTCGACTCTTGCCGTTTTGGGGTTCGTCCAGAAAGTCAGAAGTTCAAACTTCCTGTAATTATTGGACTTAGAGGCTGTCCGAAAAAGCATTTTCTATGATGAAAAGAGGTTTTTTCCTAAATTCCCCGAAATGTTCAAAATCCCTGTTTTTAAGGAGTGGGGCGTGTAGGAGCCGGTCGGCCAAAACCCATGGGAAACCGCCCAAATCCAAAGCTCAGGATAGCCTCTCAACTGGACTTTTGCCATTTTTTCCTAACTTGTTTTGCCTACAGGAGTTACGGCGGCCATTTCTTTTGTTCACCGAATTTCCTAACCTTAATAATTCCAAGCAGTTAGAGCTTTCTCCTTTCAGTAGGAGGCTAAAATGGCAAAAGTCGAGCTTAGAGGCTGTCCGAAAAAGCATTTTCTATGATGAAAAGAGGTTTTCTTCCTAAATTCCCCGAAATGTTCAAGATCCCTGTTTTTAAGGAGTGTGGCGTGTAGGAGCCGATGGGCCAAAACCCATGGGAAACCGCCCAAATCCAAAGCTCAGGACAGCCTCTTAGAAAACATTGAGCGAACAAAAGCGGTTTTCGTCGTACCTACTAAGGCAAAAGCAATTAGGAAAAATGGCAAAAGTCGTGCTTCGGAGATGCTCGGAAACCCAGTGCCGTTCCCCCTCTGAAGCTTATCCAAGCGCTTCGCAGACCAAATCGCCCACCTGCTGGGTGGTGTAGCCCATTTTACCGGCAGCCTGGCTTTTCATCTTGGTGCCAGTAACTACCTGAATGGCTTGATACAGCCGCTGCGCTGCTTGCTCATAGCCGTTAAACTCCAATAGCATCGCCCCGGCAGTAATGGCAGCAATCGGATTGATCTGCCCAGTGCCGGTGTATTTTGGAGCACTGCCTCCCATCGGCTCAAACATACTGACGCCACCAGGATCTGGATTCAGATTCGCACCGGCTGCCACCCCCATACCACCTTGGATGATCGCTCCCAAATCCGTGATAATATCGCCAAACATATTGGTCGTTACAATCACATCATAGTACTCTGGGTTTTTGACCATCCACATACAGCAGGCATCGACGTGGTTGTAGTCGGTCCGAATGTCTGGATACTGTTTGGCTACCTCCTGGAACGTTCGCAGCCAAAGATCGTGCCCGTAGGTCAATACATTCGTTTTAGCCACAAGGACCAAAAACTTCTTTTTGTTTCGTTTCCGGGTATATTCAAAGGCCCATCGGATGCAACGTTCGCATCCTTTACGAGTGTAGATGGCCGTCTGGATAGCCACCTCGTCCGGAGTGCCTTTTTTCAGCCAACCCCCTATCCCGGCATACAAATCTTCCGTATTCTCTCGGACCACCACAAAGTCAATATCCTCTGGCCCTTTATCCGCCAAAGGCGTCTGTACGCCCGGATATAGTTTGACCGGCCGAAGGTTAATGTACTGATCCAGCTCAAACCGAAGCCGTAAAAGCAACCCCCGTTCCAAGACTCCGGGCGGAACTCGTGGATCTCCCACCGCACCCAATAAAATCGCATGAAACGTTTTGAGTCGCTCTAGTTCCTCATCCGGCAAAATCTCTCCGGTTCGCAAATACCGTTCCCCGCCCAAATCAAACTCGGTAAACTCGATCTGGAAGCCTTCCCGTTCTGAGACCGCCCGGAGAACTTTCACCGCCTCGGCGACTACTTCCGGACCGGTGCCATCCCCCCCAATGACTGCCACCCGTAACGGATTCTTTACCACGACTGATGAAGGCACAGCTCTGCGTACGCCTATTCAAAAAGAGACCACTGCGCCTACGTTTCCAAAGTTGCTCCACCTCTCCCAGACTCTCTACGAGCCCCTAACAAAATCAAAACTCCCAGATACCACTCGATCCATTTTACCGCTCATAAAGGGAGGAAGTTTATCTTGTTAGAATCTGGAAGCTCGACTTTTGCCGATTTTTATCGGTTCTTTTATTTCAGCAGTTAGGCTTTAAAGATTCTTTGTCCAACAATTTTCCTAAGTCCAATATTTTCAGGGTGTTGTGACATCCAAAAGAAGCTCCCCCACAAGTTAGCAAAACTCAAGTTAAGTGCTTTCTAACAAAAGAAGACTTCTTTCCGTCTGCAAACGGACAGCTAACACCTTAGACCAGTTGGATGCTTCATTTTGATACCATTTCCGCCGAATGGCAGAATATGTCATGCTGTGCAAGCAGGGATCTGGGTTTTTCCGTGGTTTTCCTGTTCTTGGATTCCCGCTCTCACAGGAATGATGCCAAAGGGAGTTTCCATAACTCAACTTTTGGTTTTCCCTCAAGTTGTTTTATTTCCAATAGTTACGGTGAAACCTCCTTTGGTTCCCACGGTTTCCTAACACTAGGCCAACACTCACAAGGGAGTTAGAGGATTGGTCTTGCCGGGTGAGTCCAAAAATGGCAACACTGTAGTTTAGAAAAAGGGTAGCATTTCCGCTGACGAAAGCAACCCCCCACTGCCCCTGCTTGCCAAAAGGCGGATATTACCTTTGGCAATGCCGTCTGCAAAAGGCAAAAAGCTCAGTTGACCGTTTCTTTCCCCTCACCCTGCCCCTCGTGGCACCCGGGGAGAGGGTAAAAAGGAAGTCCACGGCACCGCCGCAAAAGGATGAAGGGATATCCTGAAATGGTCTCTTAGCTCGACTTTTACCATTTTTAGCCTCCTGCCGAGGGGGAATGCTCTAACGACAACCCTTCGAGTTAGGAAATTGTGTAAACAAAAAGAAGGTACGTCGCAACTTTCGAAGCTAAAAGCAGTTAGGAAAAATGGCAAACATCGAGCTAACAATTCCGACGAGAGAAGGAAGTTGTATTTTTTACTGGGCAGGAGAGACCGGCTAGGGCCGGTTGCTGGCTTGGCTAGCCAATAAGGCCTTCTCACACAATGAAACTGCCTGAAAGCGAAGGAGGGCATTTTACCGCTTGGCAGAGGCACTGAAGCCGACGTATTTTTCTTCCTTCCCACGCACTTACACGCTGTAGGGCAGAGCAAAGGAGAAAAACATAGGCTCAGTCTATTCGGTTGAACTGTGAGTGGACATGTGGTTATCTGCTGTCTCGGTTAGGGGTGGGCAATGATGAGGGTACAGGGGATTACTGCACGGGGTTTTCGAGCCACTGGAGACACTGGAGAGTTTTTTCGGCTAGCAGTGCGGTCTCAGGAGATTGGGCAGCCGAGTGAGCTAATCCTTCCAGGGTCTGCGCAGTGCCGAAGTTAATAGCCCACTCCCGGAGCATTACTTTAGCCAACGGAGTGCTGAGTTTTATTGGGATTTTATAATATTTTGCGGACCGTTCTGCGCAGTAGGCCAGCCAACCCATCAGATTAGCGTATGCCGTCGTTCTCCGGAGGAACTGCGGGGAGGATACCAGCAGGCTCCAGAGGCCGTGGGTGGCCCATTGGTTTGCCTTTTGGCCAAGCTGTTGGCCGAATTCCTTTGCCAAACGTTTGGCCTCCTGCTGTGCAACTTCTTCAACGATTTGTTTTGCTCCTTGTCTTGAGCCGGCTTTGAACGCTGTCTTTAACCCCCCCATTATATCTCCCGCAGTGAAAACGATATCCAGAGTACCAAAAAGCACTTCACTCTTGGTGGGCGTATATCCCTTGGAAAGGACCCAGAGCAATTGATAGGCATCATATCCCGGAATACATTGCACCGCCAAGGAGGGGGGGTTTTCGTAAGCCATTAATTCATCCAAGCCACGCTCTTCTAGCCGGTCCAAGGCGGCCTTCAAGTCATGCTGGCGATCTATACAGTAAAATACCACTCGGTGATCTAGGCGTAATAGAAGTTCATGGAAACGCGATGACAGAGGATGGTAGGTTTTGACGAAATCTTCCGAAGGCGGTTCGATAGCGGCTTCGCCATATCGGGCCATCATGGAAAGCATTTGTACGGTGTGGGCCAGTGCCGTCTTGCTCCGGAGGCTTGCCCGACGCACAGCTTCTAAGGCATGCTGGGCCTTTTGTGGAAAACGGTCTGCATGATATCCGTCGATGATCAACGAGGGCAAACAGCCTTTGGCGGTTTGCCCCTCAAGCCAAACAGGCATCCATTGTTCCAAAAGCTCACAAGCCGGATCATACTCCACAATAAACCGCACCGCATGGTTGTCGGCGGTCAAAATCTGGAGCCAACTGTCTTTGGTAGGAATCGGTGTTTCGGTGTACTTCGGGCACTGACCGGCTTTTTCCGCTACCAAGCAAAACGCCTTCCATGCTTCGTCGAGTTTGTCCGCTTCTTGTAAACGGCGCAGATCGGCTTGATTTTGTGAGAGGGCCTCCAAGAAGATAGGCAGTTCCATAGGCGGCGTGGGATCCAGCCACTGAGGAAACTGCTCCGCAAGCAGCAGGCCGTCCAGTCCCCGCAGCTCGATCCAAGCCTTTGCTCGTTCGCCCCATTTCAGGGTCATCCGAGCCAGTTGGGATACCTTTTCGGGACCTGCGGATAGATCCAGCAGCGAAAGAGACCGCAGAAGCAGTTCCGGATAAAGTCGGCCAGTTTGCTCGACCTCCTCAGTAGCTAGGACTAAAAAGGGAAACAACATCGGATGTTTATGGCCGAGCTGTTTGGCCTTTTCCGGTAGGGCTTCCAGCCGATCGAGAAACTCTGGCAGTCGACCGCTGGCGACCAGGGGTTTCAGATGTTTGTGGAGTAGGACCAACATTCGGGCGGCGGTTTTGCCACCCAACCGCTTGGCTAATTGCTGGAAGTTATCCGGATATTCCCGCATGACGGCTACGCCTTCGTCGCCGAGGGCCGTCAGGGCTTCTGCGCCCCAAGAACCGTGTTCTTTCACAATATTGACTGCTGTCCATCCGTAATGGTCGGCCAACCAATCCAGTTTCTTCTCCTCCCAACCGGGCAGGAGTTGTTTCAGACGGGCCTGAACAGGGCTTGGCAGCTGCTTGGGGGTGGTCTCCGGCTTGCCAGCATCACCAGACCTGCCAACTTCTTGAAATCCACTTTGCTGCTCGAAATTCTCCGACAGTGGCTCTTGCTGTACTATCAGTACACAGATTCCCACCACCATGAGCACCACTATCCCGATAAGCACTCTTCGGGCAACCATCGGTATCTTCACTCCGGTAGATTATATATGTTCGGTGGCGCAGCCCCGGTGAAGGCGGCTTGCCGACCAACTATTCGGTATGGTGCTTGCAGGAGAGCAAATCGTACAGGCAGATGTAGGAATTAGGAATTCGGAAAGGCGGGTTCTCCTCGACTTTTCCCATTTAGGCTTTCTCCCGGAAGGGGAAACTGTAACTGCTTGTAACTATTGTACTTAGGAAAAATTGTGTGAACAAAAGGAAGTCTCGTCGTAACTACTGGAAATAAAAGGACTTAGGAAAAATGGCAAAAGTCGAATTTTCGACCCACTATGGGTAGTGTGCTTTCAGGAAGCCGGTTGATGTGGGGTTCCCAACTAGCCTCCGCCAGAGCGGCTTGCTTCGGATTGCTGTATGGCAGGCAAATCAGGCGGCTCTTGAATCTGCTTGCATATGAATCGAAACCTCGTCTCCGACCAATGGTATTCTGGGTAATTACCATTTTCGGCATCGAGCTTTTGCCCCTGAAGGCAGAGTTTGATCAGACTATATCGATCCGTTAGGGAAATCTTGCCCACATAATGACCCGATTTGCCCACTTGTTCATCCCAGATATTGATGGCTACCGGTATACCTGGTTTCCAGGCCACCTGAAGACTTTTCTGGAGCCTGACAGTTCCCTCACCTTCAATCTCGTATGTACCAGGAGGAGTATATTCTTGCTGACCTATCTCAATTTTGAAAGCGAAATCAAAATCTAAATCCCACGGCGGCCAGAACGTAGCTCCAGGAATGCCTTTGCCCTCCACCTGGATAATTTCGTAGGTTTTGAGGTACTGGAACTGTTGGAACCATTTGCGCAATTTGATAACGGCGTTCCAGCGGGAGGTGGGAATTTGATTCCAATAGGGAGTGGCTTTATCGGTGTAGCGTATCAGAACCGCTTCTAACTTATCTAAGTCTAGGTTTTCTCGGGAAAGCCGTAGCGTTTCATAGTCGGCCTGTTCCCATTGGGTAAGCAAAGTTTCCTTCAGTGCGGTCGCTTTCGCTTTGTAGGCATCTTTCAGGGTGGTTTGGTTGAGTAGATTTTGGAGACGTTTGTATATCTGTTCATAATTGGGCTTCGGTTGTTCCAGATCGGTTTCGATTTGGGCAAGGATGTTTACCAGGGTGGCATTTCCTATCTTTTCGGCCAACTCATCTAAGAATTTCTTAAATTTGGGTTCCGCCGACCAACCGACCAACTCACGGCGAAGGTCCTCCAGGTATTGGGAAGCCTGTTGATTAGATTTTTCCTGGAGCAGACGGGTGATTTTTTCCTCAGCAGAACGGATACGATCAGAAATCTCCCGATCGGCAAAAATGGCCAGGTCTTCCCGATATTCCACCGGGGTACTAGGGGAGTGAACTTCTTGGTAAAGGAAAGCAAATGCCTTGGCGGGATCCTCCTTCAGAGTATCCCGAAACTTGAGTTGGGTCGCCTGGATAGCGCGTTCTAGAAGTTTTTTCCGCATGCCGGTCGGATCCCAACTGGTGTCTTTGTGGAGCTTTTCCAGGACTTCCTGGGGCAGTAGGTTTATCCATTGGATGGCGAATAGATACCGCTGTTCCTCTTCGAACAATCGGATTTTCCACTCCAGCCACTCTCGGAGCAAAGGTGGCGGCAGCTTCGTCAGTTGGGTTTCAAAGCGATCCAAGACCTCATGGGCCTTGACAGATTGTTTTTGTTTCCAAAGGGTGTCCAGTTGCTGGAACGCATGACGCAGTTGGCGTTCAACCAACTGGACTTGCCAAGCGGGGAGCTTATCGGCCAGTTCCTGAGGCATATCGGTTCGTCGGGTTTGTGCCCACTTCCATTGTGCCCATAGGGCATCTATATCGCTCTGAGTCTGGAGGCGATTTTGAAACTCCTCGGTCCATTCTAGCCAAGCCTGTTTTAACTGTTTGTCCCAGGCTTCCGGGCGATGCGTTGACTCCATGGAAAACAGGTGCTCGATCAACGCTTGCCAATTTCTCTGAGCCCGGAGCAGCTCGCTTTTCATCTGATACCATTTTCTGGCCGTCTCTAGAAGACATTTATACATATATGGCCGACATCGGTCCAATAGAGCTTCTGCGCTTTGAAACTGGCTTTGACTAAGCTGTTTTGCCGCCTCTTGGACCGAAATTTCGACAAAGCGGTCTGCTATTTTTTCCCGGAGGGCTTTGATTGTTTCGGGCCATTTTCCCCAATCGACCAGGTCTCGAAACTGCTCCAGAAGGTTATCGACTTCCCCTAGCTTGCCATCGGTTAGCAAACCCTCCAGCTCCGAGTCTAGGTTGGCAAACCATATTTTCGCTATCTTTTCCAGTTTTTCTGCTTTTTTATGCTGGTATGTAAACAAATCTTCCCTAGAAAGTTGGCTGGGCCAGTACAAATTTTGCAAAGTTTTGATGGCTTTGGGCCAATCCCTATTGCTCTCCAACTGCTCCGCTTGTTGGCTTGCTTTGTTCCAGAGCCAGTCCGCTTCCTGCCGGGCAAGCTGGTGTTGGATTTCCATCAGAGCCATGCGATACGGCTCGGTTTGCTTCTGGGGAAGTATCTCTAGAAACCGTAGAGCCTTTTGGATGAGGCTATACTCGTATTGGTTTTTCGAAGCGAATCGCTCCGTTTCTCGACGAACTAACGCGACAAGACCCTGACAAATTTCAAGAAGCCGCTCGGTCAGGTCCGACCAAACCTGATAGATTTCTTCTCGATAGGTCGGCGGCGGTGCAGATAGATACCCATATTCCTCAAGCAACCCCATGGCCGCTTCCAGTTTCTCCTCCACACTGCTGGCCTCTGCTTTCCAAATGTCAAGATGGGGTTGCATCCGCTGAAAGCTCTCCAGCAACCCAAGCAGATAATTAGCTTGAGGCTTATAATGGAGAGCCAGGCGAACAGTGGCCTCCCATTCACGCAGCTCGCTGCATAGGGAATCTAAAGAAGCGAGCTGCTGCCTGGAACTTACAACCTCCTGAGCCTGAGCCACGAACTGATGGAACTGATTAATCTCCTGAGTTCTCCACCAATGAGCTACGAAGAGTGCAAAAAGCACAAGCCCGAAAATCCCAAGCCCTAAGGCCCATCGGCGGTGTCGTTGAAACACTTTCATATTTCTTTGTACAGAGGGGGCACCCTTAAACCGCTGGCGGGTTTGGTCAACCACCCGGCCTTTGGAAGAAAGCCATTTCCAAACCACCGGCAAATACCAGCAGAGGTCACTATCCAGACGCTGAGCCGTCCACATCCAACCCTCGGGAATGCTGTTGAACATCCAGCGAAAGGCATGAAGGATATCCAATTGCTGGGGATCGGCCTTATCGAGGTCCAAAAGGACTTGGGGTTTTGGTCCCTGCCGTCCGCTGGCTTCCCACTGCTGCACTTGCCGGCGATAGGCCGTAACCTGTGCCCCTAGTTTCTGCCCCAACTGGCTGACTGCAAAAATGCGCAACTGAGGCCGAGTGTCCAAAGAAAACCAAGGTAGAAACCGCTGGTACCACGGCCGGTTGGGGCGTTGCGACTCCTGGAGCCGAGTCAGCAAACTTTGATACACCCCGGGAAAGAGTAGCTCAAAGAGCCACTGGCCCAACTGCTGAGATTCGGCAGGGCGAAGGGTTGGTTTTTGGGCCAGCTGCACCATCTGGTGGAAGTTGTTGTCCAACGGTTTGCCTTGACTGGTGGCTAATCGTTGCAGCAGTTCTGGAGTCCAGGCATCGCGTTTGGTGATCAAGATGGCCAAGGAGCGAAGAAAACTATTGCCTAGGTCCAGCCGATCCGCTGCAAACATGCTTTCGATGATTTCCTGCTGCTGTCGGAATCGTGGAGCCGAAACGTCGTTTTCCAGATCCGTTGGATCGATCACCACAAAAAGCCCATCCACCTGCCTTAATGCTTGGCTAAGGCGCTGACGACCTTCCGGCTGGTTGGCCCATTCGCCTGGATAATCCACTAATTCTAGACACATTTCTAGTTTGCCGGCCAGTTCCGGCTCCTCTAAGGGAGCATCGAGCGGATTGGAACGGTTCGAAGCAGCCGGTGGCGAAGAGAAGCTTTCATTGGTAGCTGAAGGGGGTTGCCTGCTCGCCAAGCTCCTATCCTCTCCTGCAGTAACATCCTCCCAGAAGAAAGGCCAAGTCAGAGCCAAAGCAATTTTCCGTTCCTCTTTGGTGAATCCGCAGGTAGCCACCTCCTGTTCCATCTGGTGAAACTGTTTCCCATCCGGATCGTCGCGATAGGGCCGAAGAATAGCGCCAGGAACCCCTCGATGTAAATATTTGGTCAGCATCACCATGAAGGTGGTCTTGCCCACCCGCTGCTGGCCCAATAGACCCAACTTCAATACATCTACTGGCATTTTCTTAAAACGCTGGATGTAGGTTCGTGGCGTAACCTCTCTGCCAGGCTGGGCGATCTTTTGCTGCGCCCACTGCCCGAGTCTACCTTGCCTACCTGCCAGCCATTTCAGGAGCTTCCATAAGATCCAGTTTATGCCTTTCATCGCCAGGGGGAGCAGCAAAAAAACAATCACCAGGAGAATTACCGCCAGGAGGATTACTTGGACAACTAGTGCCACCAGCGCTTGCCCTGCGATGGGCAACAGAGGGGCAAGCAAAGCAGCCAGGCCGGTGGCGACGGCTTTTGTCATGCCCCAGATCCAACCCACTACCCCCACCCCCGCACCGTAGGCTTGCTTCGCTACGTTAACCACGCCGTTGCGCAATTTTCTCCAGATACCCCCCGGCGGTGTGGGTTGGCTTACTGCCCGCAGCTGGGCAAGCAATTCGTCCCAGTGCTTGGTCGGCTTGCCAAACTCGTCAAAATACTTTACCGGATTTTTGAACAGATCCTCCAGTTGTGGTTTGAATTGCGGATCCTCCCAAGCCCGTTTCAACTCATCCCAGTGCTTGGAAAGCTGCAAGACCGACTGCTCGTCTCCTTTGCGGGCAAAATCCACAAACTGGGAGCCGAACTCCCGCACCCCGCGAACTACCGTATCGAAAGCTTCGTCACTTTGCATTTGGCGACAAGCATATAGTAGATCCGGCCCTGCTTTTTCCATTGCCGGCAATAGCTCGTCGAAGGATCGGCCTAATTTACTCCACCGCTCTAACAGCGTCCCAGTCTCGTCCAATAATCCCACCAAAGCCTTCCGAGTAACATCATCCATATTCCGGATGGCCATCTGGAGCTCATCGGAAATAGGCACTCCTATTTTGAGTAATCGGGCAATTGCTTCGTCGGCATTCTGAGCCCGCCCCAACTTCTTTCCCACCTGGCTTAAGGTTTCATCGCTATGTTGCGCAATGGTGTCTAGCAGTTTACCAAACCGTTGCGCCGCTTCGTCGCTCTGTTCGGAAATCCCCTCCGACAATACTTTCACTAGCCGCCGAAGGCTGGCCGCCTCCGCCACTACAACGCTCATCCCAAACCCGATCCAGCCTACCAACCCGACCAGCAGCAAAAAGCGGCCAGAGACAACAACTCGGAGCAACTGTTTTTCCCCCCTAACGCACCATTTCTTTAGAGAAAACGGCACGGGACACCCTCCCATTGTTCGGCCCTTTTACTCAACAGAGGTCTCAGTTCGTCTTTGCCCTTTTTGTTGTAACTTCTTTTTTATTTAAGGAACTTATGCTTTGAGGCTTCTTTCCTCTAATTTCCTAACCCCAAGTTTCTCATAGGGTTAGGTAATCACAAAAGCACTGCCCTGTAGAAATTCCCAAAAGTGGAGCTACGGCAAACCCAGTTTGGAAGGCTTTGCAAAAATGTGCGTCGATAGGAACCTCTGATAATTTATTTTGGTTTCCTCCGCCTATGTTCCAATATCTTGGGTTGCTAGCACGACTAGCAGCATACATCCGTAGGATGTAGAAATAGGGATAGCCAAAACTTTTGGAGCAAAGGTTCATAAAGTTCACAATATGTTCAGAATCATCAGATGTTCCCATCTATTCTAATACCTTCTTCCCGGGTGTCAACAGAGCCGGCTGACAGAGAAATAAAAAGAAACCACCGTTCTTTTCCCCACTCGGCTTCCCCTGGGCAACAACGGCCTTTGCCTCAGTGGATAACGCTAGTTTTTTTCACCTCGACGGAAATGTTTCTTGGTAACCCAAGGCCTAATTGCCATTTTGGGGCAGTCCTTTTCTTTGCCAAAAGGTTCGGCTTCAAGACCTCTTTATTCAGCTTTCTTAATCCAATATCTCCAAAGCATTAAAACATCTTAAAGGGGCTGCCGCTTGAAATTGGTAAAAGTCCGGTTATGTTCCTCTAGAGCCAGTGTCCAACAGAAGGTTATCTCCCATACTGGAGGGCATCCCCCCAGTGCTGGGAGCACAAAAGGTTCCCAAGCAACCCCCCAAACACTTTGTCAAACCACTTTCTCTTCTACCAAGAAATCAGGCTTTAAGTAACAGGGGTGCGGCTGATTTTTTGTGGTCAGTTTAGAAGAGTTGGGGAACATAGATAATGGCCAGACCCATCGAACCGGCCCTTCCACTGGCATCTCCAAAGGCAAAAAGCTCTGCGGATTCCAGATTCCAGGGGCTATGAGTCTCTGGAAGGAGTTTAGGTGTGTATATCTGGAAGTGGGTAGGTTCTGTGCAAAGTTGGCTTTCT
>JANXAQ010000001.1 GCA_025062105.1 Thermoguttaceae bacterium
GCCTGGCCTACCTGGGTAGGAATAGAAGTACCTCCAGACAAATTTTCACCCCACTCTTTCACGGCGGCCAGGGCCGCCGCTTCCAGCGCTGTTTCCAACTCCACCCGGGCAAGCCACAAATTGGCCACATTGACCACCAGGCCCAATAACACCAAAAACACCGGCACAAAAAGCAGAAGCCAGAACGTTGCAATCCCACGCCGTGCCCGCCGATCCCGGCCAGATCGGTTCCGCACCAACATACCCCTGCCCGGGGTTTGTAAACCCAAAAGGAAGCTTGGCATCTTTTTACAGCTCATAGCGAAACACCGTGGTAAAGGCCGTGGTTTTCCCTGTCAGATCAAAGCCGAACACCTTCAGCACGTTCGGCATCAGTTGCGTCAGCGGCACACAAACCGAAAGCCGAACGTAATTCGTCCCGGAATAGGGCGGCGAAGAAAGTGGACTGCTCGGACAGCAGGTACAGCCGCCTCCTGAACAAAATGGGCATCCGCTACTCGGATACCATAAGACTGCTGGCGGACTGACATTCACGTTATGTTCCAACCGGATGCAAAATTGAGTAATCCCGGCGGATTGGAGTTCTGCTGCCACGGCATCTACTATCGGCTGAGGTACAGCCCCTGAGGAAGGAAGCCCCGAAGTTTGGCTGGCCTGTTCGGCGCCGATTCGGCTTGCCAGGGCCACGTGCTGCATCCTGACGTGATACAAGCCAAACTGCACCACCGCCACCAGTAGGATCAAAAACACCGGCAGCACAAGGATCAGTTCCACGGTCAGCGCCGCTCGGCGCGCCGGCTGGGCCGAAAAACTCCGTCTCCCCAAACCAAAACCATGGCTATTTTTGGGGGAGCCTTTGTTCCCAGTCTCACCGGCACTGACAAAGCTCCCCCCTGGTGAAAAACCATGGGTACTTTGGGGGGAGGATTTGTTCCGGCATCCTCCAGATAAAAAACCCACCCGAAGATTTTTGGCAATGATCATGGTCGCTCCTACATCTCAGCCGCCACCAAACTTCTCATTTGGTGAGACAGTCTTGTAAGTCCACCGTTTCGATGGCTTGGATCAGTTCCGTATATTCTTGGACCAGGGCATTTCGCACCGCCCAGGCCCCAGCAACCAAGCCCAGACCGAAGACAATGACCAAGATAATCCATTCCACGGTGGCCATGCCCCGGCGGCCTCGTAATCGACCAACACTTTTCATCACTCGCCTACTTTGATCAAAGGGTGCCAAAAGTTGAAACTTCTGGTTGTCCACCGAGTTAGTTTTAGTGGCTCAAGAACCGGCCTATTGACTTTTTTCACCTATCCTATCCGGGATTTGTGAAAGAAGGCGGGCCGGAGGAAGGCGGTTTGTAAGGGAACACTATCCTCCCTTGTCCATCCAAGGAGGGTTTTTCCCAAGTAGATTCCTTGCATATCCTGTGCCGGGCTAGAAAGAAGAGAAAAAAGCAATTGGCTAAACTTCTCAAAGGAGGCGATCCCGTCTCCCGAACCCCCTCTTTTGGGAATGCTATCCCAGGGCAATCAGAGTAGGAAAATGTGCTTCGGAGGCCCGCCTAAGATTCCTGGGGGGCTTTAATCGCATTCGATTGGAGATTTTTTTCTTTTTTATTCAAGCCCAATACCATTAAAATGGGTGGATGAAATTTCCCAAAAGGAGGGGCAAATCGGGAAAAGAAGTTCCAGCCCCAGGGGATCTAAGTAGTCCGGAGGGCGGCCAGTGGAGGAAAGGAGAGAAGAAAATCTGTGTTTATAAAACGAAACACGTTTAAAACAGGATGTTTCTTAAAGGAGACACCTACCTCTGGCACTTTTGGGGGAATCGGATGCCAGGCTTCCCAATCATCCACTAAACAGGGGGATTTCTTGCTCCCTGGAATGGTAAGCCTGTGGCGGGGACCCTCTCAGCTCCGCTTTTGGCATTTTTCGCCTCATCCCGGAGGGGGGGAGTTCTAACTTTTTGTAAGTATTGGACTTAGGAAATTGGGTGATAAAAGGAGGTTTGGTTGTAACTACTGGAGACACAAGCAGTTAGGAAAAAGGCAAAAGTCGAGGTTAGAGGCTCGGAGTTTTAGAGAAGTCGAAAACTAGTAAACACAGAGGCTCCGAAGGACCTTTCCCTTGGCAGTCGGAGCCACAGGCAGAAAAACGGCTTAGCAGCAAGTCGTCAATCGGGGAATTGAGCCTCGACAGCCTGCGTGCGGTAGATAGGCATGTGGCGGTA
>JANXAQ010000006.1 GCA_025062105.1 Thermoguttaceae bacterium
AGCAGCCCAAGAGGACCTTTGGGCCTCCGGCGGGGTAACGTGGACGTTTGGACACAAAACGATTGCGGCACAAAATGCGGCACAGTTGCGGCACAAACGGCGGCACAGCAAGCGTCGGAAGCTCTTGGCAAGATAGAGAAAGTTTCACCACAACCCTTTATAGATTTCCAAGTTGTGCCGGACCTTGCTTGCCGTAACTCCTTACTGCATAAGGACTTAATGGCGGGGACAGGATTTGAACCTGTGACCTCGAGGTTATGAGCCTCGCGAGCTACCTGGCTGCTCCACCCCGCGCCAAGTTCCTTTGGCAAATCCGCCGGAGGACCCACGATACCTGGAAGGCAAACCTAGGCCCTCCAGCTGGAATTGCCCACAGGAACCCCTCGTTAGGACGGCTCCCGGTAGAAAGAGCGAAACCTGAAACCAGGACTAAGTGCTCCTCTCCACCCTGGAAACCGCCCCGATTTTCCTTTTGTTTAATTATATTCTAAGAAACACCAAAGTGTTCAAGGTTTTTTTGGGAGGGATTCTCCAGGATTTTTAGTAAGTATGGGTAGTATGGGTCAAGGGAAGGTTTTCTAAAATAATTCACCCCTGTATCCTCTTTGTTTCTGGGGACTACGCCTCTTCTGTACTTCCCAGAGGAGCAGGAAAAGCGGTAAACCAAACCAGGCAATTGGATCCCTATTTTGGGGGAAAATAACCCACTACATCGGCTAAACCCAGGCTGAGTTCCTCGTTTTCCTGAAAGGTTACCTTTTCCCAATTCCTCGACAAAAAGAGGAAAGAGGAATAGTAGCTTCCCTAGGGAGCATTTCGTAGGATTGGGGGAAAATACTCGTAAAATTCAAAATTGAAGTTCTGTTTTATGTACGTTGGAAGAATCGGCTTTTATCGAGGATAGGGAGATAGGTGTTGAGTATTGGGATACATCAGCCGAGGGCAGCTACACCCTCGAAACCTACTATTGGAGAAAATAAGCCTGGATTCTGGAGGTTTTGTCTATTTTTTCCATTCTCTCCAAATTCACATGGCTCCTTTATTGGCTGAATAGATTTTATTGGCCGAATAAGGTTATATCTTCACCTTGAGTGGCTGAGTCCGAAAAATCTGTCCCCAAGCAGCACAAACGTTTCTTCCAACTCTTGAAAGACCTTTTTTAGTTTTACGCTGTGTAGTTTTCTCGCTTAGGGGGTCTGGTTAGTTTATTTCTTCCTCTGGAGAGCTCTGGCAACCAACAGCTCCAGCAAATCTTCTACTGCTAAACCTGCCCTTCTCATCCCCAGCTTCGGGATTTTAAAGCAGAGGATTTTTCTTCAACAGAAAGTTCCCCCAGCCCTATAATGGAAAACCTTTTATACTTTGGGAGATTGGATCCGGATTTTGATAGAACTTTACTTATTATAGAGCATTCGTTGGCTGGCTGAAAAGGGTTCCTTTTAGGCGGATGCGCCAGAGATTCTATGCAATTGGGTAAGATGGATAATATAGGCAAAATAATGCTACCCCTCCTCGAAAAACCAGCTTTGCAAATCACCTACCTCTTCCGGATCATGCAGAGCTAAACTCCCTCCCAACAGTTATTGGAGCCTTGAATCTGCAATAGGGAGTTTTTTCTTCCCGAAGATGCTAGTCGGATGGTTACGGACAGGTGTTTGTCTATGTTCTCTAGATCTCCTAGATTGACTACAAAAATGCAGTTCCTCTTTTTTGGCAGAGTAGCTCATAGTTGAGGGAACCGTTAACAAAAGTTAGAACAACGATCCGAAACCTTTCCGGCCAGTTTTTAGAGTGATTTTTTCTCTGGCTTTCCTGAGCACCGAGAGGCAAACATCGGGCTAAAAGGCCCTGAAATCACTCTTTCGCGGTATATAAACACCTCTTAATGAAACGTAGCGTCTCTACAAAATGTAACGACACAGAACCGGTGGGTCTATTTTGTGGGTCATAAGGGGAGAAGGTAGCTCATTTTGTGAGGAGGCTCTTAACTTATGATGTGATATTTAGGCCCAATGTAAGGACCACGGTATTCTGTCCTTCCTTTAGCCCGGTTCTAGATAAGCGGCACCTGCCTTGCCCAGGGGTTGCCTAATCCAGCTGAACCAGCCAACCGTTTTAGCTCGACTTTTGCCATTTTTGGCCTCGGGTGGGAAGAAATCGGGTGGGAAGAAAAAAGATGCTCAACTGGTGGGAGCTGTTGGAGTTAAGAAATTGGGTGCCGGGAGAGAGATCGCCGTAGATCTTGGAGCCGAAAGCAGTTAGGAAAATTTGCAAAAGTGGCGTTTAGGGGCGGAGCGGTTGGTTTAGGCAAAGTACCGGACTGCATTTTTAAACAGCCTTAGTCCATCGCCTTCGGCGGCAGGGGGCCGGAAGCAACTGGGGGAGGACTCTGGTGAAGGACAATGCGCAGACAGGCCTTCCAGCCGGGCAGAGAGCCGACGAGTCCAGTGGGGATGATGGGTCGGGTCGATATGGCGTTCTGGGTGAGGCATAAGTCCTAAGATACGGCCGGTGCTGTCGCACAGGCCTGCTACATTGGCTTGGGAACCGTTGGGATTTTCTGGATAGGGGATTAGTTGGGATTCTACCCGAAGCGGTCCAGTAAGCCGGGCGTAGCGGAGCACTAACAGGCCGGCTGATTCAAGGGCTTGCAATGTGGCGATGTCTCGAGCCACGAATTTTCCCTCCGCATGCGCTACCGGCAGATAAAGTTCTTGGATGCCTTCCAAAAACACACAGGGCCTACCGGTAACGGCCAGTCGAACCCACCGATCCTCAAATCGGCGAGAATCGTTCCAGGTGAGCGTTGCCTGGGCTAGACCCTCTTGAGTTGGGGGCAAAAGCACATCGGATTTCACTAACACCTGGAAGCCGTTACAAATCCCCAGAATCAGTTTACCGCTTTCGACGAACTCCCGGAGCAGATCGGCTAGATGCAGCCGGATTTGGTTGGCCAGGATTCGGCCGGCTGCGATGTCATCGCCGTAGCTAAATCCGCCGGGGATACAGAAGATTTGATAGGTCCGGCACAACTGGGGGTTTTCCAGGAGGCGAAACACATGGAGCCGCTCGGCCTTGGCCCCGGCCTTTTCAAACGCAAAAGCGGTTTCCACATCGCAATTGGTGCCTGGAGCCCGTAGGATCAACACGCGTGGCAGTGCCATCGGCAAGACGACTCCTTTGGATGTTGGATCCTCCTACCAATCCAGCGGCTGGAGCCAGGCCTGTTTAAGGCTGGTCAGGTCGCTTTGTACTACCGCCCGGCCTTGCCAGGTGATTTCCAGGATCGGCTCGGAGGTAACTTCGCCAACCCGGGCAAACGGTATATCCGCCAGAAGGTGTTCAAAGTCTCCGGCCGCTTCGGGTCGAACTTCGCACAAAAATCGGCTGTTCGATTCGCTAAATAGCAGTACCATCGGTTCCTGAAGCGTTTCGGGTCGAGGCATCCCATCCAGGGCCAATCGGGCGCCCAGATCGCCGGCAAAGGCCATTTCAGCGGCAGCCACGGCCAAGCCGCCTTCGCTCAGGTCATGACAAGCTCGGACTAACCCCTGGTGGATTGCCTGATGGAGGCGATGGAAAATGGTGCCTGCCAGCTGGGGGTTGACCCTGGGGACTTGGCCGCCAGAAATCCCTTCGACCAGTCCCCAATGGGAGCCGCCCATTTCTTCCTCGGTCCAGCCGACGAGATACACGAAGTTGCCTGACTCTTTAAGGTCCATGCTTACACAGCGGCGAACGTCCTCCACCTGGCCTAGGGCGCTAATGAGCAAAGTGGGGGGTATGGCAATCGGTTCGCCCCGCTCCGGCCGAAACTCGTTGTTCAGGCTATCTTTCCCGCTAATGAAGGGCATTTGTAAGGCGGTGGCTACGTCGTAGCAGGCAATGGCTGCCCGGACCAAGGAACCAAGAGTTTCCGGCCGGTCCGTATTGCCCCAGCAGAAATTATCTAGCAGGGCGATGCGTCGAGGATCGGCACCAACGGCCACGCAGTTCCGGACTGCTTCGTCGATGGCGCTGGCGGCCATGTGGTAAGTGTCTAGGTCACCGTAGCGGGGATTCATGCCGCAGGCAATCACCAGGCCGCGGTAACTGCTGAGCACAGGTCGGAGCACCGCGGCATCGCTGGGGCCATCGTTCCAGCGGCCTACAAGGGGTTTAATCACGCTGCCGCCCTGGACCTCATGGTCGTATTGGCGGATGACCCAATGTTTGCTGCAGACGTTGAGCGAACCGAGGATTTTCAGCAGCACCTCAGAGGGGTTGGATTTTCGGTAGGCTTCTGGGGGTATGGGAGTCGAGGGCTGGGGAAAATAGACGGCCTGTCGGGTCAGCCGAGGCCGACCCCGGTGCAAAAACTCCATATCCAAATCTGCCACTAGATGGCCTTGGTAGCGGAGGGTTAGTCGGCCGGTGGGCACGAATTGACCGATGACCGTTGCTTCGACGCCTTCGGATCGGCACAGTTCTTCCAATTCATCCCATTTGTCGGGCGGCACACTGAGGACCATCCGTTCTTGGGCCTCGGAGATCCAGATTTCGGTATAGGAGAGGCCTTCGTATTTGAGTGGGGCTCGTTCTAGCCAGACTTCGGCGCCGATATGTCGGCCCATTTCTCCTACGGCACTAGAAAAGCCGCCCGCCCCACAGTCGGTAATCGCATGGTACAGACCACGGTCTCGAGCTTCCAACAGGACATCCAAGAGCATTTTTTCGGTAATAGGGTTACCAATCTGTACCGCTCCGCCGGAAAGCAGTTCACTTTGATGGGTGAGTTCTGCGGAGCTGAAGGTTGCTCCGTGGATGCCATCTCGACCGGTCCGGCCGCCAACGGCCACGATCAAATCGCCGGGCTTCGGCTCTTTGTGGGCTTTGTCCTTGGGTAAAAGCCCAACGGTGCCGCAGTAAACCAGGGGATTGCCGAGATAGCGGCGATCGAAGTAAATGGCACCGTTGACTGTAGGAATACCCATTCGGTTGCCGTAGTCCCGTACCCCAGCCACCACGCCTTTGAACACCCGCCGGGGGTGGAGCACGCCACGGGGAATTTCTGCCATTGGGGTATCCGGCGGGGCAAAACAGAACACATCGGTATTGCAGATCGGTTTGGCGCCCAGACCGGTACCCAATGGGTCCCGGATCACGCCGCCAATGCCGGTATTGGCCCCGCCATATGGTTCCAAAGCGGAGGGGTGATTATGGGTTTCTACCTTAAAGACCACATGATACTGCTCATCGAACTGGACCACGCCCGCATTATCTTCAAATACGCTGACACACCAATCGGCCGAACCCAATCGGCGGCGCACCTGGTCAGTGGCCGCAAAAATCGTCTCCCGAAGCATGTTTTCAAAGGTGCGCTGGCCATCCGGATCTTGGTAGATAATACGCCCGGTCAGTGTCTTATGGCTGCAATGTTCGCTCCAAGTCTGGGCCAAGGTTTCCAGTTCAGCGTCCGTGGGGTCTCGTCCCAGCTGTTGGAAGTAATCCCGAATGGCCCGCATTTCGGGAAGCGAAAGGAATAACTGTCCTTCTCGGCTTAGCCGTTCCAATTCAGCGTCGTTCATCTGGCGGATCGGCACAGTAATAAGGCGGAACTGGTACGGCTGGCCAATCTCCAGTCGTTCCAGTCGAAGCGGGCCTAAGACAACCTGTTCGATGGCGTCGTTGGCTAATAATTTCGTACACAGGAGGTCTAATTGGCCGTCTGTCAGGGGACTGGTCCAGTATTTTTTCAAGGTGCGCACGGCTTCTACCTGGATGCCCAAGTCTCGGATGGCGGCTAGGGTGCTTTGGGCCACTGGGTCCATCACGCCCGGCTTGGGCAATACATGTATCAGCCGAGACCGGGGGATTTCTCCTTCTCCGACAAACGACGGCAGCACCGAGCTGTCCGCCGCTCCAACCGGCAGTGCTGAGTTCTGGGCCGGAGTGGGGGAGCGGGAATCCTCTGGTTGGGGTAACTTTTGGTGTGTGGACTGCCAACCTGACAGAGGTTTCCCTTCACCCGGCTCAGTTTGAGCGGAGCCTCCCTCTCTTGAACAGGAGGCAGGGACCATTGGTTGCTCCTCCCCCGGCTTGGTTTGGGCTGGGCCACTTTCTTCCGCAGAGAAAAGAGGAGGCATTGGTTTCTCCCCACCTGGCTTATCTCCAGGCACATCCTCGTGCCCCGAACAAGATACAGGGGCGAGATGGCCGGGTTGCTGAGGGGCAGAGGACGGCTTAGCCGAGGAGGAAAATGCCGTGGCGGACAAAGGAGGCTGCATGGTGTCGGCCAATTCGCCTTCTGGGGGGAGCAATGCGGCTTCTTCATTCTTCGGGCTTTTCTCCTGGCTTTTCTGTTTTTTGCCATCGGCGCCACCGGCCGGCGGGGTTAACAAAACGGGATCGCCTACGGGGGCGGCTACCCATTGTTCGACCACGCTATCGGCCAAAAGCTCCTGGGCGATTCGCTGGATTTGGGGCAGCTGTAGGGCGCCTTGGATCAAGTAGCCGACGGCCGCCCGGATCTCCAGGCCCACCAACCCTAAGTCTGCGGCATCGGCCGCCAGGCGTCGACCTACCAGGTCCGGTTGGCCTTCCGCCGGATGAATATCAACCTCCCAAAGCATGGTTGGCCCCTCTAGGTGAGTAGATGTGGGTTATAGAGCTGGCTTGTACCAATCTGGAAAGCGAGCCTAATTTCCCAAGGCATCCCGGTTTGTTTTGCCCACTTCGAGGATCTGTTGGATGAGTGATTCATTGGCTTGTAGGAGGGCGGTTTGCAGCTGGGTGAGCCGGTGGATGAATCCCTCCAGAGCCTTGGCCAAATTGGCTCGGTTTTGCATAAAGATCTGCGTCCATAAAGCTGGATCGCCCGCAGCGATGCGGGTAGTATCCAGCAGGCCTGCGCCGGAAAATCGAAAGAGCCGTTCTGGCACCATACCAACCAACACTGCTGCAGCCGCATGAGGCAGATGGCTGGTCAGGGCCAGGGCCTGATCGTGTTCCTCGGGTGGCATCTGCACTACCACGGCTCCCAAACTGTTCCAGAATTTCTCCAAGGTGTCGAAATCTTCTGCCCGGGTGTTTTTGGTGGGTGTGAGCACTACGACCCGGCCATCAAACAAGTCGGCCCGAGCATGGGAAGGACCGGTTTTTTCGCCGCCGGCCAAGGGATGGCCACCCAGGAATCGACAGTTTCTAGGTAAGCCTTCATCCAAGGCAGCCACGATCTGCGCTTTGGTGCTTCCGACGTCCGTAATCAAGGTACCTGGCGGCGCATGGGCCGCTGCCGTTCGGACATCCTCCACAATCCGGCCCACCGGCGTGCAGACGATAACCAGCTCGGCCTCAGCCACCCCTTTCGCCAGGTCAATCGTTGTCGTAGTAACCGCCCCAGCTTGCCGGGCGATCCGCAGGCTGGATTGCCGACGCCCTATCCCCACCACACAGTCCGCTAACCCCCGCTGCCGCACCGCTAAACCCACCGATCCGCCTATCAAACCCACCCCCACAATAGCAATCGTATTGAAATGCTTCATGGTAGCTAGCACTTTCTGAACAAAATGCAGAATTTTGGAAGCATTCTATCTCAAATTTACTCATAAGAGTAGCGGCCCTAGCCGACCACAAAACGCACTCCCCACCCCATCCATTGGTATCTACACACCTTTCCGGACACGCAATAGGTGGGGTGATCCGGCTGGCGAGCTCCCAACATCTTGTAGAGAAAACCGCTTATGTAGATACCAATGCCACCCTATCAGCCCCCTGGGTAGTATATGTCTGCCCCCCGCCGCCAGGAGGACTACGTCGCTGCCGTCTCAAAGAGCAAGCCAAATGTCCGCTTTATACCAATCGGAAGTTCTGAGATACCGTCTGGGTTTGCCAAAAGTGAGGACGTCCCCCCATCAGCCCACTGGATAGTAGATGTCTGGCCACCCCGCCGCCAGGAGGACTACGTGGCTGCCGTCTCAAAGACCAAGAGCTCAATGTGCTGGCTGCTTTGGGCAGCAAGCTAACCGTCTCGGACGTACCTCTGAAAGAGCAAAAATCCGATTCACCTACCGTGACTATCCTTTCCATCAAGCAGAGAAGTTCTCTTCCCGATTGTGGTTTTGGGAATTCGCCAAAGTCGGAGGGAATGCATGGTCGGGCAGTAGCGGGGGTAGTCCGTTTCTTCTAGGGCGGTTCTTCTAGGGCGGAAAGGGCGCTAGGGGGCGAGCCTCCGTCGGCAGTAGGGCAACAGAGGTGGGGAAAGCCTGTTCAGGCAGCAATCTGAGGCTGATTTTTACGGGTACTTGGGGGGATTTGGGGCACATTGGGAAATCCCCTGCCTCGTCAAACTGGCCTCTAAAGGAACAAGGTCCTACGGATTGCAAACTCTAGACGGGATGACTCTCTGGGAAGAGTAGGGGCTATATCTGGCAGTATCGGTAGGATGTGTGCAAAGCTAGGTGTAGGAAGTGGGAATATTCTGCCTGGATTCTCTATCTTTCCCGATTAACCTAATTCAGCTCCAAACCCTCTGGCTTGTTCGGTTGACAAACCAGATTTGTCAGTTCACAACAGCGGACTAAGCAGTTTGGCAAAATGCACCTTCAATCCACGTAGGGAAATCGGTTTGGGCCAATCGTCAGCAGTGGCAGGCCGGGATTGCTGCCAGTAATATTGTTGCAGGCGATACAATTCTCCCACGGCCGCCGGGCTATGCAACAGTAAGTTTAATTCGAAGTTCAGCTCGAAGGAGCGGATATCGTAATTGGCCGAGCCAAACATCGCCAGCCGATCGTCGATGGTAAGGGTTTTGGAGTGTAACAAGCCGGGTTGGTAGAAATACACTTCGGCCCCAAAGCGGTGGAGATATTCCAGATAGAACATTCCGGCGGCATCCACTAGGGGATGATCGGTCCAGCGGGGTACAACCAGCAGAACCCGGACGCCGCCTTGGGCTGCTATGCGAAGGGCGACCAGCATCGCATCATCCGGCACAAAATAGGGGCAGGTGATTACTATTTGTTTTTCGGCCATAAAAAGCGTCCGAGCGACTAGGTCCTGAAATTGCTCGGTAGGTAAGTCCGGCCCTGTGGGCACCACCTGAATCATCACCTCGCCAGTAGGTTCCAGGCAGGGAAACAGTCCGGTACTTTCCAACAGTTGGCCGGTCTCGTGAAACCAATCCTCCAGAAAAACGGTTTGCAATTGCCAGACGACCGGTCCGGTCAGTCGGGCCATGATATCGTGCCAAGGCCCCCCGCGGCGATGCCCATAAGTAGGCTCGATGATATTTTGCGAACCCGTATAGGCTATGCGCCCGTCTATGATAGCCAGTTTGCGATGGTTGCGGATGTCCAACCGTGCAAAAGGCAATCGCCACAAGGTGGCCGGCAGAGCCGGGTAAACTTCGATCCCCTCCGTTTGCAGCCAACGGGCTAGGCGTCGGAAAAACTTTCGGGAACCAATAGCATCGGCCAGCAGTCGGCAAATAACCCCCCGCTGCCGAGCCCGGATCAAGGCCTCACCTACCTGTCGGCCCACCCAATCATCTCCGTAAATATAAAACAATAGATGCACATGATCCTGCGCTTGGTCGATGTCGGCCACCAGTTGCTCGATGGCCCGATCCGGATCGATAAAAAATTCGATGGCATTGCCCCGGACCACAGGCAACTGCTCTAGCTGTTGGCTTAGTTTCAAGAGCATGGCCTCCGACGGTGAACCCGCTTCGCTGGGTACTGCTCCAGGCCCAAGTTCCGGATATTCACTGCTGGCAAACTCTCCACGCCTGCGCCGCCGCAGCGCCAACCGCCGTCGACCTAACCGTATCTCTCCCAAAAGCAAATACAAAACCAGCCCAATCCAAGGCTCAAAAAAGATAATTGCTAACCAGGCCAACGCTGCCGGCGGCTTCTGCTTGCGAATCACAATGACTAGCAACATCACCAGCCGAATCACCCATTCGCTGATCAGAACTAACTTGGTCCAAAATAATAGACTCATCGGCTTCCAGATCCTATAAGAGGATTCGGCAAAATCGTTAGGCATTGCTCTGAGCGGAACCGCTTGGGCACCCCGCAGAGATTGCCCCGAATTGCGCTTCTCCAGACCCTCAGGCCCAGGTACTCGGAAACCAGATGCTTCTTTGCATTGTAAACGCTACTTTGCGACTGCGAAACCCAAGCTCTTGGGGGTGGTTCGGCCTTGCCAGAGCATATTGGCATATATTGGCATAGAAGTTGCCCTTTAGGTCAGTTCAGCGGATTTAAGCTTCTAACAAAAATGACCTTTCCTCCCACCCGCCAAGAGGACGATTAGCACATCAGCCCCATCGCGATTTTCATTTTCTTAGAAAATGGGGATTTGGCTGGTTTCCCATGGGTTTTGGCCGACCGGCTCCTATCCTCCAGACTCCTTAAAAACAGAGATTTTGGGGATTCTGGGGAATTGAAGAAGGAAAACTACTTTCATCATAGAAAATGCTTAGGACAGCCTCTTAGAGGTCTTTAATCTTTTGGTGCCTAACTTCAATTGCAGCGCATCGGTTGATACGTCCTGTCGCCGCTGAGCAGGCAGGAATCCGGCTTGAGGAAAGGATCCGCCAAGGCAGAAGAGCTCCTAGTTCTGCTAGTTTGGAGAGTGGGTCCGATAAGCGGATATTGCTGAGTTGGCAGTTTTTCCCGGGTTTGCTAGGGCTTTCTCTGTCGCATTTGAACTGGGACACCAAGGTCCTCCTGGTATTGGCGGCCCAAACTGCCTGCCCAGGAGCATGAGCCTTGCAAAACCGTAGCGCTCCGTTTGACAAAGGTGTGCAAAAATTGCAGCCCCTTTTTCCAAAAAGTGCAATCGGAGGAAAGCGGATCAGCAGGTGATCCGCCACGTGGAGGTTGGTTCCTTTTTTTTCCTAAGGAGGTCCAAACAATGTATTGCAAAAGACTTTGGTGGATGGTTTTGGTGCTGGCGACTGGATTCGGGGCAGGTTTGTCAGCAACTTGGGCGGCAGAGCCATCGGCTCCTCCAGCACCTGCCCCTTCTGCCCAAAATCTCTCGCCTGAGGCCATAGCCGAGCTGCGAGCCAAAATCCATGCCACTATGGCCGAACTTTGGCAGGAGCAGGCAAAGCCCCAGCCCGATCAAGACAAAATCCGTCAACTCCAACAGCAATTGATCCAATTGCGTCAGCAACTGCAAACCACCCTTCGGCAAGGTGGGGCACATGTGCCCCCAGCAGGTGCTAGTGCACCGGCCGGGCTTACTCCCCAAGCTGCTAGCCAGGCCGCTCTGGGTACCGGAGCAGGCTTAGGTCCACGGGCTGGGTGGACGACAGGACAAGGGTTCGGTGCCGGGCCACAGGCAGGTTTATGGCCCGGCTCTGGGATGGGCTACGGCCCTGGCCGAGGGCCAGGCAAAGGAGCCGGTAGAGGCCGCGGCTTTGGCATGGGCTGGAACACTGCCCCTAGGATGGGGATGGGCGTTGGACAAGGTCCTGCCGGTGAGCTAGGGCCTGTGGGTCCAGGGGGCGGCATGGGCCGAGGCCTCGGCCCCGGCATGGGCATCGGCCGTGGCGGCCCCTGGTTTATTGACCATAATCAAAACGGCATCTGCGATCGCTGGGAAGCCCGCTGGCAAAACCGTTAAGCTCATGATCTGGTAACCCCGGCTTTTTGCTCATTGTGGGTTTGCGGGGGACTACCTCTTTTGCCCCAATCGCCTCTGCCCCAACTGGCAGAGGCGATTGTATTTCTGAGGGCTGAAAACGTTGCGAATCGGCCCATAGGGTTTGCCTATTCCCGTCCGGACCAGAGCTCCGTTTTTTTAGACTACCCACTTTACCTTTGTCGGGGGACAAGCTAGATTGAATCTTTCGTAACACTTCACCGGAACGAAGCTGTCTGTCATCCCAGCGTAAGCAGGGATCCACGGGGAGAAGGGGTTCGGTCGATCTGGATTCCCCTTTGTCCGGGAACGACAAAGGGCCTTTTTCCGCCTAAAAACAGACTGGTACTTCAACCGGCTGACCTGTTCCATTTTTCTATCTCTCGCTTTGGAAGAGCCTTGGTACCAAGAGGATTTGAAAAATTTTTCTGCAGGGAGAATGAACCCATCGATGAATGCATCAGCGCAGTCTGTTTCCAACAATAGGCATCCGTTGGATAGTATTTTTTCTCCGAAATCGGTAGCGGTGGTGGGAGTTACGGCGACGCCCGGCACCGTACCGTACGACATCTTTTACAATATTCTGACCAGCGGCTACCGAGGCACCCTCTATCCGGTAGCTCCCGGCAAACGGAGCATTTGCGCCGTGCGGGCCTACCGGTATGTGATCGATATTGACGATCAGGTGGACTTGGCCGTCATTGTCTTTCCGGCCGAGGTGGTGGACCGAGCACTAGAACAGTGCGGCAAAAAGGGGATCAAAGCAGCTATTGTCATCTCGGCCGGTTTCCGAGAAATTGGACCAGAAGGTGTTCGACGTGAAGAACGGTTGAAGGCGATCTGCGCCGAATATGGGATTTCGCTTATTGGGCCGAATTGTCTGGGAGTGATCAATACCGACCCAGCGGTTCGGCTCAACGCCTCGTTTGCTCGGAGGATGCCGTTGGCAGGGCGGATTGCTTTCCTGAGCCAATCGGGCGCCTTGTGCACGGCGGTTTTGGATTATGCTCGGGAAAAGCAGATTGGGTTTTCCAAGTTTGTCAGTTTTGGGAATAAGGCCGGCGTTACCGAAACCGACCTTTTAGACTATCTCCACCAGGACCCGCAGACGGATGTGATTTTGCTTTATTTGGAGGAGTTGCGTGAGGGCCGGAAGTTGGTGGAAGTGGCTCGCCGGGTAACGCGGGGTCCAAATGCCAAACCGATTTTGGCCATCAAATCTGGTAGAACGCCTCAGGGGGCGGATGCGGCCGCCAGCCATACCGGTTCTTTAGCCAGTGAAGACCCCATTTGTGATGCGGTCTTTCAGGAAGCAGGTATTGTCCGGGTGAATACGATTGAAGAAATGTTTAATGCCGCCATCCTCTATGCCTATCAACCGATGCCGCAGGGCAATCGGCTGGCTATTGTTACCAATGCCGGCGGGCCAGGCGTCATGGCCACCGATGCTGCTGTCAGTATGGGTTTGGCCGTTCCTCGGCTCAGTGAAACCACGCAGCAACGTCTTCGGGAATCTCTGCCTGCGACGGCCAACGTCAAAAACCCGGTGGATGTCATCGGCGATGCCCGTGCGGATCGCTATCAGGCGGCTTTGCGTCATGTGCTCGATGATCCTCAAATCGACCAGGTACTGGTCATCTTGACCCCCCAATCCATGACCGATATTGAGGCAATTGCTCACGGCATTGTTGGAATGGCGAAAAATGCTTCCAAGCCAATCGCCTGCTCCTTTATGGGAGCTGAAGATGTAGCGCCGGGCATTCGGGTGTTACAAGATGCGCATGTGCCGCATTATTTGCTGCCAGAGTGGGCTTGTGCGGCCATGGCAGCCGTGCAACGGATTCGCACCTGGCGGGCTTTGGAACTAGATGAACCGGAGCCATTGCCAGTGGATCAGGCTGCCGCCGCTTCGATTCTCGACCAAGCACCGCCTGGCTATCTGGAAGAACCGGAAGCTTTGGCGGTGCTGGCAGCCTATGGGTTGCCGGTGCCGCCGCATCGGCTTTGCACCAGCCCGGAGGAGGCAGCTGAATTTGCCGAGCAGATCGGCTACCCGGTGGTCCTCCGGGTAGTAAGCCCTCAGGTGGTGCACAAATGGGATGTTGGCGGGGTCCGGCTCAATCTTCAGAATTCCGAGGCGGTTCGCTCAGCCTTTACCCAAATGCTCCAAAGCGTCCGCCAGGCTGTGCCCCAGGCAGAAATCCGCGGAGCAGTTGTTCGGCGGATGATCCCGCCCGGGCATGAAGTTATCCTAGGAGCAAAACGAGATCCTTCGTTTGGACCTGTCATCATGTTTGGCCTTGGGGGCCTCTATGTGGAACTTTTCAAAGATGTAACCTTCGCCCTGGCCCCTGTCAGCCGACACAGTGCCCAACGGATGCTCCAACATGTGAAAGCCTTCAAGCTCCTGGAAGGTCTGCGGGGCAGCCCACCGGCGGATGTGGAAAACATCCGGGAATGCATCCAACGGCTCAGCCAACTGGTGGCCGACTTCCCCCGCATTAGCGAACTAGACGTCAACCCCTTGATCGTCGGCCCCCGAGATCGTGGCAATATGGTGGCTGACGTACGAATCCGCCTCAGTTAGCACGGAGTTCGCTACTGCCTAGCCTATCAATTGCCGACTGCCTGAGAGGGTTGACTTTTGCCATTTCCCCTAACTCCCTTTGCCTCCAAGAGTTACGACAACCCCATTTTGCCTACATAATTTCCTCAGCCTAACAGAACAACCAGTTCGACCATGGCTCTTCCAGAGCCAGGTCCAAGATGGCTAAAGTCGAAGGCGGACAAAGACAACAGCCCCGTTCGACATGCAGGGGCGGCTGGTCCGGCCTGGTCGTGCCCCATCCGGCAGATCCGGTCGGCACTTACTCTCCGCCTCATGGTGCTTGTAAGCTAGGGCGCTATCTGCCGCCCTCTATCAACAATTCGGCCGAACCGCAGGAAACACATTGCTTATACAATAGATACTAGATTTACGATACACCTGTAGTATCCGGTCGGGATCACGCTCCGGCCTTACCTATTCCTATTCCTAGTGGTTGGTTTTCTTCAGGGAGTTGTACGATGGATAAAAACGAAGTCTATCAACGGGTTGTCAAAGTCGTTTGTGACGTCCTAGGCATTGAACCGGACATCGTCCAGCCGGAAAGCCATTTTGTATTCGATCTTGGCGCCGAAAGCACCGATTCGATCCGGCTGGTAGAGGCATTTGAACGAGAATTCAATATCGAAATGGATGAGGATGCGGCTTTAAAAGTAAAGACGGTCGGCGGAGCGGCCGAGTTCATTGCAGGATATTTGAAGTAGTTCGACTTTTGCCATTTTGTTCCTAACTTGCTTTGTTTTCAAGAGTTAGGATGAAACCTCCTTTTGTTCACCCAATTTCCTTCCTCTAAGAGTTACAAGGACTTAAAGGCTGTCCTAAAACATTTTCTATGATGAAAGAAGGTTTCCTTCCTCAATTTCCCAGAATCCCCAAATCTCTGTTTTTAAGGAGGCTGAAGGGGTAGGAGCCGGTCGGCCAAAACCCATGGGAAACCGCCCAAATCCCCATGTCAACACAGCCTCTAAGCTCGACTTTTGCCATTTTTCCTAACTTGGTTTGTCTCCAAAAGCTGCGGCGAACACTCCTTTTGTTCACCCGATTTCCTAACTCCAATAATTCCAATGAGTTACAGCTTTGCCCTTTTAGCAGGCGCCAAAAATGGCAAAAGTAGTGCTAAGAGCTTTCCTCCCTCCAAGACTAGGCCTAAAATGGCAAAAGTCGAGAAACAAAGGCTTCTAATAAAATTTGCATCCCCCCTGATGAGCAGCTAGATGTCGCGGCCGATTTCTTAGGAGTTTTATTTTGTTAGAAGCTCAAAATTGCGCCTTCCGATGAAGGGAGTGGCCTGTGTTCTATCTTCTTCCCGCTGCTCCAGCAGAGTTAGCCTGGAGGTTGGTGCTGATTTTTTGGGGTTCGTTTGGAGGCATAGGGAAGATAGCTCCCCCAGTCCAATCGGACTGCTTCTTGCTGGCATCTGCTAGGAAACAAGTAGCTCATATTCCAGATTTCAGGCGCTATGCTTCTGTGGAAGGAGTTAAGCCCTCTGAGGAGTTTAGGTCTCTTATATCCAAGGACAACGGCTCGGTTCTGGGCAAAGGTGGAATTGGAGAGGTTAGGTTTGTTGGGCCTATATGATGGAACCTCTGCATCATTTGACGGAGATATTTTTATACCATTTGGGTTCCTTCCGGGACTGGCCTAATATATAGCGTTGCTAGCACCTTACATATAGTAGGTGCTTTAATGGCAGTAGCTGAAGCCTGCCCAATCAACAATGCATGAAGTTCACTATATGTTCTAGAATCAACAGAATCAAAAGTTCGTAAAGCTCACTTTATGTTCAGTATTTTGCCCAGGCTCCACAAGACTCTTGAGGATTCTGAGAAATCTCTGGAAAGCAAACTGTTTTTGCATGAAAATGCCTTTTACAGGATCATCCTTGCGAAGTAAGTTTCTTCAAAGCCTTGGATAACCTGCCGAAGTTCCGCAGAGGACTCCCTCAACGTCCATTGTCTGCCCAAATATCCTCTCCCTACTATAACCGGGTCTGTTGGCCTCTTTATGGAAAGGAGTTTTCCGTGAATCGGAAATGGCTGTCGGTATTATGTACTGAAGTATATTATAGAGAAAACCTACCTTGCCCCAAAGACGATACAAGCACCTGGAGGAAAATAAAAGTACTCTGGCTCGGTATGGCGACGGGACTCCTCTTGGGCTCCCCAGCAGTCTCCGCAGTAGAGTCTCTACCAAATCAAACCGTGACTGATCGTTCCAGCCCAGTCAACCGAAAATCTGAAGATCAGCTTCTTTTGGCCGAGGAAGGAAAATCCGCTTACACGATTGTGCTGCCGGAAAAAGCTTCTGCCTCTGTCGAACATGCTGCCAAGGAACTTCAGCATTTTCTGGCGGAAATGACCGGGGCCAGACTCCCTATGCAGAGTGATGTTCAGCCTCTGCCAGAACGGGCCATTCTCTTAGGTCAAAACCGCCATTTGGATAGCCTCGGTGTGAAAATCGACTTTGCCGGTTTGGGCACAGAAGGCTATCATCTGCGCACGGCAGGTCCCCATCTAGTGATCGCTGGCAGTCATGTTCGAGGAACGCTTTACGGTGTTTATGCTTTGTTGGACGAGCACCTGGGGTGCCGATGGTTTAGTCCCGAGGTCAGCCGGATTCCTAAATACTCCCGGCTTCAGATCGGTCCGTTGGACGAGCGATATGTGCCGCCGTTGGAATATCGGGAAGTGTACACTTATGAGTGTTTTGACGGCGATTGGTCAGCTCGCAACCGGATGAATTCTAGTTGTGCGAGGCTTGGGCCGCAGCATGGCGGCAAAGTGCGATTTGCCAGCGGATTTTTCGTTCATACCTTTGAACGGCTCGTGCCACCCGATAAATACTTCGACACCCATCCGGAATATTTCTCTTTGGTCAAAGGCAAACGACTCAAACACCCATCGCAGCTTTGCTGTACTAATGAGGAGGTGATTCGGCTTTGCACGGAGGCCATTCGGGCTGCTATGCGTGCCCAGCCGGATGCTACTGTCTTCTCCGTCTCACAAAACGACTGGTACAACTACTGCGAGTGTGAACGGTGTCAGGCATTGGCCAAAGCGGAGGAATCCCAGATGGGGCCGGTCCTCCTGCTGGTCAATCGGGTGGCCGAGGCCGTGGAAAAAGAATTCCCAGATAAATTAGTGGAAACCCTGGCTTATCAATGGACTCGCAAACCACCCAAAACGCTCCGGCCTCGGCCGAACGTAGTGATCCGGCTTTGTTCGATTGAATGCTGTTTTTCTCATCCGCTAGCAACTTGCGAAAGCCCAGCTAATGCCGCTTTTCGGAGAGACATCGAAGGCTGGTCGAAGATCTGTAAGCGGCTTTGGGTATGGGATTATGTAACCAATTTCCACCATTATCTGCTGCCATTTCCCAACCAGCGCGTGCGCCGGGCAAACATCCAGTTTTTTGTAGCCCATGGGGTAACCGGCATCTTTGAGCAGGACACCTACAACAGCCCTCACAGTGAACTGGCCGCCTTAGGCGGGTATCTGACAGCAAAATTCCTCTGGAATCCCCAGTATGATGAACAAAAGGCTCTTCACGAGTTTCTGGAGGCTTACTACGGCAAAGCTGCGGAACCGATTCGAGCCTATTTGGATCTGATTCATGATTATGTAGAGAAGCATCGGATTCATGTCAACATTTGGGCGCATACGGATAGTCCCCATCTGCCGGATGAACTGCTGTTGGAAGCAGATCGACTTTGGCAAAGGGCCGAACAGCTAACGGCCGACCAGCCCGCCGTTCAGCAGCGGGTCCGTCTGAGTCGAATGAGCGTCGATTATGCCATTGTCGAACGTGCCCGGTTGCAGCGGAAAAAGACCCCTGATAGCCCTATCTGCCAATTAGCTCGCCAGCGATTCCAGCCATTCATGCAGACCCTTGAAAAAAGCGGTCTGACCCATTTGCACGAACATCGGCGGCTGAACCTGGCCGAATACCGCCAAGCACTGGCCGCCGCTTTGGGAATCCAACCTTAGAGGTTGTCTGGAAATCAAGACTTGGGCGTTTCCCGATAGGGGTGCGATTCCCCAGCTGTTCCAGCAACAGACGGGCAAAATAGGCACTTTCCGGATGCTAGGCAATCCAGCTACCAAGCCGATTTCCCCTGGAAAACCGCATTTCCAGACAGTCTCTTAGATTCTATGCGAGCGGTGCAGGAGGCCTTTTACCAAAAGTCAGGAGCCAGTTGCTGTCTCTCCTATTCTTTTTCCGATAGAATGAAATATTTTAGGAAGAAAGGAGGCTATGATGGCGTCGAAACGGGTACTGATTGTTGGTGGGGTAGCGGGTGGGGCTTCTTGTGCGGCCAGACTCCGGCGACTGGACGAACAAGCCGACATCTACTTGTTTGAGCGGGGGCCGGAGATTTCGTTTGCCAATTGTGGACTGCCGTACTATTTGGGCGGCGTAATTGCCAACCGTCAACAACTGCTGGTGGCGAGCCCGGAACGCTTTCGGGATTGGTTTCGTATTGAAGTCCGGACGCGGCATGATGTTCAACGCATCGACCGACAGAACCGCCAGATTGAAGTGGTCAATATTCAAACCGGCCAAAAGATGGTGGAATCGTACGATGCGTTGGTCTTATCGCCTGGAGCGGCACCGATTCGGCCCAATGTGCCGGGCGTGGATCTGCCAGGTATCTTCACCCTCCGGACGCTGGAAGATGCGGATCGGATTGTTCAGTGGATAGCTGATCATAAGCCCCGGCGGGCCGTGGTCGTCGGTGCTGGCTATATTGGTCTAGAGTTGGCTGAAAATCTAGTCCATCGGGGACTGGAAGTCATCCTTCTAGAAAAGCTCCCTCATGTGCTGCCCAGTTTAGATGAGGAGATGGTCCTTGGCGTCGAAGAGGAGCTTCGGCAGCGGGGGGTAGAAGTTCGACTTGGATGTGCGCTAGCCGGTTTTGAACCGAGCGACTACCATCGGCTCTCTGTACTGACAGAGCCAGGGGAACGCATCCTGGCCGATATGGTCCTGCTGGCCGTTGGGGTACGTCCGGATGTTCGATTGGCCCAGGAGGCGGGGTTAGCCATCGGACCAACCGGCGGCATCCAGGTGGATGAGCAGATGCGCACCAGCGACCCGTATATCTGGGCTGTGGGCGATGCGGTGGAAGTGCGGGATTGGATTACCGGACAACCGACGTTGATCCCTTTGGCAGGCCCAGCCGCTCGCCAAGGCCGTATCGCCGCTGAGAGTATCTGCGGTAGGCCTACCCGGTATCGAGGTAGCCAAGGCACCGCCATTGTCCAAGTTTTCAGCTGGGTTTTGGCCTGCACCGGCGCCAACGAACGAAAGCTCCGTCAATGCGGCATTCCTTACGAAAAGATCTATCTCTATCCGCCGCATCATGCCAGCTATTATCCGGGGGCTACGCCGCTCCAGATGAAGGTGTTATTTTCACCGGATAACGGTCGGCTTCTGGGTGCTCAGATCGTCGGCCGACAGGGTGTGGCCGAGCGAATTAATGTGTTGGCCTTCGCCTTACAGAAACAGGCGACCGTCTTCGACCTAGAAGAAGCCGAACTGGCCTACGCCCCGCAGTTCGGCAGCGTCAAAGACCCCATCAATATGGCCGGCTTTATCGGCGCAAATATCCTGCGGGGCGATATGGCAATCGTGCACTGGGAGCAGTGCGATCTGGGCCGGCTGGCGGATCTGCCTGAACAGAGCCGTCCGCTGATTTTGGATGTTCGTACCCCTGGAGAACGGGCCACCGCTGCCGCCCCCGGTAGCATTCATATCCCATTGGGCGAGCTCCGGACCCGACTTCAGGAATTGCCTACCAATCGCCCCATTTGGGTATATTGTGGCGCCGGCCAACGCGGCTATTACGCCGCTCGAATTCTCCAACAACATGGCTTCCAAGTGGCCAATATCTCCGGCGGCTTTGCCTGTTTCCGCATGCTCCAAAAATGTAAATAACTCCTAACAGAATCCACATGCCCATCTCCCCATCCCTGCTTTGGATCTCAGCCCCAGCAGGCGGTACATCCTGCTCGACTGCCTTTTTTCAAATCCATCGGTATCCGATGGAAAGATTTCCGAGGGACTACGAGATATAATTTAAAGAGCTTCGAACATAATGAAATCTTGACGCCTCCGAAGCTCTCCCTGCGCCCTGGTAGGCTAATAGAAAAGTTCATGTTGTTAAAGGTTTCCTCACCGGAAAAGGGAGAGTTTGGGACAAAAGGTGCCAGTAGCATTTAGCCGAAGTTTTGTATGCACCTTACTAAATACCCGTGGGAATATTTTGGTCCAAATCGTTCTTCGTATCTCTGCCCCTTAAGGGAGGAGTCGCGTAGTTTTCGCCGGAGAGTCTTGCCAATCTGGATTCTTGTTTCCGCAAGCATAACAAGAGTGGATTTTCCCCTTGGTTGAAGTGTTAAAAAATAATCCTTCTGCCAAGCGGAGTAGAATCCTGGTTTTTTAACCGTTTCCAAGGTGATTTCTGGGTACGCAAGAATTCCAGAATTCCCAATTCCGCATGCTAGACGGTTTGGGCAAGCGAAGGAGCCTGTTACGTTAGGACAACGGAGGTTTTGTGTTTGGCGGAAATGTGATGATATACATAAGTATCAAAAATCGGCATGGGTCCTAAGTTGAACGATCCTTAGTGTCGAAGGAGTTTCCAGATGCAGCAGCAGGAAAAGATCTTCTGGACACGTCGGGATTGGTTGGGTGTTATGGCTGCTGGCAGTGTGTTGGCCGGCAGCCCGTTGGCTGTTTTGCAGGCTGGCGAAGCTGGGTTGCAAGCCGGCGGAAAAGAAGAACCGTCCGAACACCCAAGCCAACCGCCTAAAAAGAAGAAAAAAGTACTTATCGCCATTGGCGAGTTTAGCGAGGCCTTGGAGACCTATTACATGGTGTATCGGCTGATGGAGGAGAACTTGGAGCCGGTGGTGGTCGGCCCGGCAGCCAAACGCCTGCTATTGGTCGTGCATGACTTTGATCCCCAATACACTAACTACGTGGAGTACAAAGGCTACGGCATCGAGGCCCGGCTTACTTATCAACAGGTGCAGCCGGCCGAGTATGCCGGTCTGCTTATCCCCGGCGGCCGAGGCCCAGAACAGATGCGCCAGATTAAAGAAGCGGTCGAACTGGTAGGTTACTTCCTAGACAAGAACCTTCCGGTCGGTGCCATGTGCCACGGTCCGCAGATGGTTTGGGCTGCCCGGCCGGTCAAAGGACGGTCCATGACCTGTTTCCCAGGCATCCGGGCTGACCTGGAATTAGCCGGCGCCAAGTTCGTCGATGCTCCGGTGGTCGTGGACGACAACTTGGTAACCTCCCAAGGTTGGCCCGATCTACCCCACTTCATGCCTGCCTTTCTGAAACTATTGGCTGGGAAAAAGGTCAAAAAGAAAGAATCCAAAGAATCCTAAAAAACAAACCTGGTGATTTCCTCAGATTTTCCCATTCCCGGCTTCTGCGGAAAAAGCAGACCCAAGGAACTTTATATCCGATAGCCATTCGGCCGAGGGAAGAATGCCGCTCTTTCTCTACTCCATGGGGGAAAGAGCCTCCTTTGCCTGCTGGGTTAACGCCCGACTCTGCTCTTTCTCTCCTTCAGGGGGAGGGGGCATTGTTTCCCTTGGCCTTTTCACACGGAGCGAGAATTTTCCCCTCACCCGGCTTGGCCAAAGGCCAACCTCCCTCTCCCGCAGAGGCTCGCTGTTATACACAAGTTAAAGTTCAGACGCTCGGCCATCACTTTAGGCAAAGTAGGGAAACTCGTTGAACAACACAGAATGGATCAAAGAAAATATAGATAAATCTTTTTAAATCTTTTTCTGAAACTAAAGATCTGCTGATTTTCTAAATGATTTTTCCCAAATTGTGCAATGTATCCAAAGTAACCGTTGTAACCGTTAGCTTGTTTTGAAAGGTTGTTTATCCCCCGGATTGCGGCAATCGTTTGCTGCTGCTGTGAGGGTGAATCCATTCCAAAGATCTGTATAACAGCGAGCCTCCGCGGGAGAGGGTGGTCAGGCACTAGTCCGGCCGGGTGAGGGGGATAAATTTCCCCTCTCCCCACGGCGTCAGAGAGGCAGGGTTGAGGAGGCCTTCCTAGCGAACAAGGCCGCCTCCGCCCTTGGCTTCCAGATCACACGCAGGAATCCAAGCTCCTTTATGCTGCTGTTTGTGCTTGCCGCACAAAGGGGAATTATCGTCGCAGAGACTTTCCTTGAAAACCGGGATTCTACTTCACTTGGTGGAAATGTCGTCTAAAAATAAATCCCTCTTCACTCGGCGGAACTGTAGTGGCTGTGCTAGGAGAGGAGGACCTGATGGGTTGGCTGCGTCATGCATTTGCGGTGCGTCCGGAGGAAGAAGAGCGTCTGAGCCCGGCCGAAGAGGCTTTGGTGGAGCGGTTTTGCCAGGCGGTGGTACGGCGGCGTCTGACGGCCGCTGCCCTGGTGGTTTTGGAGACGCTCCGGCCGGTTTCGGGTTTGGCCGGGCAGGGGCTATATTTTTGTAGTCCGCTGCTAAGTCTTTTGGTTTCCCCGGACCAAATCAGTCAATGGGCCGAGTTCCTTCAGCGGCCCAACGCCCTCCAGATCCTCTGCCAACGCCTGGAAGCCCTGGAAAACCCGTCAACCACCTCGGCACGTTCCGACCATTGTTCTGCAGCAAGGAGCAAACAAGACTCGGTCTAGCTCCCTTGTAGGCCAGAGGACCAATCCAGCAGGTTTAGCGAACCGGCCAAGACCTCATTTAGCCAACATCTTTGGCGTTTGAGTTCGAGGACCAATTCCAGGAGGTTTCCGCCAAACGGCCAAGGGCATTGGAAAATCTCATGACTGGCCCTGACGGGCGGAGGCCCCATTGCGAGAGTTTTTTCGTGGATCAGCCATGAGCAAGCCACTTGCTGAGCAAATTAACATCATCTTAGCTACCGACTGTGGCAGTACGACTACGAAGGCTATTCTGATCGAAAAAAAGGGGGATCAGTATCGGCAGACCTTTCGGGGCGAGGCGCCGACGACGGTCGAAGCGCCGTTGGCGGATGTAACCATCGGAGTGCGGAATGCGGTGCGAGAATTGGAGGAGTTGTCGGGCCGACGGCTGCTGGACAAGGAAGGCCGATTGATCCGTCCTGCCCAAGCCGACCAAGGATGCGACATTTACGTATCCACTTCCAGCGCTGGAGGCGGGTTGCAGATGATGGTGGCTGGGGTTATTCGAGAGATGACCGCTGCCAGTGCGCAGCGGGCCGCCTTGGGCGCAGGGGCCATCGTCATGGATGTGATTGCTACCAATGACCGACGTCGCCCGCATGAACAGATCCAACGGATTCGGGAGCTTCGGCCTGATATGATCCTGCTATCGGGCGGCACCGATGGTGGCACCGTGGAGCATGTGGTGCAACTGGCCGAGTGGATTGCCCCGGCGAGACCGCAGCCTCGCTTCGGCGCCCAATATAAACTTCCGATCATCTATGCAGGCAACCGGGACGCCGCCCCTTTGGTCGCTAAGACCCTGGGCGAGCAGTTCGCCCTGTCTATTGTGCCCAACCTCCGTCCCAGGCTGGAAGAAGAAAATCTCGGCCCAGCCCGGGAAAAGATACACGATCTGTTTTTAGAACATGTCATGGCCCATGCGCCCGGCTATGACAAACTGCTGCAGTGGGTTGATGCGCCGATTATGCCTACGCCGGCCGCGGTCGGCAATATCCTGCAGCAAATCGCCCAGCAAGAGGGCATTAATGTACTGGGGGTGGATATTGGGGGAGCTACCACCGACGTATTCAGCGTCTTCGACGGCCAGTTCCACCGGACCGTCAGCGCCAACCTGGGGATGAGCTATTCGATTTCCAACGTCTGTGCCGAAGCCGGCTTGGAATCGATCCTTCGCTGGATCCATCTGGAAATGGATCTGAGTGAACTTCGCAACCGGATTAAAAATAAGATGATCCGGCCTACTACCATCCCCCAAACATTGGATGATCTTGTGTTTGAGCAGGCGGTAGCCCGGGAGGCGCTGCGGCTGGCCTACGAGCACCATCGGCAATTTGCCGTCAGTCTGCGCGGCGTCCAGCAGCAACGGACCGTGGGCGATCTGTTTGCCCAGAAGGAAAGCGGCCGAACGTTGATCGACCCGATGCGGTTGGACCTTTTGGTCGGCTCCGGCGGCGTACTTTCCCATGCTCCCCGCATGCACCAGACAGCCGCCATGTTGATCGACGCTTTCCAGCCCGAGGGCGTTACCCGTCTGGCCAAAGACAGCATCTTCATGATGCCGCATCTGGGCGTGTTGGCCCAGGTGCATCCCCAAGCAGCCCTGCAGGTCTTCCAGCGAGACTGTTTGATTTATTTAGGGACTTGTGTGGCTCCGCGCGGACAGGGAAAACCCGGTTCGCTTTGCTTTCGGTACGAACTCCGGGGCGAGGGCGGAGTAGATTCGGGCCAGGTACTGGTGGGGCAATGGCGGTGGTTGCCGCTGGGGCCGGGCCAGACGGCGCGACTACGGATCGAACCGGCCCGTGGCTGGGACGTCGGCGCCGGAAGCGGCCGGGTGCTGGAATGCATCGTCCATGGCGGCAGCGTGGGCCTAGTACTGGACGGCCGGGGCCGACCTCTTCTGCTTCCAGCCGACCTCAGGCAGACCCGAATCCTCATGCACCAGTGGGTCGCAGAGGCTGGGCTGTATCCCGAAGGACCCTGAAGCGAATCGGTCTTGCTTGAAGGAGCATATCAGATGAGCCAAGCTTACACAGCTGGTTTGAAACTAGCAGGACGGATCCGCCATCGGGTCTGCCGACGGTTGCCGATTCCCGGCCAAGTGCTGGTGCAGGTAGGTCAGGAGGTTTCAGCCCAGCAGGTGGTGGCCCGCACCTGGCTTCCCGGAGAAGTTACCATGGTGAATGTGGCGCATCGGTTGGCAGTGGAACCAGCCGATGTGCCTGGGCTGATGCAAGTGCAGGTGGGCCAGCAGGTGCAGGCCGGGCAACTATTGGCCCAAACAAAAGGTTTTTTTGGTCTGTTTCGGAGCCAACTGACCGCCCCCATCAGCGGAACGATCGAGAATATCTCCGAGGTAACTGGACAGGTGATTCTTCGGGGGCCGCCGCAGCCGGTGGAATTGCGGGCCTACTTGGCTGGCCGAGTGACCGAAGTCCTGCCGGGCGAAGGCGTGTGGATAGAAGCCGACGTAGCCTTGCTGCAGGGAATCTTCGGCATCGGGGGAGAGGCGTATGGGCCAATTCGCTTCGCCTGCCAACGTCCGGACCAACCTCTGGAAGCAGATTGCCTTGATGAATCGATGCAGGGGGCGGTAGTTGTCGGCGGCGGTCGGGTATCGGCCCAAGCCCTTCAGCGGGCTCGCCAACTGGGCCTATCCGCCATCATTACCGGTGGCATCGACGACCAAGACCTCCGGGAGTTTTTAGGCTACGACCTTGGAGTAGCTATTACCGGCAGCGAAGCAGTAGGCCTGACGCTGATTTTGACCGAAGGCTTCGGCGACATCGCCATGCAGCGGCGCAGCTGGGAGCTTCTGGCCTCGCATGAAGGTCGATTGGCTTCGGTCAACGGGGCTACGCAGATCCGCGCAGGCGTCATCCGTCCCGAGGTGATCATCCCGCTCCGGCAACCGGCGGGGGATGAACAACCCGGTCGGTTTCCCCAGGCGGACCAATCGCCAAAATCCTCCCCACTTAAAGCAGATGCACTGTCGCCTTCGGTCCTATCAGAGCAAGTAAGCGGCCGCACTGAGGTAGAACTTAGTTCATCCCCCAAGGGACCGACATTACAAATCGGCAGTTTGGTGCGGATCATCCGGGCACCGTATTTTGGTCTGGTGGGCCGGGTGGTTGATTTGCCGACCATCCCCCAAGTGTTACCTTCCGGCGTCAAAGCCCGGGTGGCCGAAGTGGAACTGTCGGACGGACAACGAGTCGTTGTTCCCAGGGCCAATCTAGAATGGATCGAGGAATACTGAGTATGACAGGCAGCAACAAAACACCTTGTCAACAGATTGTTGGCTCCAACATCTTCCAGGAGACCAACATCTTTCAGGAGAAATTGCTCGGGGAAAGTTGTCCGAGTCCACGCACCCGTTGGATTTGGTTGCTGGCGGGGCTCATCTGGGTTGGATTGGGTTGCAGGCCAATCTTATCAGTGGCTTCGGCTGGAGTTCCACCGACAGACTCGGCAGCGAATACGTCCGCTGCCCCTTCTGGGGAACCAGTGCTCTGGATTTTACCGCCAACCCATCTGGAAGCTAGGGATGCTGCTTGGGATGACGGTAGCCGAGTGGTGCTGGGTTGGCCTTTGGAGGTAGGCGAGGGTCCTCCGGCCAAGCCACTCAAAGAGTTTCGGATCTATCAGGCTGCAGAGCCGGTTGGGCCGTGGGAGGCAGTGGCTGTGGTAGAACCCAAACTAAAAGATATCCGCCGGAGGTGGATGGAATATTTGGCCGAACGTTGTGAGCCGGGCCGAGAGTATCACTTTCGGCTCCTGACGGTGTGGGCCGACGGCAGCCAGTCGGCGCCGCTTGTGGCCGGACCAGTGCAGCCCCGACGGCAGCTCTTCGATGGCAATCGAATTTGGCTAGCCGGGTTCGTAGTGCTGGTAAGCGGCTTAGTCCTCTGGGGCATCCATCGGGCACGCTCCGGCCGACCGGTCCATGTGCGGCGCATTGCCGGTCTGGAGGCGGTTCAGGAAGCCATCGGCCGAGCTACCGAAATGGGCCGACCATGCCTGTTTATCCCGGGCATCCAAGATATGAACGAAATTCAAACTATTGCTGGGCTGACCATCTTGGGCCGGGTGGCACAGACGGCCGCCACATACGCGGCTCGGGTGGAAGTGCCGACCTGCCGGTCATTGGTCATGACAGCCGCCCGGGATACGGTGCAGGCCGCCTATCTGGCTGCTGGCCGACCCGACGCCTATCGGCCGGAAGATATCTATTACGTAACAGATGAACAGTTTGGGTATGTGGCCCATGTAACCGGGCTGATGGTCCGCCAACGACCCGCCGCCTGCTTCTATATGGGGGCCTTTTTTGCCGAATCCCTCATCCTGGCCGAGACCGGAAATGCCATCGGCGCTATTCAGGTGGCTGGCACAGCCATGCCGTCGCAGTTGCCGTTCTTTGTGGCCGCCTGCGATTATACGCTGATTGGCGAGGAGTTTTTTGCAGCCTCGGCCTACTTGTCCGGCCAGCCCGATCAACTCGGTACCCTGTGGGGCCAAGATATGGGAAAACTTTTGGCCGGCAGCCTGATCCTAGCCGGTTCCCTGCTTGCCACCTTGGCCGCACTAACCGGCTCAGAACCACTGGCCGACTGGACTCAATTCCTACAGACTACCCTGTTGCAATAACTAGTGGGGCAGCCACTGTCCCCTGACAAGTCCAGTTCACAAGAGGTTTTGCTTTTTCCCAAGGACATTAAGCATGAAACGGACGATTCCGTTGGTAATTACGTTTGTATGCGGCCTGGTACTTTTGGCGGCCCATTTTTCGCCCTATACGCACCGCTGGGGCGAGGCAACAATGATCTGGTTCGACATCCTGGCTTCCATCGCTTTCCTGCTGGGCGGCGGCAATCTGCTAAAAGTGCATCTAAAAAAAGTCTTCGCTCAGCAGGCCGGCTGGGCCTACTCGCTGGTTACCGTGATTGCTTTTCTGGTTACGCTTTGGATCGGATTGGTCAAATGGGGTGTTCCACCAGCCGGACATCTAGAACACTATGGGGAAAGTTTTGCCCATTTGCCGCTAGAAGATTTCCCATTTACCTATTCGGTGCCAGGCCAACTACCCGAAAAACCCGGCAGTCTGCTACCGGCTTCGGTCCGAGGGCAACTGAGCCAAGCCGACGGACAGCTCCTGTTCCGAGGCTGGCTGTTACCGAACCAAAAAGCCGATCTTTTCGCCTATCAGCCCACTTTGTCCTGGCGGTGTTTGGTAGAGCGGTTGGCCGAAGCGGCTCAGCCCCCACCGAAGTTTCGGGGAAAACTGGCCTATTATCCTGAACCCCAGGCACTAGCCTTCCGAGGGTCGATGACACCGGACGAACGCACTGAGCTGGAGGCAATGAGTGCCTCAGCCAGCTGGCGCAAGGCGGTTGCCGCCCTCTACGAAGCAGGCCAACGGCAAACCGAAGTCGTTGCCCCGTCGGCTCCAGAACGCTTCACCCCCCAGCGTGCCCGAACCATTAGCCCCACTTTGGACTACGAACCGACCAGCCGAACCCTCCGAATCCGAGGCCCTATGAGCCTTTCGGAACGGCAAGCGCTGTTGGCCCAGTTTCCCTTAGCCCGACCTAAGCCAAGTCAGCATCCCGGTTCCAGAGCGGTTTCTCAACATAGCTTGCCGCCCACTGCTGAGGTCCAACTAAACCAGGCCCAGCAAGAGCCGCCTGCTTCTCCAGATCAACCCAGAGCATTTGCTGACCCGTATTTAGCCGACCTCTGGAAAGGCCTCCAACAACGAGGACCGTTAACCCCTAAACAGGCTGATGTCTTCGAAAACTTTTGGGAGCGATCCTGGACAATAGAACAATTACTCGAAACCATCCGCCTAGCTGGCCTAGGCGAACCGACAGAAAAAACCGCCTGCCAAATGCTGGCTGAACAACAGCAAGGAGCTACGGAGATTCAGCCGCTCGGCCCTCGGCAGCCGGATCAGACCCTCAGCCCGGAACAGGAATCGGTCATCCGCGCCTGGGCCAGTGGTCCGAGCCTGTATCTAGAAGACCTGCTGGAACAATTGGCCAAGGCTTCCGGCGGCCAAACACCTAGCTTCATCCAAACAGCCTTGCAAAACTTCTTCCGCCAAGTACCTACCGAAGCCCAAGCTCGCAAAGATCTTTGTGTGGCCCTGGTTCGAGCCGGGCCGCTGAACGAGCAGCAACGGGATTTTTTACTAGCAGCCTACCGAGACGAATGGGCCTGGCGCAAGGCGGTGGGCCAACTATTTCGACAGGCCCATCAGGTGAAATACCCTTGGTCAGGCCAATACAATGCGCCGGGGAGTCCATTTTGGTGGATATATGAATATATATTCAAGCCACTGGCAGCCACCATGTTCGCCCTGTTAGCCTTCTACGTGGCCTCGGCGGCCTTCCGGGCATTCCGGGCCAAAAATCTAGAAGCCGCTCTGCTGCTTGGCACAGCATTTATTATCCTCCTGGGCCGCACCGCCGCCGGCACACTGCTAACCGGTTGGCTGCCAGATTGGCTCGGTTGGCTCCGAGTCGAAGAACTAACCGTCCTCATTATGAGCATCTTTAATACAGCAGGCACCCGAGCCATCATGATCGGCATCGCTCTGGGCATCGTGGCCACCTCGCTGAAGATCATCCTTGGCATGGACCGCTCCTACCTGGGCGGAGGAGAAAAATAGATGGGCTACATGTTCGTAGAAAAGCCCTTCCCTGTCATTCTCGCGAAAGCGGGAATCCAGACTCGCTTGGGACACTGGCTCTGTGTGCTACCAGCGAAAGCGGGAATCCCGAACATGATAGCTTCTTCCAGTGGCGGGACTGAGAACGGGCTCCATGAGGGCGGGAACGCCCGCAAAGTAGCCTGCACTGCTACGTGCGCAGAAACCGACAACGATCGCCCCACAGAGGCCTGGGTTCCTGCTGGGGCAAGTATAACATTGGTACTTCGCCTTTCCGAAGGATAGCCCAATTTCCATAGGAGACGCCAATGCTCCAGAAGTTGCAAAACTTGGATCGGCGGTGGATTTTTCTATTGATGCTATTGGCTGTTGGCTGTCCGATGCTTGCCGATTGGCCGTTGCCAGAAAAACCTACTGGCTTGGTCCGGCAGACCTTCGAGATGATCGACCGGTTGCCAGCTGGCTCCAAGATTCTACTTTCCTGGGATTGGGACCCATCGGCCGAGGGCGAACTAGGCCCGATGGCCAACGCCTTTGTCCGCCACTGCTGCGAAAAAAAGCATAAAATGGTCTTCATTGCTCTTTGGCCGGTTGGCCAACAACTGATCGACGATACGATTCGCCAGATCATCCACACCGATTATCCGCAGCTAGTCTATGGCCGGGATTATGTCAACCTGGGCTTTAAACCCGGTAACGAGGGTGTTATCAAGGTGCTGTTGACGGACCTCCGCCAACTTTATACGACCGACGCTCTGGGCACCAACATCGAAAAAATTCCGGTCATGCGAGGCGTAAATACGGTGCGGGATTTTGACTTAGTCATTTCTGTCAGCGGCGGTTATCCAGGCATCAAAGAATGGGTCCAATATGCTTCGGCGGCCTACCCCAACCAGATTCGCCTGATCGGCGGCACTACCGGAGTGTCCGCACCGCTGCTTTATCCATACATTCCAGACCAACTCCAGGGGCTGCTGGGAGCGATCAAGGGAGCAGCGGAGTATGAACAATTGCTCCTAGAAAAATATCCTCCTCTCCATAATGAAGATCGCGGCAAATACCAGCTTGCCCTTCGTCGCATGGGACCACAATTGGTAGCTCACCTGTTGATGATCGGCTTGATCGTGCTGGGCAATATCCTCTATTTCGCTGCCCGACGAGCCCAACGTACCTAAGGAGACCTCTGGATGGCATATGGTGAACATATGGCTTTGGAAAAGCCACCGGCCAAAACCCGATGGATCGCTGGGGTGCTGCTTTTGGCGGCCGGTGGGTATGTGGTCTGGCGAGCTGCCGCTTTAGGCTGTGGCACTGTCTATGTGGTGGCTGCTGACGAGGAACTGACGGTGGCTAGCCCCTGGGAGGCTATGGCCGGAATCGCCCAACCGAGCTTGGGCCGAACCATCGGCGTTTGGGTGGCCGCCCTGTTGACTTTGGCCATCTTCTCGTTCCTCTACAAAGATAATCCTTTGTACAAATTGGCTGAAGCACTCTTCGTTGGGGTGTCAGCCGCCTATTGGATGGTGGTAGCCTTCTGGACCACCTTGGTGCCGAATCTATTCGGAAAACTTTTCCCTGCCTGGATTAGCGCCACGTTGATGCCGGGACTATCGCCGGAACGAGAAGCAGGCTGGTATTGGTATTTCGTACCGTTGGTGCTGGGGCTGATGCTTCTGTGGCGGCTTGCACCACGCGGGGCCTGGATCGCCGCCTGGCCGTTGGCCTTCATCATGGGTGCAACGGCCGGCATCCGATTGGTCGGCTTCCTGCAGGCCGACTTCCTGAACCAGATCGGCGCTACGATCCGGCCGGCCGTGGTTGTGGTGTCTTCGGCCCACGGCCAAGCCGTTGATTGGACTGCCTCGGTCGGAGCCACCGTGCAGGCCCTGTTGCTGCTGGCCGGGGTCCTCTGCTGTTTAACCTATTTCTTCTTCTCTGTGGAACATCGGGGATTGGTGGGCCAGGCTGCTCGCATAGGCATATGGGTGCTTATGATCACCTTTGGAGCGGCCTTTGGCTATACGGTCATGGCCCGAATCGCCCTGCTGGCCGGCAGGCTAGAGTTTCTACTTAACGACTGGCTTTGGCTGATCGACCCGGCCGGCACCCGCCCCCCCGACTGGACCAGCTGGTGGTAAATTTTTAAAATTTCCGTAACACTTCAGCCGAATAAAACAGGTTTGTTTTGTTTCCCCTCGCCGCTAGCCCCAAGAAGGAAAGAAAAGGAAGCAAATCCTTCTCTGCGCTTTGCTCCGACAGGGGGCAGGGCTTAGGAGGCTTCCCTTCGCATCCCTGCACTAGCAGGGATCCAGTAATCCCTTCTCACCTAGTGCGGGAGAGGGGGACCAACCGTTAGGTTGACCGGCAGATGGGGCAATCACTGAGGTCAAAGGGCATAGGACAGATGGCCAGTACGATTCTAACGTGTTGTGCCTTCGGCCTTCTGACTTTGGTGTCTAGAGCCCCCGCACCCGGCTTGGCCTTGGGCCTGGAGGGCAGCGGCGGGGTTCATCCCTCAGCGGAAATGGTACAAGTTTCTAATGACGGGTTATTGATCTTTGAGTAACGAATTAAAATGCAGCTATCCTGGAAACGCAGCGAAATACGGTTTCTGAAAAATCGGAGGAGTGGGTTTGATAATAGCATCCAAGGAATACTTGAAGTTTGTTCTCTGTTTTTGGATTGTTCTGGCGAATCCGAAAACGGATAATTTTCAGCAGCAAGATGGTGAAAATTTGTGCTATTTCGGGGGGAGGTTCTCTCCATACCAATAAAGTTTCCCGTGTGTTTAGCAAATTTAGCCTCTTCGATGTACAAAGTTTCCATTTCAACATAGTAACACTCTACGCATATAATAAAATATGCCAACTGTTTTCCACAAACAAGGCTATCGGTTTTTCTTTTTCAGCCTGGATCGCGGAGAACCTATGCATATTCACGTGGCAAAAGGCAGAGGATATGCACAATTCTGGTTGGAGCCGATCGAACTTGCCCGATCGTGAACTTCCGAAGCCATGAGTTCAATGAAATCGCTCAACTGATCGAACAGCCAAAACTGGAAATCGATAGGAAATGGCATGAACATTTTGGCCAAGAAAATCGAACCTCTGGCCATTGATGTTTATTTTACCGAAGATGCCTTACATGTGGTGCTAGCCGACGGTCGAGAAATCTCCGTTCCCCTGCAGTGGTTTCCTCGGCTTTTGCACGCTACGCCGGAACAACGAGCCCGCTGGGAACTGATCGGCGATGGCATCGGGATCCATTGGCCCTTGGTGGACGAAGATATTGAAGTTGAAAGCCTTTTGGCCACTAGGTAATGGCTTGACTTTTGCCATTCTGTAACATTTCAGCCGAGAGAAGAAACTCCAGCTGCCCCACCGAGAAAGAGGTCGGCTGAGCCGAAGGAAAGCTGCCTGCGGAGGCCTTGGACATCGAAGGCAGAAGGCCGAAGGCGGAAAAAGGTAGAACACGTGAGAATCGTACTGTCCATTTGTCCCATGCCCCTCTGACCTCAGTTATTGCCCCCTCAGCCGGGCAACTTAACGGTTGGCCGGCCTCTTGATGCAGTGGGCAAAGGGGATTTCTGGATACCTGCTTGCGCTGGGATGATAAGATAAGAAAAGCCCCTCACCATACCCCCTCGGCGCCAGGGGAAGGGCAAGAAAAATTAGGCTACTCCATTCAGCTGAACTGTTACGCCATTTTTAAGCCTGTACCTAATGAGCTACGCTCTAACTCTTTGTAAGCACTAGAGTTAGGAAATTACATGTGCCGATGAGGAGCGCGTATAAGTTTCGAGGGCAAAAGTACTTAGGAACAATGGCAAAACCGAGAACAAGGGCTATGGGGGAAAAACTTCAGAGAATACTCCTGGTGGGCTTCTTTTGTTTTTCTATCCATTTGGGGGTGGTCGGGCTGCGCACTTTGGCGGCTCCGGCTGAAGAGGTTGAGCCATTGCCTGTGGCCGACGGTTACCGAGGCATCTGGTACTGGAATGAACGTAGCGGCGATCAATATAAGTATAAATACAGCGGCGGCCTGGCTACCTATCCGCAGCAGCATGTGCCGATCGCTTGTTACTCAGCCAAAGCCCAGAAGACGTTTTTTGTTTACGGCGGTCGGGCGCCGGAGGCCAACCGGCTTTGGCACATGGTCAGCTATTTCGATCATCGCACCAAGACGGTTCCCCGACCCCGAATTCTGCTAGACAAAAAGACCGACGACGCCCATGATAACCCCAGTTTGCTGTTAGACGACCAAGGGTATTTGTGGATCTTTTCCAACGCTCATGGGACGGCCCGGGCCGCTTATATCCACCGAAGCACGCAGCCATTCTCCATCGAGCGGTTTGAACGGATCGCCACCACCAATTTTTCGTACAGCCAGCCGTGGTATGTGCCCGGCCAAGGCTTTTGCTTGCTTCATACCCACTACGAACGAGGGGGCCGAAGCCTGTTTGTTTGGCTAAGCGCCGATGGACGCCGTTGGAGCGATCGACAGCCGCTAGCCCGTATCGAAATGGGCAATTACCAAATCAGTTGGCAACAGCAGGGCGGCCGAATCGGCACCGCCCTGGACTACCATCCCCAATCCGGCGGCGTCAATGCCCGGACCAACCTCTACTATCTAGAAACCCGAGACGGTGGCCGAACATGGACAACTGTAGATGGCCAACCGCTCCGCCTCCCCCTGACAGAGGTCCAGAATCCGGCCTTGGTCCATGACTATGCGTCGGAAAAGCGACTTGTTTATCTAAAGGATCTGACCTTCGACACCCAAGGCCGACCGGTTATCCTGTACTTAACAAGCCGACATTATGCCTCCGGCCCCGAAGGCAATCCTCGGATCTGGCATACGGCCCACTGGACCGGCCAACGCTGGCAGATCCGCCCTGTGTGCCAATCAGATCATAATTACGATCATGGTTCACTGTATATCGAGCCGGACGGCACATGGCGCTTAATCGCCCCGACCGACCCCGGTCCGCAGCCCTATACGACCGGCGGCGAAATGGTACTGTGGAAAAGCACCAACGAAGGAGCAACTTGGACAAAAATAAAGCAGCTTACCCGAAATAGCTCCTACAATCACACCTACGCCCGTCGGCCCCTCGGCGCCCATCCGGACTTTTACGCCCTATGGGCCGACGGCCACACCTTGCAGCAGTCCGAAAGCCGCCTGTATTTTACCGACCGAGACGGAACCCACGTCTGGCGCCTGCCAGTGCACATAGACTCCGACCAGGCCAAACCTGAACCAGCCTGGTAGTCCAAGACACCTCTCCAGAATCCTGGATAACCAGTCTTCCTGCAGCTGAAAGGATAAAGGCTGGAAGCCAAGTTTGCGACAAGAACCTTCTACAAAATCCTGGATGAGTGGTGCTTTGCTGGTTTTATTTCGGTGGGGGATCGGCCTGGTGAGGAGCCTCCTCTATGTCGATTCCTATCCAATGCTACCAGTCCTCTTGATTGAACCAGAGAGGTCCTCAACCAAATTAGCGGAATCTCCTGCAATATCGAAGAGGTCCCCACAAATTCGGCACAGGGTTTGGGGGGTGGCAGTTCTTGCTAAGGATTGCCTAAACCGGCAAAAATGGCCGAAGATCAACATCAGCGATTCGCTCAGGAAGAGGCAGCCGTAGAAGCAGTTTTGCCTTTTAGGGCACGGATTTTGGCGGCCAGACGGGATTTGATCCGAGCGGCCTTATTGGGATGGATGATCCGTTTGGCGGCAGCCTGATCTGCTTTTTTGGCGGCAAGGCGGAACTCAGCTTCCGCCTTGGACAAATCACCGGCCTGAATCGCTTCTCGCACTTTGCGAATCTGTGTCTTCAAAGCGGATTTAACCGCCCGATTCCGGGCCCGACGTTTCAGATTCTGTCGAAGGCGTTTTTTGGCACTTTTAGTATGCGGCATAGCTCTATCCTACTCTAATTTCTCCCAAAAAGGTTCGTTTGATCATTTTACCTCAAGTGTACCTTACCGAATGATTCCAGAGGCAAAAAACAACAATCCCAATGCTTCTGCTTTGGGGGTATGAGGAAAGCGGAAAGAAGCGTGAACCCGGTTAGGTTTCCGGGGATTCTTCTTTGAGCCGTTTGGTCTTAGCCTCGGTAACCTTGCTCAGTAGGGCGGAGACATCCCGATAATTAAAATCCATCCCTGCCAAGGCGGTCAAGTGCTTTTCGGCCCGATCCAGGTCTTTTAGGGCCACTGCTAATTTGCCGGCCAAGTAGAGGGCCTCCTTTTTGCGCTGCGGCTCTCGATCGGGGATTTCCTGAATGGCCATTTCATAATGAGTCATGGCCAACGGAAGCTGATGAATCTGCTGGAAGCACTGTCCCAAGGCCAACAGACAGGCACCTTTGCGTCGAGGGTCGTTTTTGGCTGCTTGGAATTCCCGGATTGCTTCCGTGTATTGGCCGTTGAGTTGATAGCGGACCCCTAACTCGTATTTGTAGGTCAAATTGTTGGGGAACCGATCGCAAAGGCCTTTATAGTACTCTAGTTCTTTGGTGATCTGTTTTCTGCGCAGCCGTTTATATTCTTCTTTGGCTTCTTCGGAGCCAGTTTCGTCGGCCCGGCGCTTGGCCTGAATGACCTGATAGCGCAGATGGCGTAGTTGTACGTCTTCCCACCGATCTCGGATGTCTGGATCGCCGCCGGAGGCTTCGTAGGCCCGTTGCATGATCTCCTCGGCCTTCTCGAATCGGTCATCCCGGAGATACAGGTCCGCCAATTCCAGATATTTAGAGATATTTTTAGGATCTTGGGCAATTTCCTTTTCTAGGCGTTCTTCTTCGGAAAGGACTTGCTGTTGGGGAGTTCGAGCGCCAGCAGGTACTCTTCGGCCTTGGGAGCCTTCTTCATCCAGTCGGCCTTGATGAATGGTTTTTTCGACGGCCAGATCGGCAATCATCCGTTGGATTTCTTCATCGTCCGGACGGACCTTTTCCACCCGGTGCAGGCAGGCGATGGCCTGATCCCATTGCTGTCGGGCCCGAAGCGCTTTGGCACATTGTAAGTTTACGTCTGGGTCATTGGGGTTGGCCTCCAAGGCCATTTTAAGATAAATCAGTGTTACTGCTTCCAGGTGGAGCGCTTCACAGGCGTCGGCCATTGCCGTCAAGGCCGGCACATCCCAGGGGTTTACCTTCAGCACCTCCAGACCATTTCGAAGCACACCCTCCCAATCCCCCTGGGCTTTGGCCTTTTTCAGATTAGATCGTTCTGAGCGGGCTTTAAAGGCAGCAAATGTACTCCCAGTCTTGTTATTGTTATACTTTTTCTGAAGATTCGCCAAAAAAGTTTGCACGTATTGCGGGTTGCCCGGATCGCCTAGCACACATTGGGTAAGTAGCTCAGTGGCGTAATCATACTGGCCCTGTTGCATCTGCTTGGTGGCATGTTCAAAGCACTGCTGCAATCGCCGGCGTTTGGCCGCCGTCATTGCTTCCCGTTTATCCGGAGCTGTTTGGTCAGAGCGTTCCTCAGTTGCCATTTGTCGTGATGATCCCAAAAATAAAGAAGACCTCCACAGGCAAACACCACCCTCCCGGCTCAAATCCCGAAAGCTAAGTCAATCCATCGTTCCAATCTTTTATTCTAACAGAACTGCCTTGAAACACAACTCCCCAAATCTGCCGGCTTCCCCCCCTTTAGGGCGGGTGTATTTTATCGGTGCTGGACCGGGCGATCCAGGTCTGCTCACCCTGCGTGCTGTGCAGTGCCTCCAAAAAGCGGATCTGGTCATTGCCGATCGGTTGGTTCCTCCGCAGATCCTAAAATATGCGAGGATGGGAGCGCAGATTCTCCTGGTTTCCCATCCTGCTTCATTTTATCCATTTTCCTTAGATTATCCATCTTGCGAAAAAGAAGAAGTCCTCCCCAAAATGGTGCAAGCGGCCCAAGAGGGCAAAGTGGTGGTCCGCCTCAAAGGAGGAACTTCGGAAATCTTTGGTCGGTTATCCGAAGAATTGGCCACCGTTCGCCTAGCTGAGATCCCTTATGAGATCGTTCCCGGAATTACCACCGGATTAGCTGCTGCCGCCTATGCCGAAGTCCCCCTCACTGATGCTGAGTTAAGCTCGGCGGTGGCCCTGGCTACTGGCCATCAACGTTCTCAAAAGCAAGGCCCACCCCTAGATTACCAGCGATTAGCTCAGTTTCCTGGTACGTTGGTAGTCTATATGGGGATAGCCACATCCCCCCAATGGAGCAGTGATCTCATTCGTGGAGGGCTTTCTCCCCAAACACCGGTGGCCATTGTCTGCCGGTGTGGCTGGCCCAACCAGCAAACTCTCCGCTGCCGATTAGAAACCCTTCCACAGACCATAGCCTCTTACCAGGTGCAACCGCCGGCAATCATCATTGTTGGGGAGGTAGTCAATCGGATGCCGGAAAAAAGTTGGTTTGAGAGCCGTCCGCTTTTTGGCCAACGGATCCTCCTTACCCGGCCCGAACAGCAAGCCGCCGATTTGGCAGACCAATTGGCCGAGCTGGGAGCCGACGTCTTGATCCAGCCGGCTATCCGGATTTCTGATCCGCCAGATTGGCAGCCCGTAGATCAGGCCCTGGCCAAGTTAGAAGAGTTCGATTGGGTCGTTTTTTCGAGCGCCAATGGAGTGCGGTATTTTTTGGATCGGCTCCTGCACACGGGCGGAGACATGCGGCGGTTGGGCCGAGTACGACTGGCTGCGATCGGACCAGGCACTGCCGCCGAATTAGCGCAATATCATCTCCAGGCCGATCTAGTACCCGAACAGTTCCGGGCGGAAGTTCTGGCTGAAGCATTGCTGCAGGCGCTCCAGCCCCACCCGGGCGAAAAACGGGTGCTTTTGGTCCGGGCAAGCCGTGGCCGACCCGTGCTGGCCGAAATCCTTCAGTCTGCCGGCGTCTGCGTCCACCAAGTCATCGCCTACACCAGCACGGATGTCACCGAACCGGCCCCAGAAATCGCCCAGGCCATGGCCGACGGCTCCATCCATTGGGTTACTGTAACCAGCTCATCGATTGCCCGCTCGTTGGTCCAGATGTTCGGCCAGAACCTGCAGAAGACCAAACTGGCTAGCATTAGCCCACTTACTTCTGAGGTGCTTCGACAGCTTGGCTATCCGCCCGCCGTCGAAGCCCGTCAATACACCCTACCCGGCCTGATCGAGGCTATCCTAGAACGAAGGTAATACTTCAGCCAAATGGGATCAGTATCTACACATCTTCTCGGACCCAACATATGTTGGGGCAAACTGGTCGCCAAAGCCACAATATATATCCTATAGGAGAAAGCCGTTATGTAGATACCAATGGGCAAATGGAGCTCGACTTTTGCCATTTTTAATGGTGTACCAAATGGACTACGCTCTAACTCTTTGTGGGCATTAGAGTTAGGAAATTGCAGGGACAAATGAACGACACCCCGTAAGTTTCGAGGACAAAAGAAGTTATGAAAAAAGGCAAAAGTCGAGATGGCGGGGCACCTAATTTTTCCCTTCTCCCCTCAGCGGGCTCGCTGTTATTCACAAGTTAAAGTTCAGACGCTCGGCCATCACTTTAGGCAAAGCAGGGAAACTCGTTGAACAACACAGAATGGATCAAATAGAAAATATAGACAAATCTTTTTCTGAAACTAAAGATCTGCTGATTTTCTAAATGATTTTTCCCAAATTGTGCAATTTATCCAAAGTAACTGTTGGCTTGTTTTGAAAGGTTTGTTATCCCCCTAGTTGGGGAAGTCATTTGCTGCTGTGAGGGTGAATCCATCCCAAAGATGTGTATAACAGCGAGCCCACGGCGGGCAGCGGCAGGTTTCTTCAGTTGGCTGAAATGTTACGAAGGAAGATAAAGCACAAATAGTTTTCCGACTGCTAGTTTCCCGCCAGAAACTGCCACCAGAAACAAGAACCGGCCATCAGAACTAGTTTAACATGTTCATTAATGAATATGATATCATGAATATTAGTTAGTTTTGTCTCTGGAGATTACTAAGTGGCGTAAGGATTCCGGGCCGGTGCGGACACAAAAATCGCCGAAGGTTTCCCCGCTCAACCGATGATGCGAAAAGACCTCAAACAGGCTGGTAAGCAGAGGCACAATCTGGCTCCGTGGCACCATCGGTTCGTACAGGAATCCTAAACGGTTGCCCAGGAAGCTGCCGCCCAGATAAAGAGCATACTGGTCTTTGGCCCGGCCCACCAGGCCAATCTCCGCATTGTATGGCCGACCGCAACCATTTGGGCAACCAGTCATCCGGATGCAAATCGGCAGCCGCGCCAAACCCAGCCGGGCGAGCACATCCTCCAATCCGTCCAAAATCCCCGGCAATGCCCGTTCGCTTTCCGTAATGGCCAGTCCACAGGTCGGCAGAGCCACACAAGCACCAGAATACTGCCGAACCAAAGGCACCTCCTCGGAAAGCCGAACTCCATGCTCTCGAAGAACCCTCTCCAGTTTGGACCGATCTTCAGCAGCCAAGTCGGTTATCAAAACGGACATCATGGGGGTAAGTCGAATGCCCGGTCGGAATTGCTGACAGATCTGCTCCAAGGCGGTTTTTAACCGGGCCTGACGATCTGCCACCCTGCCGTTTTCCACATATAGGCCGTAGAACCATCGGCCATTGGGCTGCAGGTGCCATCCCAAATGATGGTCCAGGCCGATTAAGGAGAGGTTTTGCGGGGGGAGCAGGGGCTGCCCATAGTATCGCTCTAGTTCCCGACGGAAGCGCTGCAGGCCCCAATCGGCCACCAGATATTTCAGTCGAGCACGCCGCCGGTTAGCCCGATTGCCATGATCCCGGAACAGTTTGACCACCGCTTCAGCAAGAGGAATAGCTTCTTCGGGCCGAATGAACGCTAACGGTTGGGCCAAGGCAACAAAGGTGGTTTTATCCGTCGGTGTCATTCCAAGGCCGCCGCCGACCAGGACCTCATAGCCCCGAATTTGGCCATGCTCGGCGAGAGCCAAAAAACCTAAATCATTTGTGTAAATATCGACACAATTATCCTCCGGCAGACCGAAAGCGATTTTAAACTTCCGAGGCAGATAGTTAGTGCCATACAGGGGTTCTTCTTCCTCAGATGCCGGGGGAAACTGTCCGGTGGAACAGACGCTGTCCGACCCGGCGCCTTGCCAAATTTCCTGGTAGGCCTTAGTCCGAGGTAGGAAATGGGCGGTAAGTTGCTGGGTATGGGCGAAAAGCTGCTCTCGGATGCCGCCGTCGGCTACCGGGGCCGGACAAACAAGCACATTACGTACCACATCCCCACAAGCCCCCAGGGTGGTTAAACCCGCTTGATGCAGAGCTTGCATCAGAGGAGCCAACAAAACTTTCCGAACCCCGTGAAATTGCACATCCTGCCTATTGGTGATCCGAATCGTGCCATTGCCGAATCGATCGGCCAAGGCCGACAACAGCAACCATTGGTCCGCTGTCAGCCGACCACCGGGAATCTTAACCCGCACCATCATGATCCAAGTCCGCTCTTGACCCTCCGGACCTGGTTGGCCCCGGCGATCTCGATCATCCTGTTGATAAATCCCGTGATGTTTGAGTAGATGGGCGGTAGTTTCTTCAAAATGGTCGGTAGGTTGAGCCAGTTCTTGGGCGATTTGGCCGCGTAAAAATTGGCTTTGCTGTTTGATTTCTTCCAATTTGCTCCAAGGGGCCGGGTCGGTGCTCATGAAAGATGGTTCCTTTCGGGAGGTGTTTTTTTCCTTTAAATGTTTCCTAATTTTATTATCATAGTAGAGTATTTTAGGCTGGAATTTTCCAACCCATCTACTATCTTTTCCTGAAATTTCCTCTATTTATGTATTTCAATACCCCCTTTTATGGGTATATTCTATTCATTTAGAGGAAACCCAGGGACTTTGGTTATTTTTTTGTTTTTTGAAGTTGACTTTTTCGATAAAAATAGTAAGATAAATCATAACTTTGTTGATCAAATTAATCAATTTTTCCGCGCTTTTTAAAACCACTCCATCGACTTCATAGAAAGAACAGCCCTTTTTGAAGACCCGAGATGGACTCAGTGAAATTATGGGCCCGGCCTGCTCCCCTAGGGCAGTCGGAGAACTTTTAAAGATGTGCATGTTTGGTGAATAAAGGAAGTAAACTGATGAAGCACAAGGACACTGATCTAGCTTTGTTGCAGGTCCTTTCCAGGCGGCCCCAGCGGCATTCTGGGCAAGGGCATCCGGAAGAAGCTGAACCCTTGGGGTTGCCCTCCTCCGCAGAAGTTGCTCTGGGGGGAAAAAGCCTCAAATTTGGCTCCACGCCGTACATTTTGACACCAGAGGCCTACCGGTGCAATCCTCCTAGCCAGGAGGAGTTGGCTATTTTAGCTGAGGAAAGTCGAAAATTGGAGGACGCCACGCCAGAGCAGATTATTCAGTGGGCCGTGGATCATTACTTTCCCAAGCTTACCATGGCTACTGCGTTCGGACCAGAAGGCTGTCTGATGCTTTCGATGTTGGCCAAGATTGAACCAAGGACATACGTTTTCAATATCGACACCGGGTATCAATTTCCGGAAACTTTGGAGCTGCGGGATCGGATTGCTGAACGGTATGGGATTGTTGTGGATCTGCAACGGCCAGAACTTTCGGTAGAAGAATATGAAGCGCTTCATGGCGGCCCTGTATATAAAACCGATCCGGACCGGTGTTGCCGAGATCGTAAAATTGCAGTGGTTCGGCGGGTCATTGGAGGCTATGCGGCCTGGATGTGCGGGCTGCGCCGAGATCAGACAGCGAATCGGGCACAGATTCCGATCGTCGGTTGGGACTACAAATTTGGGCTTGTAAAGATCAATCCGTTGGCTAGGTGGACCTCTCGGCAAGTTTGGCAGCGGATAGCTCAGGAGAAGATTCCTTATAATCCCCTTCATGAGCGGGGCTATACCAGCATCGGTTGCTGGCCGTGCACCCGGCCGATTAAGGCGGGCGAAGACGAACGGGCTGGCCGTTGGCCCGGCATGTGCAAAACCGAATGTGGCCTGCACGTAGTGGAAGACGGCAGGCCAACAGCTGCCTAGCACCTGTTGCTCTGTCCATGGGGAACTGCTTTTCGCTTTTCCGTTTCGACGCCGATTCCCTCGTTTGGTTGACTATTGCATAAACTCCGGCTTGGGTTCTGATACTCTAAGAGGCTGTCCGCACATCAAGATTTGGGCATGTTCCGATAGGGTGGGGATGAACCGACTCCCCCACAGCAAAACACGAGGAAAATAGCCACATTTGGGATTCTAGCTAATCCAGCTACCGAGGTGTTTTCCTCGGGAAAAATGCATTTCCAGACTGCTACTAATCCTCTTTTGTGACTGATGTTGCTATGAGAGAATAAACTTTGACATGTCAATGGCGGTATCTGTGTTGGAGGGGCTTTTGAGGTATAAAAGTTCACATAAAGTTAAAGGGGAACCCGGATGGGTTGGGAGGGTTGGTTGACGTTGTCGGTGGTGGCGGTAGTGATAGCAGCCTTGGCTACCAGCCGATTTCCCCCAGAAGTACTTTTAGTAGGCGGCCTGACAGTCCTGGTACTGAGCGGAGTACTTGAGGTCTCGGAGGCCCTGGCTGGCTTTGCCAATGAAGGGATGATAACCATCGGGGTACTTTTTATTGTTTCGGGGGGGCTGATTGAGACGGGGGCGGTGCATTGGTTGGCCGAACGGCTTTTTGGCCGACCCCGTTCCGAGGCCGGTGCTATCTGGCGAGTAATGGCACCGTCGGCGCTATTCAGTGCATTTATGAACAATACGCCGCTAGTGGCGATGCTTTTGCCGGCAGTGCATGATTGGGCCCGACGAAACAAAATCCATCCCTCCAAAGTGTTGATGCCGTTAAGTTATGCGGCCATTTTAGGAGGCACCTGCACCCTGATCGGCACCAGCACCAATTTAGTGGTCAATGGCATGGTCATTCAAGCCTTCGAAGCCGCCCGACAGCTTCCGATCCCCTCCTCAGGGTCGGGTCAGGATGTTCGGGTCGGTGCCGGGGGCCAACTGGGCAGCCAACTGCCTTCCCCCAGCCCGGCCAGTTTCCAGCATCCAGCTGGTTCGGACGATTTGCTTGCCCAACAGGCTGCCGGGCAATCGGAAAGGCGGTTGCCTCGAGGTCTTCGGCTATTGGACATTTCTTGGGTGGGCATTCCCACGGCTTTGGCCGGAATTGGGTTTATGATGTTCATTGGCCGACGTCTTTTGCCGGAGCGTACGCCCTCTCAGCCGATTCAGGAAGATCCCCGCCAATATACGGTGGAAATGATGGTGGAACCTGGCAGTCCTTTGGTAGGCAAAACGATCGAACAGGCTGGGCTTCGGCATTTACCCGGGGTGTTTTTGGCTGAAATCGAACGAGAGGGGATGCTGTTGCCGGCGGTTGGGCCGCAGGAACGGCTCCGAGCAGGCGACCGCCTGGTGTTTGTCGGCGTGGTGGAATCGGTGGTCGATCTGCAAAAGATTCGGGGGTTGGTGCCGGCACCGGATCAGATTTTCAAATTGGACACTCCCCGGCCAGACCGCTGCCTGCTAGAGGCGGTTGTCAGTGAGTCCTGCCCAATAGTTGGCAAAAGCATTCGGGACGGCCGATTCCGATCCATTTATGGGGCGGTGGTTATTGCGGTATCTCGGCACGGGCAGCGGATCCCCGGCAAAATCGGGGATATCGTCCTGCAGGCCGGAGATACGTTGCTATTGGAGGCGCATCCGTCGTTTCTGCAGCAACACCGCAATAGCCGGGATTTCTTCCTTGTCAGTCGATTGGAAAACTCTTCGCCGCCTCGGTTTGAACGGGCTGCAGTGGCCATAGGGATTTTGCTGAGCATGGTGGGTTTGGTTGCCGTCAGTGAGTGGTTGGCCGGCTTCCAGGTGCCGCTGGCCGGCTGGGTCCTTCAACTGGCCCCGATTAGCATGTTCAAAGCCGGACTGGTGGCGGCGGCTTTGATGTTGTTGAGCGGCTGTTGTCGGCTGGAGCAGGCCCGGCGGGCGGTGGATGGACGGTTGCTGGTGGCTATTGCCGCCGCCCTGGGGCTAGGCTTAGCCCTGGAAAAAACCGGTGCCGCCAAAACCCTGGTCCTGGCCCTATTGCAGCAAGTGGGCGAAGATCCTTGGTGGGCCTTGGTGGTCATTTCCGTGGCTACCAGCCTAATCACGGAACTGGTTACTAACAATGCAGCGGCTGCTTTGATGACCCCGTTTGCATTGGCCACAGCCAACCAACTGGATGTCAACCCCATGGCTTTTATTATCTCGGTGATGATGGCGGCCTCCAGTTCGTTTGCCACTCCTTTGGGGTATCAGACCAACCTCATGGTGTATGGTCCGGGCGGTTATCGGTTTGGCGACTTCCTGAAAGTGGGCATCCCCATGAATCTTTTAGTCTTGGCCATTACAGTGGTCCTAGCACCTCGAATCTGGCCATTTTAGAAATTAGGTGGCCCCGACTGGTTTGCCCCCCCGGTATCTGAGGTCTTGTTTTCCTGAATGGGATGGTTAGGGAGTGGAAAACCGCATTTAAGTTTACCATTAAGATGGTATTTTTTTCCACCCAAAAGAAGGTTTTGGAAATATTCATCTCAAAAATCCTGTCGCCAAGGAAGTTTTTTCTCCATCTTGCCCCCAGAAAAGGGGGTTGACATTTTCTCGAATATGGTCGATACTATGATTGTGAGGGATGTCCCTCACTTATCGCCCTTCGTAGGTCCCTGCCCCGCCTACGGAGGGCTCTTTTTTTGGAATGTGCACGTGCAGGGGAGGAGTTGCCTGGTCATCTACCAGGAAAGTAGTGCTTTCCGGGTGAACCGGACAGGATGGGGACCTTCGTCATTAAACATTGGTAGGATTCCGCTCGGGTAGTGCTTTTTATCCCCAAAAGCTGCTCCAAGTGGAGGTCCCCCAAAAATTCGCTGCTATACACAAGCTGCTATACACAAGTTGGCGTTGAAGCGTTCGAACTTTACTTTAGCCAAATCCCAAAAGCTCGTTGGAACAACCGAAATTGGATAAAGGAACCTCTGCAAAATCATGAATATGTAGTGAACTCTATGGACTTTTGATTCTATAGCCGTTCGGTTTTTCTATC
>JANXAQ010000008.1 GCA_025062105.1 Thermoguttaceae bacterium
CGGAGACCAAATTCTCTTTTTTCCCACAACCAGCCAAACAGGCCAAGACACCCCCTAAGAGCACAATGCCAGTCCGGCTGGAGGACTTCATAAGGTAACTCATGTACATATCTCCTGAGGAAGTTGGAAAAGTCAGTTTCGATGCTGAGAGGAGGGGCAGCCGAAGTCCCCTTTGGCGGTATCCCAGTTGCCTCTGCATGCCTCCAGCAAAAGGGAACCATTACTCGATCGGTTTGGGGACTTCTTTACCTGCTTTAGTGCAATAGGCACGATATGTGGTCTGATCGATGACTTGTGGGATAAAGGTAACCGAACCGTCAGCCTTGGCGAAGTTGAGGCCACCCGGATGCAAGCTGCGGAAGGACATCACATTCCACCAGTGGTCGCGGGTTACCGTGGTTTCATCGGGGAAGAAATTGGGCGGGGCATGGCAACTGGCATAATCCCCATTGGAGTAATAGGCTGCCGAGTGGGCGTTATACTTTGGTACATCTTCGCCGATCAAAAAGGTATGGGCGGTGCCGTCGATAATATGGCCGAATTTGATCGGCTCCTGATAGTTATTCCGGTAAAAGATGCCGTTGCAGCCGGTGGTGTAATGGCAATCGGGTTCTGTGCCCTGCCACATGCTACTGCCGCCGCCCATGCGGGTATCGCCGATAACGCCTTTGTAGTTGGTCGTAGCCACCTCGATGCCCCAGAGTTGGAACTCGTTTTTGGAGAGCATGGGGGCTTGAGGATCAGAGGGGCAGGTGAGGACCGGCAGAGGTTGGTTGATCAAGTCTCGGCATTCAGTGCGTCGGATGCCGCCGGTATCGCTGAACGTGCCGTTAAAGCCTCCTTTGGCTTTCCATTGTTCAAACATTGGCTGCTGTTCGATATACGGGAGGATGCTTATGATCCAACCTTTGCCGTTTGGCTCTGCCGTCGGCCGGGGACCTTCCCGCCAAGGGCTAATACTGATAGGAAAACATTTGTGTGCGCTTTCATAGTTGTGGCAGGCTAGGGCTAGTTGTTTGAGGTTATTGACACACTGGGCCCGCCGGGCAGCCTCTCGGGCTGCCTGCACCGCTGGCAAAAGCAGGGCAATCAAAATCCCAATAATAGCAATCACCACCAAAAGTTCCACTAGGGTGAAACCATGAAGCATAGAGCAGAAGGTGTTCCCTTTGCCCCCAGACCATCTTTCCGCCCTCCCTACATAGCTGAAACCGTTTCGGCACCTCCCCATGACAAGCTCCTCTGGTTTCAAACGATCCTGGCACAAGCCCTTCTGACTGGCCCATCCGCATAATTTTGCATTATATTTAATTTTTCTATTCTGTCTAGCAGTCCGCCTAAGCCTCTTTTATTTTCCCTCCCAAAAGTGCTGTACTTTCTGAAAAATGCCTATCCAGGGGGGAGGCTATAGACCGAGGCCAACTTGGGCCAGCTATGCCCGAAGGACATTTCCGGCTCCTAAGCCCTCCCCCGCGAGCAGTCCCCCCAAATTGCTCCTCCAACTTATGACCTTTCACCAGGTTAGGCTGTTAGGCATCATAAAGTACAGGCAGGCAGCCGTTCCAGCAACACCCGGGCCAGAACGGTTTTATCCCACCCTCCCCCATAAAGGGAAATTTTGAGAAAGTACAGAAAAGAAAAAACACAATCCCACAATCCCGTAGAGAATCATTCTTTTGAAACGCTTCAGTCGAATGGAGAGGGCTTGTTTTTCTCCCCTCTCCCGCAAGAGCTCGCTGTTATACACAAGTTGGAGTTCAGACGCTCGGACATCACTTCAGGCAAAGCAGGAAAACTCGTTGAACAACACACACAAACCATTTTCTGAAACTAAAGCTCTCCTGATCTTCTAAATGATTTTTCCTAAATTGTGCAATTTACCCAAAGTAACTATTGGCTTGTTTTGGAAGGTTTGTTATCCCCCTAATTGGGGCAATCATTTGCTGCTGCTGTGAGGGTAAATCCATCCCAAAGATGTGTATAACAGCGAGCCCCCAAGGGAGGGGGCCTGGGACAAGTCGGGCAGGATCAGGGGGCCTTCCTCTAGTCATTCCCGCGGAGGCGGGAATCCAGTTTTTACCCTTATTCCAGTTCCTGGATCCCTGCGTGTGCAAGAAGGCCACAGTCCTCCATTTGGCTAAAATGTTACATTCCTTTTTAGCTTGACTTTTGCCATTTTTCCTAACTTCTTTTGACCTCGAAACTTAAGGAGAACCCTTCATTTGTACATATAATTTCCTAACTCTAATGCCTCCAAAGAGTTAGAGCGTGGCCCCTTCGGTACAGGGTTAAAAATGGCAAAAGTCGAGTTTAGAAGCTGTCTGAGTAGTTCCAAGTCGGGTTGCCAGAACAAAATAGTTCTAACCTTTTATCTTTAATGTACTTATATCACCTTCTCTTTAAACCCATTGTGGGGGCGAAGGACAAAAAACGGTTGGATGTTCCCGCTGTGCTGCCCAGCCTCTGTG
>JANXAQ010000010.1 GCA_025062105.1 Thermoguttaceae bacterium
CAAGGAGGATATTTTTATACCATTTTGGATGTCCTTCCTCTAACACAACATATAGAGCTGCAGTATTGTTAGCACCCAATAGATAGTAGGTGTTCGGATAGAAGAACCGAACGGCTATAGAATCAAAAGTCCATAAAGTTCACTACATGTTCAGGATTTTGCAGAGGTTCCAAAATGCTTTTTCGGACCGCCTCTTAGCTCGACTTTTGCCTTTTTTCCTAACTTGGTTTACTTCCTGGAGTTATGCTGAAACTCCCTTTTGTTCACAAAATCCCCTGACTTCAATCGTTACCAGGATTTAGAAACTTTCCTCTTCCAGGACAAGACCAAAAATGGCAAAAGTCGTGTTAGAGACTCTTAAAATACATCCCTGGCCAGGGAAAGGAGATTTTTCTCTAGCATGTTGAAGCTAGCATTCCCATTCTTGGGGGTGGTTAAAAGATCAATCCAATTCGGCGGGCACATTGCCATAGGACCAGCCAGTGCCTTGAAACGGTGGATGCGGCGGCCGGGTGGGCAGAGTCCCAGGCTTCATTTTGCGGGCTAGTTCCACGCCAGCTTCAGCCATTTTGCGGCCAGCTGCCGGTTCCAGATTGCTGTAACTAGTAAGCCTAGTTTCATAGCCGCCCCCGGTAGGCGAAAGGGCTTCTTCTGTAGGCACATATCCCACGCAGCCATTAGCCAACATCACCGGAAAAGTGATCGGAAACGGGCTTGCCGCTTTTATGTCTAGACCGAACTGGCAAAAATACTCCGCCGGCGTACCAATGAGTACCACCGGGCCAACTTGGATGGCCTGCACCTCTGCTTTGACCGTAGGTTCCTTGGCCAACTTGGCATCTAAAAGCACTATCTCCTTGGCAAAGACCCACTCGGTATGGCCTACCTCTTTGGGATCTTTTTGGACGATTTCTAAAGCGGCTTTCACTCGTTCCGGCCTAGGCACCCGCCGCTTGAACTCCAAGACCGTATTAGCGTAGTCCAATGGCACTTGGGAGCCTGGTTCGGCTGAGACCAGTACTTTAACCGCTTCGGCACCCACCCGTCCGCCGACCATCCGAGCCCATTGCTCTGCCTTCGGATGAGCATAAGGACTTAGGTTATCTACCTGGGTAACATCGCCGCATGCCCCCGGCATAAACACGACCACCACGTGCTGGCCGAACATCCCTCGAATGGCCATCTCCAAGTAATAAATGTAATTGGCGGATATCCCACCTGGATTGGTTGTCGCATGGCAGGCGAAATTCACAATGCAACCTAGTAGTTTCCCCTGCTTGTCCCAGGCTCCGATAACGCCTACTTCCGGATCGGTCGGCCCCGCCGGACAGATAATATCCGGGTTACCCTGACCCGGATGGGTATGGGTGCGACCATTTTTCATCCGAAATCGTCGGTTAAAGGCTACTTGGTTTTCCATGCCTCGGCCAAAACTACACTCGGCCTCCACCTTGGCCGCATCCGCCGTGCAGACCGCCTCCACAATCGCTTCTTCCACCTTGGCTAGGTACTTCGGATCGGCACAGGAGGAAAGCTCATAGGCCAACTTCTTGACCAACTCGGAGGCATGATCATATTCGCCTGGTAGCACCATGCCTGTCGGGCCAGAGGAATGGGAATGGGAAGCGGCAATCATCACCGCTTCTGGTGGGATCCCGCAGCGTTTTTGGATGCCGCTTCGGGCAGCAGCCACAGAAGGCTCCCGAAGTATCAAAGCATCCAGACCCACCAATGCGACCCGCTTTTTGCCATCGTCGAACACGGCGGCCCGTACTTTGCATGGATCATGAAAACTCTTGTGGTAAGCTTTTATATACCCGCCCGGCTGCTCCATGCCAATCTCAGGAGTAATATCCCGTTCCGCAAAGCCGGCACGAAAGACGATTCCAGGCGAGGGCGCTGGGCTCGGCGCGGCTGCCACATCCGCCGCACAGACGAAATCTGTTCCCGTTAACCAACCAGCCAAGAACATCCCCATCCAGAGTCCCACGGCCATAAAGCCTTTTGCCGCAGCCCACAGATTCGTTCGATTCGTCATGGCAAGTCCTCCCTCAGAAGCCCCAAAATCATTGGTCTGCCAGCCCACTTCCCACTGCTGTATTTTAAGCCTGCCGGCGGCCGGTTTCCACCGGTTAGGAGGCGACGGTTAGGCTCCCGATCCTCTTGGCCGCTGCGGAGCCGGCTTCCAGGAGAACATCTTTTCAAGCGGCAATCTGGCCTCAAGCAGAATCCGCTCCGAACCGCCGTCGCTCGGGAACGGACATGATCCCCAATAAACGAAACGAGGAGGAAAAGGTTGTACTAGCAAGAGGGAGAATGCGGCGGCGAGGAAGTTGCTGCGTCGTCTTTCCCTGGCCCTGTCGGTTGGCCCAAATTACAAGCAGAAGCCCCCTCGGCGGCTGATGGAGGCGATTCAGTAGAAGAAACGTCTTTAATGTCCGTTGTTGGTTCTGCCGAAGAGGCCAAGGGAATCTCTAAACTCCGCTGCCGACGCCGCACCGCTTCGCGCAGGATATATTCAATTTGGCTGTTGACGCTGCGCATCTCCTGCTGCGCCCAGGCCTCCAGCGCCGCATAAAGCTCCGGACTCAATCGAAG